>JAFLKR010000030.1 GCA_019163135.1 Desulfobulbaceae bacterium | reverse complement strand
ACCAGGCAAGGTATCAGACCAGACCACCGCGATTTGGATCACGGCCTACCAGGAAGCAGGCCAGCCGCCAGGAATCGGCGGGAATCGTCACCGAACCTGGTGGACCCGGTGACCAGAGCGACACCTTTTTATCACCAACCACCGGACACTGCCACGGCGACCAAAAAGAGTATCTATAAAACCAACCGCCCAATTTGGCTTCACAATAGCATCACAAAACGAAAAAAAGCCACCTAGCTAAAACCCTGCTAAGTGGCTAATATTATTGGTGAACGAGGCGGGATTCGAACCCGCGACCCTTGGCTTCGGAGGCCAATACTCTATCCAGCTGAGCTACCCGTCCGTGTATTTAAATTCCGGACTGTTCATACCATACAATCAGCACGGTTCCTAGCCTAAAATACCTTCTACGACCCGTTGCCTCATTATAGGTGGTCAGGAAATTCTTTTTCATGTGACCGATCGCGTTCTCAACCAGCCCTTTATCATTGCTCTTGCGCACCCCGCAAGGAACAATGGAACAATGCGAAAGCCGTAATGACTTGAGAAATCGATATATTTTAGATTAAAAACCGGTGGTTGACTACTGATCCTTTTCAAGACCGCCAATTCAAGCCAGAGGCTGCTTGACAGGGTAAGATCGGCCGGCAGCCGTGGGACGCTTCGTCACTCAGGGGATCCATAATCACGGCTAAAACTGCACCACCGAACGAATTCTGGCCAGCGGTGTGGTCACCGCCGATAAAAAACTGACCCTTTAGGCGTATCGTTACTGACCCCGTAGAAGTTGCCTCATCTTGACAGGCGTTGGGGGGATTAAAACCGATTTAAAGTGGCCCTGATGCCTGCCGGAAAGATAGTTTTCGTTATTTGAGGGCGGATGCGTTGGTATGATTAGTAGAATCGCCTGGAAGCGCTTTTGACGGTGATAATGATCGATTGGTGGATCATCCGATCAACGGTGGCGTTGGTAGTGATGACGGGGTTACCCTCCAGATGCAGGCCTCGTTCTATGTCCCACCACCGTGGAGACGTTTACGCCACATCCCCACCGGTTTTGGGAAACAGTATCGCACCCCCTTAAAAATCAAGGGTCACTCTAGACGGTATTGATCAATAAATATATTTAATACCAAAAACATAGAAGACATATCAAATCTTCCAGAGGTAATGAATCTTCAATCGTCTCCAGTTCCGAGGAAGAGGGGCGATTGGAAAAAAACACCCCTCAGTAAAAAAGGATTGGTTATCAAACTCCTAATCAGTTATCCTTGGCCGCAAAATCAATGTTTGTATTTTACAGCTTGAATTCATAACGTTTTTTACCCGAGGATTTCTGGGAAACTATTGATCATTTCCATCAATCCTACTTAAACAAAAGTGCGGAAGTCGCCATTGAAGCAACGGTTCGAATGGCTTTGCACCTCGCACCCAAAGGATGCATATGAAAGAGACAAAATATAGTATTTGCGGTATGTGCGCCGTGCGATGCCCAATCACCGTGCAGGTCGAAGCTGGCAAGCCTCTCTGGATCGAGGGAAACAGCCATGATGGCGGCATGGGCCGCAGTCTCTGTGCCAAGGGTGGTGCCGCCTTAGCCCAACGGATGGACAAGCAGCGCCCCACGGCTCCGATGCTCCGCATGGGAAACCGCGGCCAAGGCCAATGGCGGGAAGCCTCCTGGGACGAAGCCTATGAGTATATCGCCAGTCGGCTCAACACCATTATTGCCGAACACGGGAGCCGGTCCATTATGTTGTCCGACCGGGGCGGTCCTTTTGCCGATCTCCGTCAAGCCTTTGTTAAAGCGCTGGGCTCCCCCAACTACATCAACCACGACTGTACCTGCGGCCGCAATGTCCACCACTCAGCCAAATCAGTCTATGGCCTGGGGCGTAAGGACTTCGCCTACGATTACGAGAACGCCCGCCACATTGTTCTCTTTGGACGCAACATCACTGAGTCACTGAAGGTCAAGGAAGTAAAAAGCTTCCTCAAGGGCATCAAGAATGGCGCGAGGGTCACCTATATCGACCCGCGAGCTTCGGTCACCGCCGGCAAGGCCAGCCGGTACTGGCAGATTAAACCGGGGACCGATTATGCCCTGCTGTTGGGCATGGCCCACTGCATCGTCAACAACCATTATTACGACCTTGATTTCGCGGATAAATACATCAATGGCCTTGCGGAATTCAAAACCTTCCTTGAGCCCTACACCACCGAGTGGACCGAAAGAGAGACCGGGATCAAAGCCGAAGAAATCCAAGCCTTCTGCCGGGAACTCAACGAAGACCGCCCTAAGGTGATCATCCATCCCGGCTGGATGCTTGCCCGCTACCGCGACAGTTTCCATGCCTCCCGCATGATCCATATTATCAATGCGCTGATGGGCAGCATCGAGCAACCCGGTGGCCTTTTTTATCCTAAGGGCCCCAAGGATGCGGGTAAATTGGGTCTCAAGAGCCTGGCCGCCTTAGTGCCGGGAGTGAACGAAGAACGGGCCGACGGCTGCGGCACCCGTTATCCCCAGTGGGATAAGGGTGCAGGCATGCTCCAGACCGCTTATGAAGCTATCGACAGCGGCAGACCCTATCCGGTAAAGGCCTACTTCGTCCATCGACACAATCCCTTCATCGCCCTGCCCGACACCAAGGAGCAGCGGCGGATCCTCGACAAACTCGACCTGATTGTGGCCGTCGACATTAATTTCAGCGAAACCGCCTGGTTTGCCGATGTCATCCTGCCGGAAAACACCTTTCTCGAACGCGATGACATCCTACGCACCGAAAAAGGGCTCAAACCCGGATTCGGTCGCCGGCAGCAGTGCGTCAAACCTTTAAATAACACTAAAGCCGGTTGGGAGATCTACCTCGAACTGGCGAGGCGGATGGGCAAAGGCGACCTGTTCCCCTTTACGACGATTGAAGACATCTGGCAGTACCAACTTCAGGACACCGGTCTGACCCTGGCCGATTTCGACGCCAAAGGCTTTGTCAAACTGAGCGACCAGGCCATCTGGTATGATCGGGACAAGCTCAAGTTCGGCACCGAATCAGGCAAAATCGAGCTCGTCAATCAAAAGTGGGAAGCCATGGGGGTAGCCTCGCTGCCTGCCTATGTCGCCCCTGAACCGCCGCCCGATGGTAGTTTCCGTCTACTCTTTGGCCGCAACGGCTACCAAGCCCATGGCCAGCACCAAAACAACCCGATTCTGTGCGAACTGCTTGATGTTAACAAACTATGGATTCATCCCGCGGCGGCCAAAACAATCGGTGTCAAGGACGGCGATCAGGTACTGGTTGGTGCCGGCGATGAGCAGGGCCGAATCGCCGCCTATGTCACCGACCTGATCCATCCCGAGGCGGTGTTCATGCTCCACGGCTTCGGCACCGACGTGCCCGCCAAAAAACGGTCGTTTGGCAAGGGACTCGCCGACCAGGTTTTCATGAAAGGTAAACTGAAGGAATGGGACCAGGCCGGTGGCGGTCTCAATCTCGCGGAAAGTTTTGTCACCGTCACCTTGGCCCCATCGCAGGAGAAATAACTATGAGTAAATATATCATCACCCAGGATGTGGCCGACTGCATCGGTTGCCGGGCCTGTGAGGTCCACTGCAAAGATAAAAACCACAGCGGGCCAGGCGCTTTTTACTGCAGGATGATCGAGGTAACCTCCAATGAAAGCAAGGTCCCGAGCATTGCCTTTGTATATCTTTCCTGCTTCCACTGCGAAAAGGCCTGGTGCGTCGATGCCTGCCCCACCGGTGCTATGCGGCGACGCGACCAGGACGGCATCGTCTTTGTCGAGGCCAAGTCCTGCGTCGGCTGCAAGGCCTGCATCACCGCCTGCCCTTGGACCGTGCCTCAATGGAACCCCGAAACCGGCAAGGTCGAAAAATGCGACCTGTGCAAAGACCGGATCGATGAGGGATTGGAACCGGCCTGCGTCACCAAGTGCACCACCGGCTGCCTGACCTTCACCACCCCGGCCGAGGCTTCCGAAACCGCCCGGCAGGCCTTTGCCGAGCAATTGCTGCACAACCGGCGCTAAAGGAAACCGCAGCCATGGACGCCTCCCCCATCCCCCAGGAATATCTGGGCATCTTGCTACTATTGCTCTTCGGCATCCTTTTTGGAGTGCTGACCCTTTTCGTGGGGCGTTTTTTCCGGCTGAGCCGGCCCTACCACGAAAAACTGATTGCCTACGAGTCCGGCAATGAGCCGACCGAGGCGCCGCGGATGCGGTTTTCGGTCAAGTTCTACCTGATCGCTATCCTCTTTGTGGTCTTCGATGTTGAAGCCATCTATCTTTATCCCTGGGCCGTGAGCTATGACCGTCTCGGCCTGTTCGCCCTGGTGGAGATGCTGCTGTTCATCTTTCTGCTGCTGGTGGGATATGTTTATGCCTGGAAAAAAGGGGTACTGCAATGGGAGAAATAACCGAACCGTCCATGGTCAAACTGGAAGAAGGGGTTCGCTACATTCCGGGGGTCAATGCCTTGCTCGGGCCGCTCAATGCCCTGGTCAACTGGGGCCGGGCCGGATCGATCTGGCCGGTCACCTTCGGCTTGGCCTGCTGCGCCATTGAAATGATGGATGCCGGGGCCTCGACCAACGATCTCGACCGCTTCGGCATCCTCTTCCGCGCCAGCCCGCGCCAGGCCGACTGTATGGTGGTGGCCGGCACCCTGACCAAAAAGATGGCACCGGTGTTACGCCGGGTCTACGATCAGATGCCGGAACCCCGCTATGTGTTGGCCATGGGCAGTTGCGCCTGCAGCGGCGGGGTCTTCGACACCTACGCGGTGACTCAGGGAGTGGACCAGATCCTGCCGGTGGATGTCTATGTACCCGGTTGCCCGCCGCGGCCCGAGGCCTTGATGGAAGGGTTCATCAAGTTACAGGAAAAGATTCGCAAGGAGCAGTTCCGATGGAGTCAATGGCGATAGCCGACCGGTTGCGGGCCGAGTTTCCCGACGAGTTTCTGGACACCGTCACCCACCAGGGCCAGACCGCAGTGATCATCCGTCCCGGCCGAATTGTCGCTATCCTCCGCTGGCTGCGCGACACCGACGATCTGCGTCTCAACCATCTCCGCTCGCTCTGCGGGGTGGATAATGTTCGGCGCAAGGACCCACGCCTGTCACGGTTTGAGGTGGTCTACAATCTTTACTCCATTCCCCTGCGCCATGAGATCCGTATCCGGGCCGAGGTTGGCGATAAGGAGCCGGCGATCGATTCCGTGGTCGGCCTCTGGTCCGGGGCCAACTGGCTGGAACGCGAGACCTATGACCTGATGGGCATCAGCTTCAACGGTCATCCCGATCTGCGGCGGGTGCTGCTGCCCGAGGATTGGAAAGGCCATCCCCTGCGCAAGGAGTATCCGCTCAAGGGCAAGGAAGAATGGACCGGCATAACCGAACTGCTGGAAAAGATAAAAGAACTCGATCAGCACGGCTTTGACCCGGCAGGTCACGCTCACGGCCAGAACCAGCCCGATGAGGAGGAGCCATGACCCCACCGCTCAAACAGACCCTTGAAATTCCGGTAGCCGACGGCGAGGCCGAACGCTACTCCTTACGCATGGGGCCCCAGCACCCGGCCACTCACGGCGTCCTTCGGGTTGACCTCGAACTCGACGGGGAGACCATCATCGAATGCAAGCCCCAGGTCGGCTATCTCCACCGCGGTTTTGAAAAGCTGGCGGAAAACCGCACCTACAGCCAGGCACTGATCCTCACCGACCGACTCGACTACATCGCGGCTATGGCCAACAATGTCGGCTACTGCCTGGCCGTTGAAAAATTACTCGCCATCTCAGTGCCCTTGCGAGCGCAGTACATCCGCACCTTGGTTTGCGAGATGTCGCGCCTCTGTTCTCATCTATTGTGGCTCGCCACCCATGCCCTCGACATCGGGGCCATGACCGTATTTTTATACTGCTTCCGCGAACGCGAAATCCTACTCGACCTGTTCGAGGAATTGTGCGGCGCCCGGTTGACCTTTTCCTATCCGCGGATCGGCGGAGTACGCCAGGATGTCACCTCCTATTTCATCGATGAACTGCAGCGGTTTCTCGATATCTTTCCTTCCAGGATCGCAGAATACGAAACCCTGATCGACACCAACCGCATCTGGCTCAAGCGTACCGTCGGCGTGGGCGTTGTTTCCGGCGATCAAGCATTGGCCCTCGGCCTCACCGGTGCATGCCTGCGGGGCTCAGGGGTCGATTATGATCTGCGCAAGCATCAGCCCTACGACGCCTACGACCAAGTCGAATTCGAGGTGCCGCTAGGCAGTGACGGCGACATTTATGCCCGGTACCGTTGCCGCATGGAGGAGATGCATCAGTCGGTGCACATCATCCAGCAATGCATCGATCAACTGCCCCCCGGCCCGATCATCGGCCTGGATGCCCCGGACTTGGTCATGCCCAACAAGGTGCCCGCCCGGATCGAAGCCGGTTCCAGCACCTACGGCACCGGCCTGATCCGCTTGATCCGCGACCGCGATCTCTACCTGAGCGGCGATATCTATGTAGCCACCGAGGTGCCCAAGGGCGAACTGGGGTTCTACTTTATTTCCGACGGCAACAACCGGCCCTACCGGATGCACATCCGTTCCCCCTCTTTCATCCATATTGGGGCCTTAGCGACCATTGCCAAGGGAGAAATGCTCGCTGACCTGATCGCTAATATCGGCAGCCTGGATGTGGTTCTGGGCGAATCTGACCGCTAATTGTTTTCTTTCACCATGTAACCGGCCTGCTTGAAGACCGAGGAACGATATGACCATCCTTCTCATGCTTGTGCAGATCATTGTTTTATTTGTTCTGGTCATGCTCCATGTGGCCTACGCTACCTATTTCGAGCGCAAGATTATTGGGCACATGCAGGTGCGTCTGGGACCGATGCAGGTTGGCTGGCACGGTCTTTTGCAGCCCATTGCCGACGGTATCAAGAGTTTTTTCAAAGAGGATATCATCCCCGAGCAGGCTGATCGGCCGACGTTCATGGCCGCACCGATCATCTGCCTGGTGGCGATGATGACCTCGCTTGCCGTGCTGCCCTTTGCCAAAGGATGGGTCCTAGCTGATATCAATATCGGGCTGCTGTTCATCTTTGCGATGAGTTCACTCGCCAGTTACGGGGTAGTCCTGGCCGGTTGGGCCTCGAACTCGAAATTCAGTTTTCTCGGTGGCCTGCGCTCCATGGCCCAGGTGATCAGCTATGAGATTGCCATGGGACTGAGCCTGGTAGGCGTGATGCTCATGTCCGGCTCGCTCAACCTGACCCAGATCGTCGAGGCCCAGGGCAACTCCATTCTCGGCATGTACCTTCTGCCCCAATGCATCGGCTTTTTTGTCTTTTTTATTTCCATGCTGGCTGAGACCAACCGGGTGCCCTTTGACCTGCCCGAGGCCGAGACCGAGTTAGTTTCCGGCTACTGCACCGAATACAGCGGCATGCGCTACGCCATCTTTTTCATGGCCGAATACATCGGGATGATGGTCATGGCCGCCATCGGCACGGTTTGTTTTTTGGGCGGATGGAACGGGCCCTTTGCGGTTCCTTTTTTCCCGCCGCTGTGGTTCCTGCTCAAGATCTACCTGTTCATGTTCATCTTTATCTGGATTCGGGCGACCCTGCCGCGCTACCGGTACGATCAGTTGATGGATCTGGGCTGGAAGCTGTTGATCCCCCTGGCCCTGGTAAATATCGTTGTCACCGCCTGCCTCAAGGCGATGATCGGATAAGGGGGAAATTCAAAAAATGCAGATTCAATACAAACCCAAACGCGGCCTGCTGGCCACCATCTTCCAGGCGGAGATCCTTCAGGGCATGGCTCTGACGCTTAAACGGCTCTTTTCCAAGCCGATCACCCGCCAATATCCTGAAGAAAAACCGCAGATTCGCACCGGCTTCCGCGGCCAGCATGCCTTGGTGCGCGATCCCAAGACCGGCAAAAGCAAATGCGTCGGCTGTATGCGCTGCGCCATGGTCTGCCCGTCGCGCTGCATTCGCATTCGCTCGCACAAGGACAAGGAACCCGGCAGCCGCAGAGTGATTGACGACTATCAGATAGAGAGTCTGCGCTGCGTCTATTGCGGCTACTGCGAGGAAGTTTGCCCGGTCAACGCCATCGTTCTCACCGAGTTCTATGAGTACGGCTCCTATGATCGGCGTTCCCTCTACTTCACCATGGAGCAATTACTCGGCAACTGGGACCGGTTTGCCGCCCAGTTGGATCGACCGGTCGAAGAATATGTCAATCCCTTCTGGCGGCCCCGCGGCTTGCCCGAACAGACCCTGCCCGCCCCGAAGCGACTGCCCGTCTCTCCTGAATGGAGTGGTGAGCAGCAGGTGGTCGGCAGAAAATGGCGGCAGCACCACGGGCCGGAACAATCCTGACAAGGGGGAATCCATGTTTACCCAGATTTTTTTCGGCTACTGTGCTCTGATGATCATCAGCAGCGGCATTCTGGCCATCAGCCTCCGCAATCCGGTCCACTGCGTCCTGATGGTGCTGGTGTTATTTTTCCACATGGCAGGGCTCTATCTGACCCTGAACGCTGAATTTCTAGCGGCCGTGCAGATCATCGTCTACGCCGGGGCCATTTTGGTACTGTATCTTTTCGTGCTGTTTCTGGTCAGCTTGCGCGAGGAATTAAACCTGGATGCCTTTGTTCCCAGCGCCTGGCTTGGCAGAATCATCGCCGTCGGTCTGGCTGGCGGCCTGCTCTTCGTCATTCCCTCCTTCATCCTGGGTGAGAAAGGCGTCTGGTCAATGAGCGCCATCAAAGAACTCACCCATACCAAGGCCTTAGGCCAGGAGATGTATTCCACCTATCTGCTGCCCTTTGAGATCGCCGGACTTATCCTGCTGATCGCCTTGATCGGCGGGTTGGTGCTGGCGCGCCGGGAAGCAAACATACCGCTGGAACCTGAAGCGCCTGAAGAGTCTCAAACCTGCGGACACCCCAACCGCAAAGAGGTGTCGCTGTGATCCCCCTGTCCTGGTATATGGCCTTGGCTGCCATCCTGTTCTGCATCGGCGTCTGCGGGTTTCTCACCCGGAGAAATGTGATTGTGATGTTCCTCTCGATTGAGCTGATGCTTAATGGCGTCAACCTTAATCTGGTGGCGTTGAGTCATTTCCTCGAATCCCTGCGCGGTCAGGCCTTCACCTTTTTCATCATAACCGTGGCTGCGGCCGAAGCGGCCATCGGGCTCGGCATCGCCATCAGCCTCTACCGCAGTCGACGAACCGTCCATGTCGACACCATCAACCAACTGAAAGGATGAACAACATGCCGGCCTCTCTGCTTGCCATCCCGCTCTTGCCGCTGGCCTCCTTTGTCCTGACCCTGCTTTTAGGAAAACGCTGGGGTACACGGGCCCACTGGCTGCCGATCATTACCGTTCTGATTTCCTTCGGTTGCGCCTTGGCCGCCTTTTTTCGGGTCCGGTCCGGTGAAATCATCAACCAGGATATTTACATCTGGATCCAGTCCGGCAACTTGACTGTTTCCTTCGGTTTCCTGGTGGACCAGTTGACTGCTGTCATGCTGATCGTAGTCACCAGCATCAGTGCACTCGTCCACATTTATTCGGTGGGCTACATGAAAGGTGAAGACGGCTATTATCGCTTCTTCGCTTATTTAAGCCTGTTTACCTTTTCCATGCTCATGCTGGTGCTGGGCAACAATTTTCTCCAGCTTTTTTTTGGATGGGAAGCGGTCGGCCTGTCTTCGTATCTGCTGATCGGCTTCTACTACGAAAAAAAATCCGCTGCCGATGCCGGTAAAAAAGCCTTCATTGTCAACCGCTTCGGTGATTTCGGATTTATCCTGGGACTGTTTCTGATTTTCACCCAATTCGGCAGCCTGCATTACCAAGAGGTTTTCAGCCGGGTGGGCGCCCTGGACGGACAGACGATCTCCCTGTTCGGCAGCCAGATCAACCTGGCGACCATGATCGCCCTCCTCCTCTTTTGCGGGGCCATCGGCAAGTCGGCCCAGATTCCGCTTCATATCTGGCTGCCCGATGCCATGGAGGGGCCAACCCCGGTCAGCGCCCTGATTCATGCCGCCACCATGGTCACTGCCGGCGTCTTTTTAGTCGCCCGCTGCAATCCCATATTTGCGCTTTCCCCTTTCGCACTCAACCTGATCACTGTGCTCGGGGCGGTCACCGCCCTGTTCGCCGCCACCATCGCCCTGGTGCAGACCGATATTAAACGGGTGGTCGCCTATTCTACGGTCAGCCAGTTGGCCTACATGTTCATCGGCTGTGGAGTCGGAGCCTATTCCGCCGGTATTTTCCATCTGTTCACCCATGCCTTTTTCAAAGCGCTGCTCTTTCTCGGCTGCGGCTCAGTGATCCTCGGGATGCACCACGAACAGGATGTACGCTCCATGGGCGGCTTAAAACCGTATATGCCGATCACTTACTGGACCTTTCTGCTCGCCTCGCTCTCCATCTCGGGCGTTCCCGGGCTGGCCGGTTTTTTCAGCAAAGATGAAATACTGCTCATGGCCTTCAATACCGAACTCGGCGCCGGCAAATTCGCCTGGGCTATCGGCACGCTGGTAGCCTTCATGACCGCCTTTTACTCTTTCCGGCTCTTTTTCCTGATCTTCCACGGCGAGTTTCGCGGCACCGATCATCAGCGCCATCATCTTCAGGAATCTCCGCTGGTGGTCACCGGACCCTTAATGCTGCTGGCCGTCGGTGCGGTCACCGCCGGCTGGTTCGGCATCCCCGCCATCCTAGGCGGCGACAATCACTGGGCTCATTTTCTGGAACCAGTGCTCGGCCATCCTCATATCCATGTCTCCGGGACAGTGGAAGCCCTGCTCATGGGCGGTTCCATCCTCGCTGGAGTCTGCGGCATCGCACTGGCCTTTTATATGTACCGGCTCAAACCCCATCTGCCCACCCTGCTGGCCGAACGGATGGCCTTCGTGCACCGTTTGTTGAGCAACAAGTATTATATCGATGAACTCTACAACAACGTCCTCATTCAACCGACCTTGGCTTTTAGTCGCCGGGTGTTGCTGCGGATCGTCGATATCGGCTGCATTGAGGGCGTAGTCAACGGCATTCCTCGCTCCATAGGGGTGCTTTCCGAGAAAATGCGGCGGATTCAGGATGGGCAGGTCTCGCATTATCTCGCCTGGATGGGCGGCGGCGCCCTGGTGCTCATTGTCGTCCTCCTGGCCAGAATTTAAACCAAAATCCTTCTACCGGAAGCTTCATCCATGTCGATACCTCTCCTCAGCACCCTGATTTTCTTCCCGGTCCTTGGCGGGCTTTCGCTGCTGATCGTGCCGCGGCAGCAGATCGCGACTATTCGCCTGATGGCGCTGCTCATCAGTCTGATCGAGTTCCTGCTCTGCTTGCCGGCCCTTCTGCTCTTCGACAAGACCACCTATCTCATGCAGTTTCAGGAGCACCACCCCTGGATCAAGGCCCTGAACATCAACTATGCCCTCGGCATCGACGGCATCAGCGTACTTTTCCTCCTGCTCACCGCCCTGATTATCGTCCTCTCTATCCTGGTGTCCTGGGAAAGCATCACCCACAAGGTGCAGGAATTTTTTGTGGCTTTGCTGGTGCTGGAAGGGGCGATGATGGGAGTCTTCTGCGCCACCGACTTTTTCCTCTTCTACATCTTCTGGGAGGCCATGCTCATCCCGATGTTTTTGATCATCGGGGTCTGGGGCGGACCAAAGCGGATTTACGCCACCGTTAAATTTTTTCTCTACACCTTAGTCGGCAGCCTGCTGATGCTGGTGGGGATTATTCTGCTCTACCAGAACGGCGGCCATACCTTCGACATTCTCCAACTCGCCGGTCAACCCTATTCGCTTAAGTTGCAACTGATCCTTTTCTGGGCTTTTTTTGCTGCTTTTGCGGTCAAGGTACCAATGTGGCCGGTGCATACCTGGTTGCCGGATGCTCATACCGAGGCCCCAGCCGCCGGATCGGTCATCCTGGCCGGGGTGCTGATTAAGATGGGCGCCTACGGTTTCCTCCGCTTCTCCTTGCCCATCCTGCCCGATGCCACCCAGCAGATGCTCTTGCCCATGCTGATTCTCTCGGTGATCGCCATTGTCTACGGGGCGATCATCTGCCTGGCACAAACCGATCTCAAACGTTTGATCGCCTACAGTTCAGTCAGTCACATGGGCTTTGTCACACTGGGACTTTTCGCCCTCAATCAACGGGGACTGGAGGGGGGGATTCTGCAGATGATCAATCACGGCGTGGTCACCGGTGCCCTGTTCCTGGCCATCGGCATGATCTACGAACGCACCCACACCCGAGAGATCGTCGCCTACGGCGGCCTGGCCTCCACCATGCCGGTGTTTGCCGGTTTTTTTCTGCTGTTTACCCTGGCGGCGGTGGGTTTGCCCGGCACCAACGGCTTTATCGGCGAATTCCTTATTCTGCTCGGCGGCTTTGAACGCCTGCCATGGACGGCGGTGATCGCCGCCTCCGGCCTGATCTTGGGGGCCTGGTACATGCTCTGGCTCTATCAGCGCATCTTTTTTAATGAAATCAAGGAATCCATGCGAGGCTTGGTTGAACTGAACCTGCGGGAGATTCTCACCCTGTTGCCCATGGTCCTGCTTATTTTCTGGATTGGCCTCTATCCCAACGCCCTGCTCGGCTTTCTCCATGTCTCGGTCGGCCATCTGCTCGATCAGGTCAATGGGGTAGGGCTGGCCGGAACGCTTCTGGTACCCGGCCTGATACCGCCCCCTTAATGGAACCAGTGGTTGAGATAACAAGATTGTCGGTTTTTCGTCTGAGAATGGACAGCCAGAGAGTGACTGGAAATGACCGGTTAAGACTGTTTAGAGACCCTGCTGATGACCCTTTTCTGTCTAACGGACTACCGTCCAAGAGACAAACAACCTGAATATTTACGGAGCGATAATGATCCCTACCGTGGCTATCAACTGGGCCGTTGTTGAACCCATCCTACCGGAACTGCTGCTGATCGGTATCGGCGTGCTGCTGATCGGTCTTGATATCTTCGTCCCCCGGCAGCGGCAAGTACTGCCCTGGCTGACCGTGGTCGGCTGCCTCACCACTCTGGCCATGGTCGTAGGCTCTCGACCGTCCGTGGCCTTTGGCGGCATGTTTCTGGTTGACGGCTATGCAATCGTCTTCAAGAGCACCTGCCTGGCCGGGGTGATACTGACCACGCTGATGAGCGAACATTTTTGCCGCATCATCGGTCTTCGGCAGGGAGAATATTACAGCCTGATGGTCTTTTCCGCAGTCGGTATGCTGATGATGGCTTCAGCGGGCGACTTGATGGTCCTCTACCTGGGACTTGAACTGATGGCCCTGCCGATCTATGCCCTGGTGGGATTGCACAAAACAGAGCAGCGCACCAGCGAGGCTGCAATCAAATATTTCCTCATGGGCAGCTTTGCCTCAGCCTTGCTCTTGTTCGGGATGTCGTTGCTTTACGGACTGACCGGCACCACCGACATCGCCCGGATCGCCGAACTGATCGCCACGCTGCATCTGGGCAACAATCCTGCCCTGATGGCGGCCCTTGCCCTGCTGATCGCCGGTTTTTGTTTCAAGGTTGCTGTGGCACCGTTTCACCTCTGGACTCCGGATGTCTATGAAGGTGCCCCCACAGTGATAACGGCCTTCATGTCCGTCAGCCCCAAGGTGGCCGGCTTCGCCATCTTCGGTCGCCTGCTGTTCCTTGGCTTGCCCGAACTCCACGAACATTGGGGCCCAGTGCTGGCGGTGCTGGCCCTGTTGACCATGGCGGTGGGCAACATCACCGCGCTGTGCCAGCGGAGCCTCAAACGGATGCTGGCCTATTCGGCCATCGCCCATGCCGGATATGCCCTGCTCGGCCTGCTGGCCGGCACTGCCGAGGGCTTGGCCGCCACCATGACCTATCTGATTATTTACCTGTTCATGAACATGGGAGCCTTTGGCATTCTCATGCTTCTGGCCACCCCCGACCAGCCCCATGAATCGCTGGATGACTGTAAGGGCTTGGCCTCCCGGCATCCTCTGGCCGCTGCCATGATGCTGGTCTTTCTTTTTTCCCTGACCGGGATTCCGCCGACCGGCGGATTCATCGGCAAGTTCTATCTGCTTAAGGCGGCCTTTTCCGCCGGGTATACCCTGACCGTAATCGGCGCGGTCCTGTTCAGTGCCATCTCCGCCTATTTTTACCTGCGGGTGGTACGCTATATGTATATGAGCGAGTCGCAGCAGACCATCTCCTGCTCTTTTTCTCCGGGAATGACCGCGGCACTTGGCCTCTGCCTGCTTGGCGTGCTCGGCTTCGGTTTTTTTCCGGGGCCGCTCCTGGATTGGACCACCGCAGCCTTGGCGGGAATGTAACGGGCTCTTCTTCAACCAGGAAAGAACAGTTTTTCCCGCTCGATAGATCTGCCCCACCCCATAGCAGGGGAATGCTTGCCTGCCGCATCCCAATAATGGTCACGGACCTCGCCTCCAGGCCCGAGATCAGACCGGGGTTACGGTCTTGAATGCCGCCATGACCACGGCGGCGTCGGGTTAGGTTGATGCCACAACCCCAGCCTTGCCGCCCTGGCGGTTTGCTCCAGGACGTTCATGTCCCGGCACAAGGGTTGCTTCTGACAGTAGCGCGGATACACCCAGGCCTGGCCCTTTCGAACCAACTCACTATTAACCTGCCCCCCTTGGCTCCAGACCAAAGCGACGATTCTCCCGTACTTGTCGGTATCCATTGGCTCAACGCTCACTCGCTGCCCCAGGGCCATGGCCCTGGTCAACCCTCTGGCCTCTATCCAACTGGCCTGACCGTATTCGGGACAATCGATGCCATAGAGTCGTATCTTGTGCACAAGGTCTCCTTGTTTCACCTCAAGAGAATCGCCGTCTGGTACAGTTACAACCACCCCCTCCCAGGCTTGGGCAGAGGAACAGTACAAAAAACAACAGAAGAACATAGCCGTCAATAATCTTGCCGCCTTTGGTGCCATGCACATATCAATCACCTTAATACCTTTTCAGTTGCCAGCACTTCGTTGTCAAGATAATGACACTATAATTGAAAGTCCCTTGTATTTCACGGTTCACCTGTGGTAAACTTATTTGTAACTGTACCAGAGGACACCAAAAAGTCTGTAACCTTTTCTGACTGGTAATGATTGCCCGTGCGCCCTTTGTTATGAAAAAAACCGCCGCACCCGTTCAAGAGCTTAACGAAAATGAGGAAAAAACCAGGGATCTCATTCTTACCCTGCCGTTGTTTGACGTTTTTAAAACCGATGACCTCGATGTTCTCGCCCGCCACATGCGTTTTGCTGAAATACTGCGCGGGGAACACCTCTTCGTCGAAGAGGACCAAGGCGATTTTATGTGTTTTGTCGTGCGCGGGCTACTCGATGTCCTCAAAAAAACAACCGCCGGCGACTACCGTGTCATCGCCAGACTCGGTAAGGGCAATACCATCGGCGAAATGTCGATTATCGACCGGTCACCCCGATCCGCCACGGTGATCGCCCGACAACCCTCGGTTGTCATTATCTTGACTAAGCAAGGGTTCGACATCCTGACCGAATCCTATCCTGCAATGGGCGTTATCCTTTTAAAAATTATCATGCGATTGCTGAGCTTCAATATGCGCCTGACCACCAGTAAACTCGCAGACAAACTCCCCCAATGAGCCATGCTCACTGATACTTTTTATGGGATAATCGGCCGAAGCCAATCCATGCAACAGCTGTTCAAGCTGATCTCCAAACTCGCCGAGGATGATATCAGTACCGTCCTCATTCAAGGGGAATCAGGAACTGGCAAGGAACTGGTGGCCAAGGCAATTCATGCCCACAGCCCGCGATGCTCGCATCATTTTGTCCCGGTCAACTGTGCGGCCATCCCCGACGATCTCCTGGAAAGCGAACTGTTCGGTTATACCAAAGGTGCCTTCACCGGAGCCACGGGGCCAAAAATAGGCCGGATCGAATACGCCCACAATGGCTCCCTGTTTCTTGACGAAATCGGCGATATGAAGCCGGTGCTCCAGGCCAAACTGCTGCGTGTTTTGCAGGAGCGGGAATTCGAACCGGTGGGTGGATTGAAAGCGATCCCGGTGGATGTCAGGGTGATAGCCGCTACCCATTGCAATCTGGAACAGATGGTGGCTGACGGCAAGTTCCGGGAAGACCTCTATTATCGGCTCAACGTCATCCCGCTCTCCATCCCGGCCCTACGCGAACGGACGGAAGATATCCCGCTCCTCATCGATTATTTCATCAAAGCCCTCGGGAAAAATAAAAAACATCCCTTGTTGGGATTTAATGCCGCCGCCCTCCTGGCCCTGGCCCATTTCCCCTGGCGAGGCAATGTCAGGGAATTGGAAAACCTGGTGCAACACATGACTATCCTTCATGGCGGCTCCCTTGTTGGCGTCAACGATCTCCCCGAAAAATACCGAAACGGCGGTCAGCCTATCCAACCGACCGGGGTAACGTTACAGCCAGAATTGAATGATGTGACCCAGCCCGAACAACTGATGCTCTTTTCCAGGGGCAATGCCGCAACCGAAGATATATGGCCGGAGACCGGTATTGACTTCAACGCCCTGGTCAATGACTTTGAAACCCAATTGATTATCCAGGCCCTTAAAATAACGCAGGGAAACAAAAAAGAAGCGGCTCGCCTGCTTAACCTCAAACGGACCACGCTGCTGGAAAAAATCAAGAAAAAGGAGTTGTTGGGCGGGTGGTTGGGGGAGGAAGAAGCGGAGTAGGACGGATTTGTTTCAGGCAGCTCTTTTCACCAGATTGAGCTCTATTTTTTCCCGGACATCGGCCGGTGCAGAGGGGGTAATGAGGATATCACAGGCTCCGTATTTCACAGCTTTCAGCACCAACGTCCTGGTCCAGGCCGGACCGGCAGCCACCAGAGGCACCGACAATCCTGCACTGCTGATTTTGATAGCCACCCCAAATCCCTGCTCGCTCACCTCCTGCATCACCAAAAAAACCATCTGAATACGCGGAGTCAACAAGCTACCCACCGAATCTTTGAAATGCAGCGTACGGGAAACATAGCCCAACTGCTGCAAGGCCGTAGCGATTCGATCGCCTTCCGTATCGTCATCGGTGAAGATGAGGATATCGGCACTCTCAGAGGCTTTTCCCTGCAGGCGGCCAGGCTCTGCGGGCGATAGGCCTGGATCTTTGGCTGCCGGTTTGGGCATGGCCTTGCTCTGCGCTTCGCCTGTTGCGGCCGTCTCCTCTTCGAGCTTAAGGAGATCTTCCAGTTCCAGCACCCGGGCCGGCAGAACGAGTTGCAGTCTCCCCAGGTCCTTGCCGTTATACTGCATCTGCCCGGCGGAGAGATAATAGGGTTGATTGGGAATGATATCGTCGGATTCGACATCGACCTTGACCGGAGTGACCGGTTCCATTGAGGTCTTCACAAACCCGAGTTTGGTGCGGTATTGTTCCTCAAAGACGGCAGTGTAGACACCGGCGATGATATTGGTTACCTCACCGTAGGCATCATTGGCGTCGTCCCCGAAGTCTTCGTTGCGAACAGTCGCCTCCAGTTCACCTTCCGGTAGCATAATCAGACTGCCGCCCAGATACACGGCAGTTTTGATATCCACAAACAGAAAGGCCTCGCCCTGCCCTTCGCCACGAATATCCATGCGGGCCATAATCTGCTTGCCGCCGGCCTGCTCCAAAAAATCTGCTTTTGAAAAAGCGGCGTGCTCAGTGGGTACGACCTTCAGCGTCCCCCCGAGCAGGGCGCTGACCTCCTCGCACATCTTGGCCATGCTGTTTTTCAGCAGTTCATCAACAATTCTTTTCTGCTTTTCAAGATCTTGTTTGGTGTGCACCGGTTGACCGGGTTCCTCTGCAACTGCGGTTCCAGGTCGTTCCAGAATGCCGACCTCTTCCTCCCCCCTTGCATCGCCCCCCTTGCCCTCGATCGTCCCTATCGGCTCCTGCTCGTGAGGTTGCTGTACTTCCGGAACAGGTGTCACCTTTGCCGCGACCTCCTCGGAAGCAGCCTTTTCTTTGGCAGCCTCCGAGGCCAAGCCAAAAAGCACTGCGGGGAAGACCACATCGAGACCGCCAAGATCACGATTATCCAACCACATGGGAACGGTCATCAGGTAGTACGAACCATCAGCAATCGGCAATTCGGATTCGATATCCACCGTAACCGGGATAATAACTTCCTGCTCTACCCTGACAAAACGCACTTTTTTGGGATATTGCTCTTCAAAAATGACGGTGATCGCCCCGCAGACGATATTCGCCACCTCTCCGAAAGAATCCTGCAATTCCTCGGAATACTGTTCTTCGGCGCTCAAACTTGCCAATTCGGATTCAGGAAGCATGATGAGCGCGCCGCCGATCTGGATGGCGTCCCTGATCCCAACCAGCAAGCAGCCCGCGCCCAGGAGTTCTCCATCGATCCGGACATGAGCAAGCACACGCTTGCCACCGGGCTCTGTGAACAAATCTGCCTTACTGCATTCTCGGAACTGGGGCTCGCCTAATTTGAACGGCTTACCGACCAGAGAGGCAACCTCTTCCTGGATCCGGGTACAGCAGGAGAGCAATATTTTATCGAAGCGTTCTCTGGCTTTCATCACGCAGGCATCGTTAAGCTGAAAAGAATCCCGACCCGACCCCAAGCAACAGATCGACCATCGATCCTACAGATTCGGTTGAATTGACTATCCATGCCGCCTAAGCGTGACCTAACGGACAAGCAGCGGTACGACACGCTATCAGACATTGTTTTATATATTTCGGCAAAAGCACATAAAGAGTTAACTCTTTCCCTCAGGTAATGATGTATCTGAGTTCGACCCCGAACTGTCCCAGTGGGCTGGAAAACGGGATCATGACCCGTGAGGATCCGGAAAGACCGCTGGTCCTGATGGACGTACCGATAACAGTGGTGGGAATGGCCAACTCTGTTTTTTTCCCGGAGGAGGTTAACGCCTCTTTAAGGCCACCGGCCACCATGTTGGCAATTTCACCGATGGCGTCTTGGGCATCCACGCCGAGTTCCGTCACCTCCATGCCGAGCATGGCTCCAGTGATACCCATCGCCACCTCTGCGGGGCACTGGATGGCGAGAATACCTTTGAAATCGCCGGCCAGCCCGATGAGACTGGTTAGGTTGTATTCCATTGCCGCTCCAGCCTCCAACGGTTTCTCCGGCGTGATTTCGATGAAAATCATGGCGGCGAAGACCTCCAACGTGGCCTGGATTAAAACATTTTCTAAATCCAAAAAAATACTCCCTTGATAGAAGTCCGTTACTTGCAACCGGCAAAAATATTATCGCTCAAGTTCCACCTCGACATAAAACATTCCGGAAGGCGCCTGAAAGGGCAGAATAACCTGATCCACATCGGCCTGGGAGGTAAAGGCGTACTGGTCGCCATAAATGGTCGACGGCAGGGAAAGTTGGATATCTTTGCCCCGATCAGAGAGAATGGTTTTAAGGTTACCGCCAAGTATGTTGGCGATCTCACCGATGGCGTCCTGAACATCGGCGTCGATCTCGCTGACTTCCATCCCGAGAAAGCTGCTGGTAACATCCAATGCTACCTGCTTGGGAAAATGGACGGCGAGCACTCCTTTATGGATGCCGGCCAGACCGATCATGCCAGTGATTGAGTTTTTCAATGGCCCGAGCGTCAGCAACGGCTCTCCGCCTACCGAAATCTCCATCATCACCATGCCGGTGAATATTTCTATTGTTGCCTCAATGATCTTATCATTGATTTCGGAAAAACTGTTAGTACCATTCACACCTTACCCTCCCTATCCAAAAACCTGTTCCGGATGACATCCGTCATGTTCAACAGGCAAGAATGTCTCTCTATCAAACGGCTTTATTTTTACATGAACGGTCCGAGAACCTCATTGACCTTATCAGGGGTAAAAGGTTTTTTCAGAGCACCGATGGCCCCCAGACTCTTGGCTTCGCCGATGATATCCTCACCGGTTTCGGTAGAGATCATAAAAACTGGGATATCTTTGATGGCGGGACGATTGCCCTTTTCACGAAGGAACTCAATTCCATTCATATTGGGCATATTGATGTCGCTCAAAACGATATCAATGGATTCCTTCTCGAGCATAGCCAAGGCTTCCTGACCGTCGCCAGCTTCATAAATCTCTCCAAAATCAAGCCCTGCTTGACGCAGCGAACGGCTGATGATCTTTCGCATCGTGCTGGAATCGTCAACGAGCAGTACATTCTTTGCCATTATTTTCTCCTCTTGGTCATAGTATAGCTTCCGCATAGTAAGCGCGCTTTCCACTTCAACAAATCCAAAAAATGAGGCGGAAGTATTATTATATTGGTCATTCTATCAAGACCAAAACAGGGAAAGCAAGGTTTCTTCCTGCCAAGTTGCTTTTTCCCTAATAATGTCTCAGTGCTGTTGTGGTACCTTTAGGGTTATCCTGGTCCCCTTGTCAGGGCGAGTCAGCATCTCAACCCTGCCCTGCAACTGCTGGATTCGGTCCCTGACTAAGGTCAAACCGGCGTTCTGGCCCGGTGCGCCTTGCGAATCGTTGTCGATAGAGGTCTGAGATCGAAAGAAGAGTTGCGCGAGTTCCCGAGGGGTGAGATTGGCAACACCTTCTCTATCGACCAAGTTTTGGGCAACGGCCAAGTTAGCTATTTTCTTCATGTCAAAACCCTGACCATCGTCTTCAATACTCACCCAGATTTCAGCACCGTGCTGCAGGGCGGTCAACGTCAATTTGCCGCTCTTTCTTTTCCCTGCCAGCATTCGTTCCTCGACGGTTTCCAGGCCATGCTCAACGCCGTTACGAAGAAGATACAGCAACGGATCGGCCAGGAGAAATATATCGCGCTGGTCGAGGAGGGTATCAATGCCTTCGATAACGAAATAGACCCGTTTATTATATTGCACCGCCAAGTCATGCACCAACCGCTTCAGTCGGGAGGAAAAAGCGGCAAGGGCTTCCTGGTTACAGGATTTCGCCAGCATCTTCAATTCCGAAAAAATACCGGCAGCGGCTCCTTCCGGTTGGTACAGCACCGCCAGTTGATTGACCAACTCTACAATTCTTGCAATTTTCCGGCCATCGATGCTTATTTCATTATAGACAGCGCTTGCCGGTGACGGTTGCCCCTGAGGCTGACAGACGCTACTGAGTATAGTTTCCGCCTGTGCCGCCCGCGCGCGATTACTATGCTGCGCCTGGAGGATATGCTGGATCTGGTCCGGGGTCACCTCTCCCATATCCACCAAGACCTCACCCAAACGGCGGGGCGTTGTATCCCGGCAACTTTTCTGCACCTCAAGGGCATCTTCGATGACTTGGGGATTCACCAGGCCAGCCTCGATCAGCAAAGTGCCGATCGGTTGCCGCATCAAACCCTGCAGAGCGGCCAGATGATGATCCAGGCCGGTGACGGCAACATCGCCCAGGCGGGTGATACTGGTCAAGGCGCTCCGCACCGCATCGATACTTCGCAAAAAGACCCTTTCGGGATATTCGGTCTGGAAAAATTCACCCTGGAGGTAACGGGTCAAGGCGGACTCAAGAGCCAGACATAATCGTTCCAGATCCTTCAGTTCAAAAAGCGCGAAATTTTGCTTTAAGCGATGCAGCAGGCGGCATAAATCCTCCATTCGCTGATGATCCATGGCGATAAAATCCCAGAGCACAAACTCCTGCTCCGCCGTGGTCAAAAGATTCTCGGTTTCCAATAAGAAAGTATCGTGCATCCCATGCGGCTCCAAGGCTGCCGACCCATCGACCCAGGAATCTTCTTCCCCGACCTTCATGGCCTGAAAAATAGCCGCAGTCAAGGCTTGAGCCGAAGTGGCCAGGCGTTCATCGCTTTTATTAATCAGCAGCAGCGGTAATCCCTTCTCCATGAATTGACAGGATTCGGCCAGCAAGGAGACCAGCATGGGTGTGAACGACTGCACTCCGGATCTAATCCGGTCAAGCAGATATTCCATCGCCTCGGCTGGACGTACCAGCTGATCAAGTTGAAGAAAACCGCCTGTACCCTTAATGGAATGAAACAGGTGAAAACAATGCTCGGTCACCTTGGGCAGAATATCCTCCCGGTCGGGTTGTTCCACCAAGGCCTTGACAAAAGGAGTTGCGCGCTTCACCCCTGCCAGGCTCTCCTGCACGAAATCTTCAAGTATTGTATAGTCTTCCTCTGGAACCCTCACCTCTTCCTCCCGAGAACTTGCGTAGTCCTGAACCTTATCGTTAAAAAACTCTGCTGACCGGTCCCACGATAGCAAATCCCATGACGTCTGCCAATGAAACAGTCGACACTATCGCAAACGCCAAAAATATGACACTGCCATCAGCTTTGCCGAAAAGAGCTACCGGCCTCGGTTTATTGATTTAATACAACCAAACAGCAGACCGCACACCGAAACAGTCCGCAGGCTTTGCATGGAATGTTTATTGCTTGAAGAGTATCCAGCATGGTTCCCCTTTGGCCACATGACCGCAAGCCGCACTCTCTGCCGACAAAACCCTATGATCAATCGCAGCCTTATCATCACACTTCTGCTTGTTGGCATTCTGTGCTCAAATGGTTCTGCACAAGCTGCTGTGCTATTGAAAGCCATCAATCGCACCGATGCGGCCCCCCACTTGCAACTCACGCTGCACTTTGATCTATTGCCCGCTTTCACCACGACCACCACCGGCCGGAGAATCGACCTTGAACTGCAGGACACCCTCCTGGCAGACCATCTGGCGCCGCCGCCCACCGATGGCAAAATGATCAAAATGGTCAATGCGCAACAAAAATCAAAAACCGTTCTTTCTTTCTATTTTCGTTATCCTCCGCAGAAGGTTATGGCGGAGAGCAACAAAGAAAGCGCCACCCTCGTGCTTGATATTATATTGGGTGATCCGCTTGTCGCCACCTCCCAGGAACTCTCCTCAAAATTACAAGGGGTTGCCACTGTCAAACGGGCTGATGCCGATGCGCTCAACCCGGTGACGGCCTCCGCCTATGCCAAAAATTGGGTTTCGTTTTTCACGGGGTACGAATCGCCGGTGGAGATCGCAGTTCCTCCCAGGCTATTGCTGCCGCCGTTCCCGCTGGCTGCGGCCATGCCGCCAAAACTAGCCGATGAACTGTGGTTGCCCGCGGAGATCCAGGCCTTGGCCAATGAAAATAAATGGTCTCAGGTGTACCAACGACTACGGATGCAACTGGAAAACCAACCTGACGAATCCTTAAAGGAACGACTGGCACTGGCCTATGGCGAAGCCCTGGTCAGAGCAGGGGAATACAAAGAACCGCACGCCCTCTTGCAGAAAATTGTCCTCCAATACCCGGACACCCTGATGGCCTCCCTCGCCCAACTGCTCCAGATTTATCAGCAGGCAATCAAGGGAGACCATATTTCCGCCTATTATGAACTCACGGGCCTCTTCAAGAAAATAGAAAATAACATCCCCTTTACAGCCCATTGCAACCTCTTGCTGGCTGAATTAGCCCTGATGTCCGGACGAACCGCTGATGCCGAAAAAATCCTGGTTCGTGACGATGTCGTCCGCAGCGAAGCCCTCAGGGCGGTCCGACTCCTGCGACAGGCCGACCTCCTCTACCAGAAAAAAGAAAAAGCCAAAGCGCTGACAGCCTACCTGGAACTTGAAAGCCAATCGCCCATCATCGATACCGACCCCATGTCCCTGGCCCATTTCAGCGACGCCCTGTACACCGACAAGCGCTTTCCAAAGGCGGCCAAAAAATATCGACTGCTCGGTGATCTGCTCAACAATAAACCTGGTCAGGATTTGGCGCTCTACCGATTGGCTATGGCCGAACTCCATATTTCGGCAACCGAGAAGAAGGCCAGAATCGATCTCCAGCAAATCCAGGATGCTTTTTCCCGCACCGAGGGCGGGGCACGGGCCCTCCTTAAACAGATCGATCTGGATTTCGTGGCCAAACGGATGAATGCAACATCTGCGGAAACCGCCTACGGTAAAATGGCAACCCAGGCCGATACCGTAGCGCTCCGGGAAGAGGCCGCTTTCAAACAGGCCCTGGTTAACGCACTCGCCGGAGATCGCCAGAAAAGCGTGGCCCAGTGCATGGAAATACTGCGAAGCTTTCAGTCGGGAAGGCTGCGCCTGGAAACCAAAGCTTTGCTCATCGAACAGTTGCCAGTGGTTATCAAGCAATTGGTTAAAGATAAAGAATACGTCAAAGCCCTGGTCTTGGCCAAACAGAACAAATCTTTTTTCTCCAATGGCTGGCTCAACACCAACCTGCTTTATGATTTAGCCAACGCCTACAGCAATCTCGGCCTGGCTGATCAGACCGCCCAGACCTATCAATACCTTTTTGAAATTTCGTCTGAAGCCGACAAAGAAAAAATTTATCTGCCGCTGCTTCAAGGACTTTTTGATGCCGATCGTTACGTCCAGGTGGAAGAGTACGCCGACCGTTATCTGCTCAATTACCCCAAAGGTAACGATGAACCAGCGATTTTTTTGTTCAAGATCCGGGCGCTGTATGCAAGTGGCCAATTCGACCAGGCTGTTAAACTCCTCCAAGCCGACACTCGCCACCGGACCCCCCAACTCGAATTGCTCAAAGCCCGCATCTTTTTCGAGTTGAAACGGTGGCAGGAGGTGATTGACACCCTGTCCGACCCCGAATTGCAGCCCATAATCGCCGCCAACCAAGCCACCCTGCTCCTGGCGGAAGCCTATTTTCAAACCGGCCAGGATGACCTGGCTGCCCAAGCTTTTGGGCGGATGAAAGAACAAGGGAGTGACATAGAGCAGGCTCAATTCAGACTGGCACAGATTGAATCGAAAAAAAACAATACCACCCAAGCACTTAAGCTGTTCAAAGAATTAGCCGAAAAAGGAAAAGATCCTCTCTGGACCAAACTCGCCGGTGAAGAAGCGGCGATCTTGCAACTGCAGCAAAAAAAATAATCCGAAAGCGGTTGATACAACCCTGTCGGCCGCCATCGAGACTCATAAACATCGGAGGTCCGTTATGCCCGGCATTCAGCAGTTCGACACTACTACCCAGATGCTTCAAAAGGTGCTTGATCTTCGCTCTAAGAACCAGGAGATCATCGGCGCCAATATCGCCAATGCCGAGACCCCCGGTTATTCGGCCCAATCCTTCACCTTTGAGGATCAACTCAAAAATGCCCTGTCGGAAAACGGCCTGCGCTCGGTATCGACCCAACCCAATCACATTCCCCTGACCCCGACCAACCTCGACCAGGTGACCGGTACCGTCAACACCAAAAGGGACACCACCGGCATCGGCGATCAGAACAGCGTCAGTGTTGAACAGGAAATGATCAAGCTCTCTAAGAACGAAATCCTCTATGAGACCGCGATCACTATGTTGAGCAAAAAACTCTCCCTGCTTAAATACGCCGCAAACGGTGGCGCATAATTTGCATAGATAAAATATACAATCAACCAGGAGTCAATATGGATATCTTTACGACCTTTGACATAGCAGCCTCAGGACTGAAGGCTCAGACAACCCGGCTCAATACCATCAGCAGCAATCTCGCCAACGCCGAGACCACCTCTACCCCGGAAGGTGGGCCTTATAAGAAGAAATCGGTGGTCTTTGAAACCGAAAAACTCCCCTTCAAACAGCATCTGGACCAATCCATGCGGCCCCAAGGGCAGGTCCAGGGGGTCAAGGTTGCCAGAATTATCGAAGACAAGAGCCCGCCGCAACGCATCTATGACCCTTCGCACCCGGATGCGAAAGAGGATGGGTATGTAGAGATGCCTAATGTCAGCACCATCAAGGAGATGGTCGACATGATGTCGGCGACGCGCTCCTACGAGGCCAACACCACTACTATCAAATCGGCCAAACGCATGGCCATGAAAGCACTCGAAATCGGGAGATAATCCATGGAAGCAATCCAGAGCATTGCCCCGGCGCTCACCACCCCGGTGCAAACAAACGCCTCTGCGGCGACCCAGGCGGAGTCATCGTTTGGTGATATCCTTAAAACCATGGTGGCCGAAACCAACCAAACCCAGCAGACCGCTGACCAAGCCATGCAACAACTGCATGCCGGTGACGAAAAAAATCTGCACGGGGCCATGATTTCCATGGAAAAGGCCGACATCTCCCTTCGATACATGATTCAGGTGAGGAATAAAGCCATTGACGCCTACCAGGAAATCATGCGGATGCAGGTCTGATGGTAGTTCTGGGTTCGTAACGGCATAAAAAAAATACAGACCCTCATTTTTAACCGATAACAGCAGCAGGGATGCACTATGGCTGAACCAACAGAGGTTTCCCCTCAGAAACCGAAAAACGCATTGCAGATGTTCATCGCCACGATTGCAGGGTGGCCTTTGCCGCGCAAGATGGCCCTGGCTGCAGTGACCGTCATTTCTATCGGCCTGTTTGCCTTCATCATCATCCAGGCGAGGACCGCCGATTACCAGTTGCTCTATGGCAATCTGGCGGAATCGGATGCCTCGGCCATGATCGAAGTGCTCAAGCGGCAAAACATCCCCTATCAACTCGCCAACAACGGCCGCAATATTCTGGTGCCGGTTAAAAATGTCTATGAAACCCGGTTAAGCTTGGCCTCGTCGGGGTTGCCGCAAGGCGGTGGGGTTGGCTTTGAAATCTTTGACAAGCAATCCTTCGCCCTAACCGATTTCGTTCAGAAAGTTAATTATTCAAGAGCGTTACAAGGCGAGCTCTCCCGCACCATAGCCTCGCTCGGCCCGGTGGAGTCGGCCCGGGTCCATCTGGCCTTGCCTGAAAAACGATTATTCAAGGATCAGCAGCAACCGGCAACCGCCTCGATCATTCTCAAACTCGCTCCTGGGAAACGATTGAGCGAAGCCCAGACCGAAGGTATCGTTCATCTGGTTTCCAGTTCCATCGAGGGATTAAGCCCTGAGCAGGTCACGGTTATCGATCAAAATGGCAATGTACTTTCCCGCGTTGGCGGCAAAGGATTGTCCGGCAATATCTCCCCCGACATGTTAGAATATCAGATGCAAGTTGAACATCGCATGGAGGAACGTGCCCAGGCCCTGCTCGATAAATCGCTGGGGGCCAAAAATGCGATGGTGCGGGTTACCGCTATCCTGGATTTTGCCCACAAAGAAAAAACCGAAGAAACCTTTGATCCGGAAGAACCGGTCATTCGCAGCGAACAGCAGAGCGAGGAAAGAACCGGGTCGGAAATAACCGGCGGCGTACCCGGCGTCCAATCCAACCTTGAGGGCCCCACCGCCCAACCATCGGGGGCCTCGCCGCCTTCTAGTCGATCGCAGCGCACCACTAATTACGAGATCAGCAAGGTCGTCTCCAAAACCACCAATCCGGTTGGTACGGTAAGCAAGCTTTCCGTCTCGGTGCTGGTTGCCGACAAGGTCGCCCCAGCCAAGGATAAAGAACCGGCGAAAACCGAAGCGAGGACCGAAGCGGAACTCAAAGCCCTTGAGACTATGGTAGCCTCGGCGCTGGGGTTGGACAAAACCAGGGGTGACATAATCGAAGTCACCTCCATGCCGTTCCTTGAATCGGCAGAAACCGCTGAAACCGAAGGGTTTGCTTCTAAGGTGCTCTCCCAATATATGCCGCTCATCCGCTACAGCCTCCTGCTGCTTGGAGGCGCACTCCTCTACTTCCTCATGATCCGGCCGCTTATGAAGACCTTAAAACGAGATGTCACCCAACACTATAAAACTGTCGAGCAAATGGAAACCGAACAGGCCAGAGGTGAACATGGCGGTGCTGCCGGTGAAACGAGGGCGAAAGATCCGCTAAAGAAGATTAAATCTGAGGTGGAGGAAAATCCGGTTTTCAGTGCCCATGTCCTCAAGAGCTGGATTCAGGATAAGGGTTAACACGACTATCATCGCAAAATAATGTTCATCACTTCCTTTTCCTAATATTTCAGGTATCCATGGCGGCAGTAGAAAAACTCACAGGGCTCAAAAAGGCGGCAATATTACTTCTCTGCCTGGGCGAAGAGACGGCGGCCAAGCTCTTGCGGGAACTGTCGGACGAGGACATCTTCAAGATCACACGCTGCATGTCGGGGATCGTGCACATTCCCGAAGAAACCCAAAAGATGGTGCTTGAAGATTTTGAACTCTCCACCGTGAGCCATGCCGGCCTGGTAGTGAAAGGCCAGGAATTTGCCAAGAAACTCATCGCCCTTTCCGGAAACACCTCCAGAGAATCCAGCCTGATGCGCCAACTCGTCACCGGTAGCGAGTCCCGCCCCCTGGAGACCATAGCCAAAATGCAACCCTCGATGGTAGCCGGACTTCTGGAACGCGAACATCCGCAGACCCTTGCCTTGGTCTTATCTACCCAGGCGGTCGAACACGCGAGCGCCATTATTGCCAAACTACCGGAAGAAAAACGGGCGGATGTTATTCATCGAATCGCCACTCTGGACAAAGTTTCCCCAGCGGTCATCGACCGGATTGAAGATGCCCTGAGCAAAGAAATCGGCATCGTAGTCGGCGCTCAGGAACAACGGCAGGTCGGCGGACTCAAGAAAGTCGTGGAAATACTCGACAACATGACCGACAATCTCGACTCTGAAATTCTCGACAGTTTAACGGAAATTGATCCGGACATGGTTGAAGACATCAGGAAGATGATGTTCACCTTCGAAGATCTCTGCGCCTTGGACGGCCGGGCTATCCAGATGGTTCTGCGGGAGGTGAATAACGATAGCCTGACCATGGCTTTGAAAACCGCCTCCGATGAGATCAAAGAGAAAATTTTCTCCAACATGTCATCCAGGGCCGCCGAAATGATCAAAGATGACCTCGAAGCCATGGGCCCTGTCCGCCTTTCTGAGGTTGAAGCCATGCAACAGACAATTGTCAAAATTGCGATGAAGCTCGAGGAAGAAGGCAAACTCGTTCTTGGCAAGGGAAGTGGCGATGAGTTCGTCTAAAATTTTCAAGAAAGACTCACATTTCACGCCTACCCCCCTGATCCAGCGTAACATTGCCGGGCCCGTGAACAAGGCGAGCGCCCCTGCTGCGGGCCCGAACGGTGCTCACCCGCCGGGTTCGCCTTCAGCGCTTGCCGCAAACGGCGACGAACCCCGCCGCAACCATGCACAGCAAGTTGCGCCTGAACCATCGCCGCCGATCGATTTGGAGGCTCTTAAAAAAGAGGCCTACGATCAAGGGATGACCAATATGGTCGCGCAGCATCAGTTCGATGTTCAACGAACTGTCAAGGCCCTGGCCGAAGCCTGTCAAAAGATTGACGACCAGCGAAAAAAAATGCTGGCGCAAAATTATGGCGACATCGTCAATCTGATCATAGCGCTCAGCAAAAAGATTCTGGGCCAGGAGTTGGCCACTCCGCGCAACATCATTGCGACCACCCTGCAGAATGCCCTGGAACATGCCATTGCCAGCGAAGAATATTACGTGACCCTCCACCCCGCCGATCTAGCCTTCGCCGAAGCGAAAGCCCCGGAACTCATAGCCGCCATCCGCGGACTGGAGCGCATAGTTTTCAAAACCGACGCCGCCATGACCAGAGGCGGTTGCCTGCTGGAATCGTTAACCTGCTCGGTGGACGCAACCATTGAGACCCAAATGGAAAGCATGAAGGAATTCCTCCAGGAGCAGCCCGATCTCCTGCCAGCTTCGCCAGAAGAATAACCGAGCCCGAGCCCCCCTTCCCGGTGCGGGAAGAGCCGCTATGCAAACCAATCCGCCCGTATTCTGGCGTGACAGGATAGCCGGCCGCAACGATCCTTTCCGCGTGCAAACGCACCCACTCGCCAACTGACCCTAATTATAGAGCGAAACGCCCCATGCCCAGTGCCTCCGACGCCATTCAATCATTTTCCCCCATTCGGGTCTACGGCAAAGTCCATCGCATTGTCGGTTTAGTCGTCGAAGGTTCCTGCCCCCGATCTTCCATTGGTTCTCTCTGCGAAATCACCCCGATCCAGGGGGGTGACATCATCCCCGCTGAAATTGTCGGCTACAATAACAACCGGGCGCTGTTGATGCCCTTGGGGGAACTACGCGGCCTGGGCCCCGGCAGCCTGATCCGGGTCAAGAAGGAACAAGCCACCATTAACATCGGCGAATCGCTGCTCGGCAGGGTCCTCGACGGCATGTGTCAACCGCTGGACGAAGGCCCCCCTCTCTATCTGCCCCATGAAAAAGCGCTCTACTCCCTGCCGCCGAGTCCCATGCAGCGTGAACCCATCACGCAACCGCTGGACCTCGGCATCCGGGCGATCAACGGCCTGTTGACCTGCGGCATAGGCCAGCGGATGGGGATCATGGCAGGGTCCGGCGTCGGAAAAAGCGTCCTGCTCGGCATGATGGCCAAATACGCGAAAGCGGATATCAATGTCATTGCCCTGATTGGTGAACGCGGCCGGGAGGTCAAAGAATTTATCGAGCGCGACCTGGGGCCCGAGGGATTGCGACAATCAGTAATTATTGCCGTCACCTCGGATCAATCGCCGCTGTTGCGCATGCGCGGCGCTTTCGTCGCCACCGCCATCGCCGAATATTTCTCGCAACAAGGCAAAAATGTCCTTTTAATGATGGATTCCGTCACCCGGTTCGCCATGGCCATGCGTGAAATCGGCCTCTCGATTGGTGAGCCCCCCACCACCAAGGGCTACACCCCCAGCGTCTTTGCTACCTTGCCCAAACTCCTGGAACGCGCCGGCAATTTCCAGCATCAGGGATCGATCACCGGCCTGTACACCGTCCTGGTCGACGGCGATGACCTGACTGAACCGGTGGCCGATTCGGTCCGATCCATCCTGGACGGCCACATTGTGCTTTCAAGAAGTCTGGCGGCTAAAAACCATTATCCGGCCATTGACGTAATGATGTCAACCAGCCGGGTCATGCGCGATATCACCTCGGCACGGCACCGTGAACTGGCAGGCAAGGCCCGCAGCGTCATGGCCGTGTATCGGGAATCCGAAGACCTGATAAATATCGGTGCGTATGCCGCCGGCAGCAACAAAAAGATCGATTACGCCATTTCGCGCATTGAGGGCATCAACACTTTCCTGGCCCAGGGATTTGATGAAGCCTCCACCCTGGAAGAGACCATTGCCGTCATGGGGGATCTGGTCAGCGACCGGCAGGCAACCGACCGACGAAGGCCTGGCCGTAAAGGCTTTGAACGGCGAAGCACTGATGAAACCACGGATGAAACATCATGAAGCCCTTCACCCTGCATGCTGTTCTCAAATACCGGCAACAGCTCGAAGATATGGCCAGGCAACGATTGTATCAGGCCCTGGAGGTGGAAGCCCGCCTGCTTGAAGCGCTGCTCGAAGTCAACGCAGAACTGGCCGAGTTGTACAGCAGCCTGCGATGGGACCAAGAACACGGCACCACCGTAGACCGGCTGATCCTCTTTGATCACCGAATCGAACTGGTAAAAGAGGAAGCCGCGCGTCGACAAACCGAATTAGATAAACAGCAGGTTCAGGTTGAAAATAAAAGGAAACAACTGATCAAGACCAGTAAAGATAGAAAAATAATGGAAAAAATCCGTGAGCAACAGAATGCCGCCTATGCCAAATATCTGGAAAAAAAGGAAGCCGGCATGCTCGATGAAATCGCGGTGCTCTCCCATGCGAGAAAACAGCAGCGTTAGAGATACGTCCCTCAGCGTACGACACAAAAGCCTTCTGGAGGCTGCAAAATGACCTTGAAAAAAATATTTCTCGTTACATCTTTTATAGCCATGCTTACAGCTACTTTCATTTTTGCAGCGGACAAGAGCGCCAGTAATCCTGTCAAAGCAAACCAGGAAAAACAATACGGTTCGGTGGAGGAGCGACGAATTATGGAATCCCTGCAAGGAGAGAACAACTCGCCTTTTGCAAAGGAACGCGAAGAACTGGAGAACAAGAAAAAGGAACTAAAGAGATTGGAAAGTGAGGTCGATAAGAAAATAGACCAGCTCAACCAGCTTCGTTTAGGAATCGAAAAGCAGCAGGCCGAAAAAAAAGCCGCAGAAACCAAACGGACTCAGGAACTTGCCAAGGTATATGAAAAAATGACCGCAGAAAAAGCCGCAACGATCCTTGGCACCATCGATCTGGAACTGGCGACCGCTATTCTTGCAAAAATGAAAACGAAATCAGCCGCCAAAATCCTCAACAGCATGGAACGGGAAAAAGCGGCGAAACTGACCACCGAATTCTCGACCCTGGAACGGTAATTTATGCAATTTTCTGCCCCCGCACCTGTTGACCTGATGTCTACCGCAAGGCCGACCAGCACATCTGCCGGCAAGACCAGGCAAGATGACGCCTTTGCCAACCATCTGGCGACAGCCTCTCGGGGACAGACCGCCAATACCAGGAATAGCGCTCTCAAACACACAGACCAATCAACGACCTCCACCCCTGAAGATACCTCGACCCAAACTGAAACATTGAGCGAACCGGATAGCGAACATTCCCGCGTAAAAACGCTGCCAGTCGCCCCCAAGTCACCAGACCAGGAAGAATCCACCGAAGAGGCCACCGACACAACCATTAACGGTTCCGCAGGTGCCGCCAATGCAACCATTCCAGAGGCTCAGCAAACCGTTCATGACGCCACGCGCCTCGCCGAACAGAGTCGTGCGCAAGCATCGGATCAAA
>JAFLKR010000063.1:2324-33011 GCA_019163135.1 Desulfobulbaceae bacterium | reverse complement strand
GCATACGAGGAGCTGAAAACAAGTCTCTGGAAATTACTTTGCAACACCCTTTTATACATCTGATTGTATGATATGAAAAAAAATCCTTCGATCCAAGGAAAAGCATGCACGGGTTCCCTAACAGCGGCAGGCATCCCGGAAATAGATCGACCTTTTTAGCAATTAGTTTGACGGAAAACCCGCAGCTTTCTACAGTACAACGGTGCAATGATCAAGTTATCGGCAGGCAATGGCGCAACGGCGGCGATCCATCATGCCGCCGGCCCACCCGATCAACCACAAGAGGAGATTGCCCATGAAATTTTACGAATTACCTGGCGAACAGCGCATCCCGGCCCTTGGCCTCGGCACCTGGAAATCGGCGCCCGGCGCGGTTTACGCAGCGGTCAAGGAGGCCATCGCCATCGGTTACCGCCATATCGACTGCGCCCCTGCCTATCAAAACGAACCCGAGGTCGGCAAGGCGGTGGCGGAATCGCTGGCCTCCGGGATAATGCCCCGGCAGGATTTGTGGCTGACCTCCAAGCTGTGGAATAACGCCCATGAACCGGAGCAGGTGCAGCCTGCCCTGGAAAAAACCCTGGCAGATCTGCAGGTGGCCTACCTCGACCTCTATCTCATCCACTGGCCGGTGCTGTTCAAGTCGGGGGTGATGTTCCCTCGCCAAAGCGACGACTATCTCACTCTGGACGCCATCCCTGTAAGCGAGACCTGGAAAGCGCTGGAAGCCTGCGTTGGCAAAGGCTTGGTCCGCAATATCGGGGTTTGCAACTTCAGCATTAAAAAACTCGATGCGCTCTGCCAAAAGGCCTCGATCCGCCCGGTTATGAATCAGATCGAACTGCACCCCTATCTGCAGCAATGCGCCATGCTCGAATATTGCCGGTACAACAACATCCTGCTCACCGCCTACTCGCCGCTCGGCTCAAGCGATCGGCCGGCGGGGATGAAAAAACCAGACGAACCGACCCTGCTCGACCACTCGGTGATCCAGGGGATAGCGACTAAGCACGGCGCAACGCCCGGACAGGTGCTGTTAAGCTGGGGCCTCTGCCGACAGACCGTGGTCATTCCCAAATCTGTCAATCCGGACCGGTTGCGGCAGAATCTGGCCGCCGCCGAACTCACCCTCGACCTCGAGGACATGACCGCGATCGCCGCCCTGGATCGGGGCTATCGCTTTGTGGACGGCTCGTTTTTCGAGGGGCCCGGGTCGCCCTATACCGTCAAAGAACTCTGGGATGAATAGCCCCTTGAGGCCGTCCGAACGGTTATGATTAGAGTGCAGGGACTTTCGGCCCCAGGGCTGCACATTGACCGCTTTACGGCTAAGCCGGAGGAAGCCTGGTGCCTGGTCGGCGCCAACACCTCGGGGGTAGCCCTGCTCTGCGATGTGATCGCCGGGGAAAAGATCGACTTCCACGCTGAGCTGTTGCAGGTACCGGCCGAGATCGGGGTGCTCTCGTTCAAGCGACAGCAGGCGATTTTTGAGGCGGAGCTCCGCAAGGATGACACCGATTTTCTCAACCGGATTGATGGCGGCACCCCGGCCCGCAATTTTCTCAGCAATCCGGAGGCGCACCGGGAACTGATCGAGCTCTTTGCCCTGAACCAGGTGCTGGACCGGGGCTACCGCCAGTTGAGCTCCGGCCAGGCCCGCAAACTCTGCCTGCTCCAACTGATCACCCAAGGAGCTTCCTTGCTGGTGCTCGAAAACCCCTACGAAGGCTTGGATCGAGCCAGTTGCCGGGAACTGGACCGGGTGCTGGCCCAACTGCATCAACAGGGCGTAGGCATTCTGATCTTTGTCAATAATACCGGCGACATCCCTCTATGGTGCAGCCACCTCGCCGCCATCCAAGAGGGGCGCATGACTCTGCAAGGGCCGATTGACGAGGTGTTGCCGGCAGTGCAGAGGCTACTTTGGCAACAGCCCCCCCAATTCCGGATACCTGTCGAAGAACTGCGCCGAGAGCGACCTACGGACGGGCAGGACGATTCCGGACCCAACCTCCTCACCCTGACCCGAGGATTTGCCCGCTATGGCGAGGTCGAAGTCTTCAACAACCTCGATCTCACCGTCGATCAAGGCGACCATACCCTGATCACCGGCCCAAACGGTTGCGGCAAGTCGACCCTGCTGCAGATCATCACTGGCGACCATCCCCTGTGCTACGTTAACCAACTGGTGCTGTTCGGTAAACGACGGGGCAGCGGCGAGTCGGTCTGGGAGGTGAAACGACAGATGGGGATCGTCAGTCACGACCTGCACCGCAACCACCGGGTCGCCGGCAGCGCCTTGGCGATAGTGGTCTCCGGCCTGTATGACTCGATCGGCCTCTATGCCCGACCGACCACGGGCCAACAGCAGCTGGCCCACAAATGGTTGCAGCGCCTCGGCCTGGCTGACAAAGCCGGGGTCGCCTTTCGCCGGCTCAGTTACGGCGAACAACGGCTGATTCTGCTGGCCAGGGCCCTGATCAAGGTGCCGCGACTGCTCATCCTCGATGAACCGACCCAGGGGATTGACGAGCGCAACAGATTGGAATTACTAGATTTTCTTACAGTGATCGCCAGCGATAACCTCTGCACCATCTTGTATGTCAGTCATCGCCCGGATGAGTATCGCGACTTTTTTACCCAGCAAATCCGCTTTGGTTGATCCCTGACGGGCCCTACGGCGAGGGGGCGGGAAATAAAGTTGCCCCCGGTGGAAAGTCGGTAGGAGGCTAGCCGGTTCGTGATTAAAATAGTAAAGAAATTCTTATACAGGTATCTGTATATTATCCTTGAGCTGACAGACTTCCGTCGCCTCAGCTCATCAGCTCCCATGCTCTATCAATAACAGGAGAAAAAATGATACTGCCATATCGTGATTATCAGCCGCAGGTCGGCAAAGGCGGGTGGGTGGCTCCCAGCGCCACCCTGATCGGTGATGTAATTTTGGGCGAGGATGTCAGCCTCTGGTTCGGGACCGTAGTGCGGGGCGATGTCCATCGCATCCGGATCGGGGCCCGCACCAACATCCAGGATATGTCCTTGGTCCACATCACCCAGCATGAAGGCGGAGAACGGGTCGATCAGGACGGCCACCCCACCATTATCGGCTGTGATGTCACCGTCGGCCACCGCGCCATTCTCCACGGCTGCACGGTGGGTGACCTTTGCCTGATCGGCATGGGGGCGATCATTCTGGACGGCGCGGTTATCGGACGGGAATCGATCGTCGGCGCCGGTTCGGTTGTCCCCCCCGGCAAACAGTATCCACCGCGTTCCCTGATCCTGGGGACGCCCGCCAAGGTGGTGCGGGAGGTCAGCGAAGCCCAGTTGCTGGAAATGCAGGCTTCGTGGAAACGATACGTGGCGCTGAAAAACGAGTATTACCAGGCAAAGGTGGGCGACTGCTTTTAACCGCCGCCAGGGCCAGACGACCGGCCATCACCGGCACCAAAAACGGTTTCGGTGATGGCCTCAGATAGTCACGACCGAGTTTTCCTCGCCGTATTCATTGGCCGCATACCCGTCGGCCTCGGCATCATTCACCCAGACCCCGCCGTCGAGTACATAGCGGAAGCGGTACGACTGCCCGGCGGGCAGGGAGACGCTGACCGAAAAGCTGCCGTCTTTTAATTTTTTCATCGGGGTTTCCAACAGGGACCAGCTATTGAACTCCCCTGCCAGCACCGCGCTCCTGGCTTTTTCTTCGTTATCGTATTTGAAGGTGACGCGACAGGAGCCGCCGGTTTTCGAGTAGCTTTTCTTCAGCATAATGTTCTCCTTGCAGACTTTTGAGCTGACCGTCCATGCGCTGAGTAAAGTGACGGGCACCGCCGATACCAATAAAAAAATTGTAAATCAGCTGGAGCTGAGGAGCAAGCACTTTTACCGACTGCCACCATATCGGCCATTTCTTAGTCCGCTTTTCCTTGACCATCTCACTTTTTCCGCAACAATGGTAGAAGTACCCCTGAAAACAGCTGAAAATTCCTGGCGCCGGCCCCCTTGTCTCTTTTTCATCCTGGGAACAGCATGGAGCCGGTGCCCAATGTTCTCTGCTCAATTCCCAACCTCTTACTCTGTGAAACCCAAATGACCGACCTATTGAAGGCAGCACCCCGTAGCCCGCGCATTCCTGAGTTGCTGGCCCCGGCCGGTAGTTATGAAAAAATGGTGACCGCCATCCATTACGGCGCCGATGCGATTTATCTGGGCGGCAAAGCGTTCAGTCTGCGCGCCCGTGCCGCTAATTTCGATGAAGACGGCCTCCGACAGGCCATTGCCTATGCCCATGATCAGGGGGTCAAAATTTACGTTACCGTCAACATCTTCGCCCACAATCGCGATCTGGCTGAGCTTGCGCCCTATCTGCGCATGCTGCAGGATGCTGGCGCTGACGGCCTTATCGTCAGCGATCCCGGTATCCTCAGCATCGCCGGCCAAGTAGTCCCCAACCTGCCCCTGCACCTTTCCACCCAAGCTAATGTGACCAATACCGCCAGTGCCCGTTTCTGGGCCGCACAGGGGGTTGGCCGACTCAATCTCGCCCGTGAGCTCGGCCTGGAAGAGATTCGAGCCCTGCGGGCGGGCACCGGAATCGAGCTGGAGGTGTTTGTCCACGGGGCCCTGTGCATCTCCTATTCCGGCCGATGCATGTTGAGCACCTATTTCACCGGCCGCAACGCCAACCAGGGGGATTGCGCCCATCCCTGCCGCTATTCCTACGCCCTGGTGGAGGAAAAACGGCCCGGTCAGTATTTTCCGGTGGAAGAGGATGAACGCGGGACCTACATTTTTAATTCCCGCGATCTCTGCCTACTCAACCGGCTGCCAGCGTTGATCGATGCCGGGGTTGATTCCATTAAAATTGAAGGGCGGATGAAATCCATCGGTTACGTGGGCGCAGTAGTACGCCTGTATCGTCTAGCCCTGGACTGGATTGGCGAACAATTATTTTTAGGGCATTCTGCAGATAGCCTGGTTTTGCCCGAGGCTTTTCATAAGGAAATGAAGAAGATCGGCACCCGTGGCCAGACAGAAAACTTTTTTACCGCCAGGCCTTCATCTGGGGACATGCTTTATGATAGAATGAGAGTGGAGCAAAATTATGTTCCGGTGGGCATTGTCCGGGATTTGGCACCGCTGGTGATTGAAACGCGGCACGTCATGACCTGCGGAGACCAAGTGGAATATCTTGGCCGTTTTATTGCATCGACCCCGGTAACTGTTATCGGGATGCAGACCGCTGGCGGCACCGAGATCACCAGGGCAAATCCCGGTACTTTAGTCGTTCTGCAGACCGATCCGCCGCTGTCGTCTGTTGAAATGCACTCAATTTTACGAAAGAGAATAGAACTCTCATGAAACCCTTTCTCAATGTCCCCTTCCTCCCGGAGGAAAGGTACGTCGATTTTCTACTCGAGTGTGCAGATGATCTGGACAGTGTTCATTTCAGTCTCCTGCACAACCGGGCCCTCGACAGTCGAATTCAGCTTGACCCCTCCGGGTCACAGGAGCAGATTATCAAAGGTCTCGAAAGGCTGCGGGGCCCACGAAAATACGTTCTGCTCAACAGCCGGTTCTATACCCCTGAACTACTCACCGATAGCCGGAATCTCAAACCGATCATCCGCACCCTGGAACAATATCTTGACCATGGAGTACTTCACGGCATCGTCTACTGCGATCACTATCTCCTCCAGTTGCTCTCCGACGAGGCCCCGGAAACCGCCGCCCGACTCGAGGCCGTGCCCAGCGTCAACACCATGCTCGATTCCCGCGGAAAAATCGAGGCTCAGCTGGCCTACATCAGTGAAACTGGCTTTAAGATGCCGGGGAAGATCATCCTCGACCGCTCCCTCAACCGCAACCTGGACACCCTAGCCCAAATCGCGCTCCAAGTGCACCAGCACTTTCCCGGCCTGAAACTGGAGGTGCTAGCCAATGAGGGCTGCCTGCCCTTTTGCCCCTTCAAGCTGTCCCATGATTCCTATATCGCCTTGGCTAACATGGGTGGGCAGGACCAGACCCATGTGATCAATTGCGACATCGGCTGCATGCGACTCCTGGACGAACATCCCCATCGGTTGCTGCAGTCCCCCTTTATTCGGCCCGAGGATATTGACCTCTATCTCTACCACGTGGATACGATCAAACTTTGCGGTCGGACCTTGGGTACCGATTTTCTGATGAATGCCATCAAGGCCTACCGGGCCCGCCGGTATGACGGCAACCTCCTCGACCTCATGGATGCGATGAGTTGGCTGGCTGACCGGCTGTATGTCGATAACAGCATGCTCTCCTTTGATTTCGCCAACATGCTCTCCCTGTGCGATAATCGCTGCGAATCCTGCGGGTTCTGCAAAGAACTGTTTGAATCCATCGCCCATCCCCTGCCCCTGTCGCTCCAAAACTTTAGAACGCCGCCGGTTGACAGGACCGACGCCTGAGAGTAAGTTTTCACCTGGTCCCTCACCTGAGCGAAGATTGAAGTTGTCGACCAGGCGGAGGGGAAAAGACACGGCGTGGGGCTGGCTGTCCAGGAATATTTACGGCAAGAGTTATGGAATCATTTGAGCAGTTACTTGAGATTTCAACAAGAATTCACGGACACATCTGCGCCGGCCAGGTGATCGGCGTGCGCATGTCCATGACCGGCCTAGCCCGTATCGGGATCGCCGATCCCAAGGGTGCAGACCGTAAAAAGCTCTATGTTCTGGTGGAGATCGATCGCTGCGCCACCGATGCCATCCAGTCGGTAACCGGCTGCAGCCTAGGAAAACGCTCATTGCGCTGGCTTGATTTCGGTATCATGGCGGCGACCTTTGTTAATCTGGAAACCGGCAAGGCTGTCCGGGTGACTGCCCGCGAGGAAGCCCGAACCCTTTCTGCTTCTTACTGCCCTGAAGTTGTGGACAAATACCAACGCCAATTGGAGGCCTACAAGGTGATGCCGCTGGACGAACTGTTCACCTTCCAAGCGGTAAACGTGGCTCTCCAGGATTGTGATCTGCCGGGACGACCGATCCGCCGGGTGCAATGCGCGCAATGTGGCGACTGGGTCCAGGATTGCCGTGAGGTGGAACGGCAAGGCCAGATTCTCTGCCGACCTTGCGCCGGTCAGCGGTACTATCAGGTGGTAGACGAGGCGGATAGCACTGCCCGCATACCCGGGTCCCCCGCATAAGCCCGCCCCCTGCTGCCTTCAGCGCCAAGGACGAAAATCTGGTTTGGAGCAGCAAGCCGTCCGCAGCACCCATCATGAATTTGCCCCGCATTCGCACCTTCAGCCACCATTGCCGTGAACGCTACGGCCAAACCGTCGGCAAAATTCCCCTCGACTTGGGTATCCCCTGCCCCAACCGCAGCCAGGGCGGCTGCCTCTATTGCCGTCCTGCCAGCTTTACCCCCTTTTCCCTGCGCACCGCCGATTCCCTGGCCGAACAGATCCGACGCGGCAAGCAGTACTTGCTCCGAGGCCGGTTCAGCCGCTATTTCGCTTATTTGCAGCAGGAAACCCCCACCGCCATGGCCACCGACCGCCTCATGCCCCTGCTCGCCAAGGTTCTAAAGGATGCGGACTGCCTGGGCCTGATCCTCTCCACACGCCCCGATGCCATTGCCGCCGATCTGCCGGAGGCCCTGGCAAAACTGGTCAAGTGCTGCGGCAAGCAATGCCTTATCGAGCTAGGCCTTCAATCCATCCATCCCGCCAGCCTCGAGTTGCTCAATCGCAACCACAGCTATGGGGACTTTCTCGACGCAGTGCGCAGGATTCAGGCCGCAGGCACGCTCCAGATCGGGGTCCATCTCATCCTCGGCATTCCCAGTGAAACAAAGGCGCAGATGCTGGCCACCATCCGGACGGTCGGCAATCTTGGCATCCAGGCCATAAAACTGCATCATCTCCAGGTTATTCGGGAAACAGCACTCCACACCCTGTACGACCAGGGGCGCGTGCCAGTGCTCACCCTGGCAGGATATCTCGAGCTCTTGCTCGAACTCCTGCCGCATATCCCTGCGGACATCACCATCCATCGCCTCTGGTCCACGGCCCACCCCGACCTGTTGGTGGCCCCGCGCTGGCAGAGCCTGACCGGTCCCTTGAGCCAGCAGCTGCACCGGTTGATGGAGGAGCGAAACCTGTGGCAGGGGCAGCTGGCCGACGCCGGCTGCGGCTTACCGAAAGAGCGAGGTTAGAAAGGAGGCGCGGTTGGTACGGCGTAACCTTTTAATGAATTGGGGATAATCGAGATGGTAGCGCTGCTGATAGTGCGGACTGTTCTTTTGCGCCATTTTAATCCTTTTATGGGGAATCTCGCTGGGGAAAACCAGCAGGATGACGTTGCTCCGCCTTTTGACCTGCATCTGCATCACCTGCCCCGCACTGCCCTCTCGGACAGCCTCCAAGGCCTGATGATAGAGCTGTTTATCACCGTCCCAGAGGTTGACGGCTAAAACACCGTCCGGCGTCAACCGGGCAAGAATGTCGCGGTATAATTCCGGCTGGAACAGGGCCGGAGCCATGGCGCCGGGACCGAAGATGTCGAGAAAGGCGATGTGGTAGTCCGAGGATTCGGCGGTGCGGAGAAAACCCTCCGCGTCCTGGTTGAGGATGCGCAGGGTGTCGCGCTGCGGCAGTTTGAAATAATCGTGGGCCAGGGCTATGACCTGCGCCTCCTTTTCCACCACGTCGACTTGGGCCTCGGCGTGGTAGTGCAGCAGGAAGTGAGGCAAGGCACCGCCGCCCAAGCCGAAGAGCAGGAATTTTTCAGGGCCGGGATGGAGTAGCAGCGCCGAGGTCATCCATTGGGTATAGGCTAGCTGCAACTCCCAGGGGGCCAGCAGATTGATGCAGCTCTGCCGTTCATCCGTGCCGAACCGAAGGCTGCGCAGATTATCCTCATCCGTGACCAGCACCGGATGCTGGCCGGTATGGCCGCTAAACACTAGCTGGTGCATAATGGACGGATCTGAAAAAAAGAAGGCCGCAACGCTGTAAGCAAAACGTTGCGGCCAAGGTGGTGTGTAAGAACCTGCCGTTCCAGGTTGGATTTGCAGGGATCGTAGTGGCCGCAGCGACCTTTGGGGATACTTGTCACCACGGCTATGCTCAGGGCATCATCTCTTGCTTTTCATGCACGATGAAAATCAGCTGCAGCCTCGAAGACTTCAGCCACCGCTCTTGGTGGGAGTCTGTTGTTTTTCAGCATCAGCTGCGCTGCCGGCAATGGCGCCGCGATTAATTTTGATCCGGACATTTTCAGCAATCTCCAGGGTCACCACCGTCTCGGTCAGCCCGACAATCTGGCCGTGGATACCGCCGCCGGTAACGACTTTGTCTCCCTTTTTCAGATTGGTCAGATAGACCTGATGCTCTTTGGCTTTTTTCTGCTGCGGACGGATCAGGAGAAAATAGAAGACGATGAAAATTAAAACGAGCGGGACAAATTGGGCGATATTGGCCAAAGGTCCGGCTGCCGCGGTAGCGTCTGCGGCCCATGCAACTCCAGTCATGAAAAAATCCTCCAGTTATTCGTTAGTGTTCTGCAAACAATTTAATTCGTTCGGTGTTCATAAAAATTGCGGCGAAAGGCCAGAAAACGGTCAGCCTGGATGGCGCTTCGCATCCCGGCCATCAGCGTGCAATAGTAGTGCAGATTGTGGATGCTGTTCAGCTGATAGGCGAGTATTTCGCGGTTCTGGAACAGGTGCCGCAGATAGGCCCGCGAATAGTGGCGGCAGGTGTAGCAGCCGCAAGTTTCATCCAGGGGACGCTGGTCCTGCTGATAACAGGCGTTTTTTATAACAAGTCTGCCCTGTGAAGTAAAGAGCATTCCGTTGCGGGCGTTGCGGGTGGGCATGACGCAATCGAACATATCCACCCCGTGGAAAACCCCTTCGACCAAATCCTCCGGCGTACCGACCCCCATGAGATAGCGGGCATGGGTGACGGGCAGATGCGGGGCGGCGGCTTCCAGCATCTCGTACATCAGTTCCTTGGGTTCGCCCACCGACAGCCCGCCCAAGGCATAGCCGTCAAAACCGATATCGACCAGTTGTTGGATGGCCTCCAACCGCATGTCCGGATACATGCCGCCCTGGACAATACCAAAGAGATGCTGGCCGATTCCGGTCTGCGCCTCCCGGCAACGCCTGGCCCAGCGGGCGGTCAGCGCGGTGGCTTTGGCGGCCTGTTCGCGGGTTGCCGGATAGGGAATGCAGGTATCCAGGACCATCATGATGTCGGAGCCTAAAGCTTCCTGCACTGCAATGGCATCCTCGGGACTGAGAAAGAGGCGGGCGCCATCTATATGCGAGCGGAACGCGGCGCCCTCTTCGGTGATTTTGGCCAGATCCTGCAGACTAAAAATCTGGAATCCGCCGCTGTCGGTGAGGATGGGCCCTTGCCAGTGCATGAACTGATGCAGACCGCCGAAGCTGCGGATGAGTTCATGGCCGGGACGGATATAGAGATGATAGGTATTGCCAAGGATGATCTGGGCCCCGACCTCGATCAGGTTCTCCGGGGTCATGGCCTTGACGGTGCCCAAGGTACCTACCGGCATGAAGACCGGGGTCCGAACAATGCCATGGAGGGTGGCGACTTCACCGCACCGGGCCTGGCATTCCGTTGACCGGCAGGAAAGGGTATAAGGTGAACCGTTCATAGCGAAGCGATTTTTAAAAAAAACAAGTGGTCGAGTTTATTCAACGCCGAGGATGGTGACATCAAAATGGAGGACCTCCCCGGCGAGGGGATGATTGAAATCAAGTTTCGCCATTTCTTCGACCATTTCAATGACCACGCCATAGAGTTCCTGGCCCTCGGGGCCGACCGCGGTGAGTTGTGCCCCGATTTCCCGGGCTTCCGGGGGCAGGTGTTCCTTGGGAACTTCGATGAACGCCTCGTCGGAAACCACCCCATAGCCGTTCTCCGGTTGAACGCTGACCTGGAAGGTATCCCCGACCTTCCTGCCTAGCAGGGCATTTTCCAGTCCGGGGATGATCTCATTGGACCCTTGGGTAAAGGTAAGCGGCTCCGTCTCGATATTGCTGTCGATCATTTCGCCGTTGTTCAGGGTCAGGGTGTAGCTGATGGAAACGGTTTTTCCTGCGATGATTGTCATGGGTTCCTCGTCTGTGAAGAGATAATTCCGGTGCGGGAGGGGTTGCGGCCGGGTGCTGTGCGGTGCACGGATGTGGCAGCGCCAGCGTTGCACAGCTATAAACCGCCTCGGTTACAATTGCAAGGCCGGCGCGGAAGCGAGCACCGGTTTGTGACGGTTTCCGTTCACCGGCCAGCCAGCCATTACCAGTGTGCCGATTGCGGGGCTAGCCTAGGGTTTGAAGCCGGCGTTCCAGCGCCTCCTGCTGGTCGCGGATGGATTCGCCCAGCCGAAACTGCTGTGCGGCTCGGTGCAGATTCTGGTCGGGATGATCGACCTTAAAGTAGGTGTTGCCGCTGAGATAATCGGTGAAAAACCGCAGTCCCAGTTCAAAACTGATCAAACCGACCGCTGCCACCAGCAAATCCCTGTCCCGGGGGGCGAGTAGATGACCGGCCCGGCCCAGATAACCGGCCATCAGAGCCTGAAAAAGATCGGGATCGAACCTTGCCTCGGCTGGATCCCCTTCGGTCTCCCCCAGGCGGTTGCAACAAGAACGGAGACAGTCGCCCAAGTCATGAAGGAGCAACCCCGGCTTGACTGTATCCAAATCAATCAGACTAACTGCCCGGTCGTCGTCAACGGCAAACAAAAAGTTGGCGGTTTTGGGATCACCATGGATGACCTGGAAGGTGAGTTGTTCCCGCGCCTCCTCCAGCAAAGCGGCGGTAGGACGCAGGGCGGCGATCACCCCATAACAGTAGGCCTCCTGGTCATGGCCGATCTGATCCTTGCCGCCAATGGCGTCGAACTGTTCGAGATACCGGGGGGTGACATGAAAACCCGGCAACGGATCGCGAAGGGATGCATGATCCAGACCTGCTACCCGCAGGTGGAAGCAGGCCAACAGGTTGCCGACCTCTTCGGCCTGTGTCCGGGTTTCGAGACGACTCAAGGTCCGGGTCTGGTCGATATAGCTGAGCAGGCGCCAGCAATGGCCGGACTGATCGTACCAGTGATCCTGGCCCTCCGGATTGTTCAGCAGCCGAAAAAATACTGGGGAGCCCGGTGATGCCGACCGCGCCAAATGGCCGGTCACCAGCCGCATGTTGTGCATCACCGCACCGGGATCAGGGAAAACCGAGGGATGGAGGCGCTGCAGGATCACACTGCGTCCTTCCTTGAGATCCACCCGCCAAGTATCGTTGATATTGCCGCCGCCCAGAGGCGTCAGCTTGGAGAGGGTGGCGGTAGGCAGAAAAAAAGAGAGGGCGGCGGTAGGCATCATGGATTCGGTAAGGAAACGATCAGGTGGTTGGGGGTGAAGGCGGATATTTCTCGGCATTGAGAGCCATTTTTTCAGCAGCCGCTGACAGCAGGTCAATCTGCAACTGGTCGGCCATACGCGTGAGATAGATGAGGACATCGGCCATCTCATGAGCCACAGCCACCTTGGTTACGGGCGGAAGCTCCCGGCTCTGTTCCTGAGTGAGCCACTGGAAGTGCTCAAGCAACTCGGCTGCCTCGACGATCAAGGCCGACGCCAAATTTTTGGGGCTGTGGAAGGTCTCCCACTGGCGCTCCCCGGCAAACCGGCGGAGTTCCAGGGCCAATTCTTTCAAACTATTGCACTGATACCGGGTCGTCATGCTGCTCTCCACCTTGGGCGGGACCTTGTCAGGTAAAAACGTGAGGGATTAAAAGTACCGTACCGCCATCGATTTGTCACCGAGTCCAAAACCACCGAAAACCGAAGCCCCCTCACCTCGTCAGGCACCGTGACTTTGCGGCTCCATCATCGCGATCAGGGACTTGATCCGCGCCACCACCAGAACCACCGCAGCCTCTACCTCAGACGACATCTGCGGGTTGAATGCCATGATTTCCTTGACTTCAACCAAGATGATGCGGATATCGGCGGGCATGTCATCGGGAAAGCAGAGGATACCGGTTTTCAGGGTGGTACCGAGGGTGATGGCATGCGAGTTGGCCCGACAGGAATCACAAAGGGCTTCCACATCGACCTCCAGAATGGTGCCCGGCGTGTGCCCTAGCGTGCAGGCATCGACAATGACGGCCCGTTTAAACCCTCTGATCCGGTCCAGCACTTCGAGACCGGTGGTGTCAACCAATTCGGTGCGGCAGCGAACCCCAGCCTGTCTCAGTTGCTCGACAACCGCCAAGCCGGCCCGGTCATCCTGAAGATAGGGATTGCCGATGCCAAGCACAACCCATTGCTTACTCACGGCGTCCGAGTTGGCGCCGGTCTGGCCAGCGTGAGACGAAACATCCGCCTTTGATAAAGTCGCCATGGACGCTCTCGGGCCTACGCTCACTCCTGCTGGACCAAAGACACCAGGGTCTGCCAGGCAGCAGCCGTGCTTTCCCTGATGTCGGGGACGATGATCAAATGGTCGGCATATCCGTAATCAGTCAGGGCCTTGCGGCATTCATGGAGCGTGTCCTGTACGATTTCCCGAGGGTGGTCGCCGTGTAAATTGTACACCAGCCCCAGGAGCGGGATCTGCCGGGACTTGATGGCTTCCAGGCTGAGCCGAGTGTGGTTGATCGACCCAAGCCGGGGGGAAGTAACCAGAATCAAGGGCATTTTTTTGGCGGCCAGGTAATCAAGCAACAACAGATTATCGTTCAAGGGTACCAGCAAGCCGCCCGCTCCTTCCACCAGCAGCCATTGATAGTGCGCCTGAAGTCTCGCCATAGCCTGATCCAGGATCTCCGCCTCGATCACCTTACCGACCATTCTGGCCGACAGCAAAGGGGATGCGGGATAAGGAAAAACATAGGGGCAGGTGGTGCCGTCCAGGTCATAATCGGTCAAGGGCTGGCCCATCAGTTGGCGGTGCAGCCGGATATCATCAGAGATCTCGCCACAGCCGGTCTGCACCAGTTTCAGCGTAGTCACCTGCCTGCCTTGGTTGACCAGATACCGGGCCAGAAGTCCGGTGACATACGACTTGCCGATATCGGTATCAATACCACCGACGGCTATGGTGTATTGCGGCTGGATCATGGGTACCTGCAGCGTAAGGGTTATCCCGCGGCCACGGGGGTTGGACGGGGCAGCTTAAAATTGGGGACGGGCGATGATAAAGATGGGATGGTAGGTAAGGCAAACCCCCTGCTCCCCGGTAAACCTATGGGTATAATCAGAGATAAACGAATTGACCTGTTTCCTGGTCCAGACCTGCTGACCGATGGAGTTGACGCCGGTCGACCGGAGATGCTGAAGCACCGAAATCGGATCGGGAAACCAGAGGGTTTCCCGGTTTTCCTCGGCCGCCAGAATGTCAAACTTTTCCATGACCACCGCCTGCAGTTGCTCCAATTCCTTATATTGCAGGCCCACGCCCGTGACCGCCCGGATCTCCCGTAGATTGTCCACCCCATACTGGGAAAAAGCGAGGATGCCGCCCGGATTGAGATGGGCATGCAGTTTCCGAAACAAGTTAGACAGATCATGGACCCAGTGAAGGGTGGATGATGAAATAATAAGATCGTATTTCGTTGGAAGATCGACAGATTCAATGTCACCGGCCAGAAAGGTAATGTGGGAGGCACGCCGACCAATTTTTCGGCAGACACACTGCTCAAAGGCGGCCACTAAATCGCTCACCGTCAGGTGGGAAACGTCAGGGAACAGGTCCAGGATTTTTTCGGTGAGCAATCCGGTGCAACAGCCGATTTCAAGCACATGCACGGGGGTGACGGCCGGAGCAGCCTCGGTCAGCAGGACCAGCAAACGGTCCGCAACCAGATGCTGCACCTTGGCCTGCTGTTCATAGGTGGCGGCGGCCTGTTCGAATCTGAGCTTAATGAGTTTTTTATCAGGAATCATGGATATTGATCGGGTTTTACCGTGCCTGTGCACATCAGCCTCACAGCCGAAGTGTGTACACCACGCAACCCTACTGGAGCGAAACGGTGCAATTTCAGGTGAGCGTAACGACGTCAAAAGACGATTTTGCAGTTGAATTATAAAAATGAGATGTAATATCTACCCGTTATCGTCCAAGTTAGTTGTGCCCGTGCCCTAAAAGCCCCAAAGTTGACTGCTTTCAACCCACCCGGTCACCCCTTGTCCATGCTCTACCTTGACCCACCCGCTTTTTTTCTCAAGCGCCTTGAACACCACGCCGTAATTGGCCCGCGCTACCACTTTGCCCTTGGTCGTATTTGGTTCGCTGCGGACGTCAATCTGCTTATTGGTCCCTTTATTGGCCTTGACAATCATGTGGGGTGTTTTTTGAGTTGTATTTTTTTTCACCCAACCGGTGCTGCCTTCAAAATCCCTTACCTGTATCCATTCGCCCTCACTCTTGACGATCTCAACTGGAAAACCGGTTCCGACCTTCCAGAGGACTTCCTTTTGCGTGCTGGGTCCGGAGCGCATGTTGATATCTTCAGAGGCGATGGAAACCATTTCGGCCAAGGCCAAACCTCTGAGGAACACCAGCGTGGTAAAGATGCCAAGGAGAATAACAGGACGAAACTTCATGGCGAGGAACACGGTTTTATAGATTTATCAGAGGGGGAAGGACCAGAGATCAAAACATACCCTCTTGTTCCCGGGATATCGCTTTGAATGAACAGGCCTGAATGCTGCACTTCAGGCAGCGAATACATTCCCCAATGTTTGGTTTTTCATTAAAACATATGCCCCTGAACAGACCTGGTGGCGGACCCCACACTTTGTACAGTTATCTGTATTAAATTTCAACCTAATCAGGCTGATCCGGTTAAACAGTCCGTAAAAAGTACCGAGCGGGCAGAGAGTGCGGCCCAAAGATCAAGTGCGAGACTCCAGGTAACTACGGCCCCCAGAATCATCAGTTTCTGTGCCTGCAGAAAACCCAGCGTTGTCCAATGCCAGCAACTCTTTGATCGGTCCTTGGGACAAGGGAACACCATCGAGCGGAAAAATCCAGTAGCCGTCAGCCTGGAACGATCAGGTGACCTGCACGCAAGCCATATGGCGTCGGCAAGGGATTACTGGGCCAGGAGGCTGATCAACCGGTCGAGGTCGTCGCTGGAATAATATTCGATTTCCAGTTTACCGCGCTTTCCCTGCTGGACTATTCGGACCTTGGTATGCAGTTGATTAGTCAGTTGGTTGACCAGGGTGGCGCAATACGATGGGGCCAAGGTTTCTGCCGGGACTGCTGGCGGCGTTTCTTGTTGCGATGGCGGCGTGGTCTTCGGTTTTTTCTGACACAACCGCTCAGTGGCACGTACCGACAATTCCTCGGCGACAATGGCATCTCGGATCGCCTGCAGTTGTTCAGGCTGGTCTTTGATCCTGAGTAACACCCGGGCATGCCCCTCGCTGATCACCCCTTGGGCGACATCGTCCCGAAGAGAGGGCGGCAGGCCCAGCAACCGCAGGACATTGGTGATGGTGGAGCGTTGCCGCCCAACCTTTTTGGCCACCTCCTCCTGGGTCAGGTGGAATTCTTCCATCAGGCGCGCATAGGCCACCGCTTCTTCGATAGGGTTAAGGTCATGGCGCTGGATATTTTCGATGAGGGCCAATTCAAGGCCTTCGTTGTCGCTCCCCTGTTCCATCACCACCACCGGTATCTCCTCGCATCCTGCCATCTTGGCAGCGCGCAGGCGACGTTCCCCGGCGATCAACACATAGCGATTGCCCTTGCTCCTGGTCACCAATAGCGGCTGAATGACTCCTTTCTCCCGAATGGATGCCGCCAGTTGCTCGAGTTTTTCCCCATCGAAATAGCTGCGCGGCTGGTGGGGATTTGGCGATATCTTATCGATATCACACATGAAAAATCTATCTTCATCACGGTCGACTTCCGGAAGCAGGGCACCGACCCCGCGGCCTAGCACATTTTTCATCATGATCACGTCCCCGCGACGGTTCGATTGAGAAATTCATTGCCCAGTTGTTTATAGGCCTTGGCGCCGCTACAACTAGCATCGTACTCGATAATGGTCTGGCCGTGACTAGGGCTCTCGCTGAGTCGGACATTGCGCGGAATCACGGTTTGGTAGACCTGTTCACCGAAATGCTTCTGGATTTCGCTGGCCACCGAATGGGTCAACCGATTCCTCCGATCATACATGGTCAGGAGCAGTCCCTCGATGAACAGGTCCCGGTTGTAATTTTTTTTCACCTTGCGAATCGTTTGGACCAGTTGGGCCAGTCCTTCCAAGGCAAAATATTCGCATTGCATCGGAATCAGGACCGAGTCGGCCGCAGTCAGGCTATTGATGGTCAGGAGTCCCAGGGAGGGAGGACAGTCGATCAGGATATACTGAAAGCGCTCCCTTAACGCCCGCAGGATGGTCTTCAACCGTTTTTCTCGATTTTCCTGGGCGATAAGTTCAATTTCGACGCCGACCAAGTCAATGGAGGCCGGTAAAATGGACAGATTTTTCTGTGAGGTGGGCAAAATACAGTCAACCGCCTCCTTGGCACCGGTGTAACAACTGTAAATATTTTTATCTTCATTCGTTTTAAAAACCCCCACACCGCTGGAGGCGTTACCCTGAGGATCGGAGTCAACCAGCAACACCTTCTTCCCTTTGGCGGCAAGAACGGCGGCAAGGTTCAAGGCGGTGGTCGTTTTGCCTACTCCGCCTTTTTGGTTGGCCAGTGCTACAATTTTGGTTTCCAATGTAATTTCTCTCCACAGACTCTTTGTTGGTGAAACATCAGGTAGTATACTATATTCTCCTTCTTCAGTGTACAGTTCTCTTGCCCCCTCAATAACTTTGCCCATGTTTCACGTGAAACATTGCTGAACCGGGACCCCATATATGACTGCATATAGTGATGTACTCATCATCGGAAGCGGTGTGTCGGGACTTTCGTTTGCCTTGAAAGTCGCCCAATTTTCGAAAGTCACACTGATCACTAAAAAAAATAAGGCCGACACTGCCACCAATCTTGCCCAGGGAGGGGTCGCAGCCGTACTTTCAGTGGAGGATTCGATCGAGGACCATATTTCCGACACGCTGCGATCGGGAGATGGGCTTTGTAATGAAGAAATCGTCCGCATTGTCACCACTGAAGGGCCGGACCGGGTCAGGGAACTGGTAGATTTCGGCGTTCGTTTCCAGAAAGGAAAAAACGGAGAAGGCTTCGACTTGGGAATGGAGGGCGGTCATTCCGCGCGCCGGGTTGCCCATGCTTCGGATTTAACCGGCAAGGAAATCGAAAGGGCGCTGCTGGAGCAGATTGCGGCAAACCCCAACATTGAGGTCCTGGAAAATCACTTGGCCATCGACCTGCTAGTGGAATCCAAGGCCAAAGGTCGAGATCGTTCCAACGGCGACCGGTGCCTGGGCGCCTATGTGCTTAATCGGCTGACCGGCGAAGTCGAGACTAGGACAGCGGGGGTCACGGTCCTATGTACCGGTGGGTGCGGCAAGGTCTACCTTTACACCACCAACCCCGATATCGCCACCGGTGACGGTGTGGCTATGGCCTATCGGGCCGGGGCCAAGGTCGCCAACTTGGAATTCATCCAGTTTCACCCCACCTGTTTTTTCAACCGCGAGGCTAAAAATTTTCTCATCTCTGAGGCCGTACGCGGCGAAGGCGGGGTTCTGATCAATCAGCAGGGCGTGCCGTTCATGAAAAAATACGATAAACGCGGAGACCTTGCCACCCGCGATGCGGTGGCACGCGGAATCGATGCCGAGATGAAAGCCTCCGGAGCGGACTGTGTGTTTCTCGACATCAGCCACAAACCCGCCGCTTTTCTAATGGAGCGGTTCCCCAACATCTACAAGATCTGCAAGCAGTACGGGGTTGACCTGACCACCAAGCCCATCCCGGTAGTGCCGGCGGCCCATTATATGTGCGGGGGCGTGCTGGTTGACGAATGGGGGCAAACGTCCATGGGCAATCTCATGGCCTTCGGCGAGACCGCCTGCACCGGCCTGCATGGGGCCAATCGCCTGGCCAGCAATTCCTTGCTGGAAGCGGTGGTCTTTGCCCATCGGGGCGCGCTGTGGTTAAAAGATCACATCACCGAGATCCGGCAGCACGAAAAACTGCCGGTGGAAAACTGGCGAACCGGTGGAGCGGCAATCCTGGACGAGTCGATCCTGATCAAACACAACTGGGATCAGGTTCGACAACTGATGTGGGACTATGTCGGAATCGTCAGGAGGAAAAAACGGCTGGAATTGATGCAGACCCGGTTGGGTTGGATGCTTAAGGAGATTAAAGAACATTTCTACGACTACCTGCTGACCCCGGATCTAGTGGAATTGCGCAATCTAGCGGTGGTTGCCGACCTGATCGTGCAGAGCGCCAGCCTGCGTAAGGAATCACGAGGCCTTCATTATATCCTCGATTATCCCGAAAGAAATGACCAGGATTTCAGTAACGATACCATCATACAACGGAAATAATATAAAAAGCCCCTGGACGCACCTTGCTTCCGGGGGTCGCTCTCCTCTCATTACTGCGGCTTCTTCTGATTCATTTTGTTCATGGCGGCTTCCGTGTCTCTGATCATCTGTTGCTGCTCAGCCTGATCCGCGGAACCACCCCCTCCCATACCCGGTTGCACAGCGCCGGTCGGCATCATGTTCTGACCGAACGATTGCATGGCTTTAGCCCCGTCCGGGGGTTTCAAGGTATCCATCACATTCTGAATGGTATCGGCCATTATGGTTTCCGACTCGGCATTCAGTTGGGCAGTGATACCGGCCGGAGGTAAAAAAGCGGCGTCCGGCACCGCAGTGCTGGTGTCGATCTTGGTTGCGGCAACGGTGCTGGCCATCCCCATGACCGCTACTTCGGATTTAAGGGGTATATCGGTACCGTGCAGGAGATAGACGGTGGAAATGCCGCCGACGGTAGTGACATCACAATCAAACCCTAAAAGTTTGGCACTGTTTTGCTTGACCGCGCCACCGAAATTCCCCATCATCGAGACACCGAGTTCCTTGGAGTTTTCCTCGAAATTCTTTTTCTCCTCGCTGTTAAATTTGCTATACTCCGTCCGAAACAGCTTTGGGGATTGCTAACTTTCTCCCCGTTTTTTTCGATGAGATTATAGGTGGTGATCCAGTCGGAGTCGGTGAGTTCAAGGGTATCGTTTTTTTGGGTCATGCCCATGATGATGGCCGTAACTTTATGATGCCTGGCCCGAACCTTGCCGTAATCACGGATATACAAAGTCTCCACACCCTGCTCCGAACCTTTGAGTTCATAATGGATGGTGGCGTCCTTGAAAGGTAATCGCATTTCCCAAGGCTGATCAGCGCCAAGGGCGAGCGAACCTAAAAAGAGGAGTACCAGGACACCCACCGGAATCCATCGTTTTTTCAAGCTAATCTCCTGTAAAGAGGTGTTGGGGTGACAGAACAGCCTTAAACCGATCAGAAATACTGACCTTTTTAGCAAACTATGGATGCAGAGCACAAGAAAGGAATAGCAAAGAAATTATGCTTTCAATCATACAGACGATCGCAGAGCGAAAAATTCAAGAGGCGATCCGCGAGGGGACCCTGGCCGATCTGAGCCACTGGAAGAACAAGCCGCTACCGCCGGATGATATGGCCAACGTGCCCGAGGACTTACGGATGGCCTACCGGCTGCTGAAAAACGCCGGATATGTGCCGGAGGAAATCACCCTGCAAAAAGAGATCACCCGTATCGAGCAGTTGCTGGCCACTTGCACAGATGAACAAGAGAAGGTCAGGCAACTAAGAAAGATTGGTTGCCTGAAAACCAAGCTGGAAGGCCGGATGGGAAGGGCTATCCAGCTTGGTGAGGAAGGACCGTACTACAATCAGGTGGTTGACAAGTTGTCCACACCCCTGAAAAAATGAACCCCGAAACCGGTTAAATCTCGATCAATTCGCCGAAGAGGGCTTTATCCTGTTCGATCCGTTCGCGGTTGCCGATGGTCGCTCGGTAGCGGGTGGTCTGCAGTTGCGCAAACAGGGGGGCAAAGCTCCGGATATCCTGGGCCGAGGTGGCCAGAATCTCCTCGATCCGCTGCTGCCGGAATGCCGGCGTGACCCCGGAGAGATAATCGTTGCGGGCGGCAGCGCCGCGTGATGCAGGCCCCTGATGCGGATTAAATCCGCCGTAAGCGCCGATGATCAGCTGATGAAGCGATTCCTCGGAGAGATCCAGCGCGCCAATCACATCGGACAGGGCCTCGTAGGCCTCGTAAGTTTTCTTGACCTGGGGGTCGCGGTAGCTCACCATTCCAAAATTGCCGGTGAGATGGTTAAACTGGATGAAACAACCATAAGCCCCTCCCATCTGCCGTACAGTGTTCCAGAGGTAGTCACGGGACAGCCAGGTCCTAAGCACCTCAAAGGAACCGTTATACTGTGCGGCCGTGGGAAACAGATTGCAGGCTTGGACGTTATAGACGATTTCCGCCGAGGTAGTGAAGGCCTGATTGACGATCGGGTTGGCTAAAAATTTAGGTGAGGCAAGCTCCACCGGCAGATCCGGGAGGCCGTTGATAAGTGATAAGCCAAGACCTTGAAAGTGTTTAATATCCTTGTCTTCTGCCGTGACTGAGACGATCAGCCCTTGGCGGCGAAAAAGCAGCTGTCGAATCTGCTGGAGCGCGGCAAGGAGCATGCCCTCGTCTGCCGGGTAATGACCGGCCAGATGCTTGAGGTGCTGGTAAGCATGAATGCCATGGACATACTCATTATACTGGCCAGCGGTGCTGAGATGCGAAAAAGCCCTGGTCGAAGCCAGGGAATACCCCTCACTCTGCACCGAATGCTCAGCCCAGGCGTATTCGCGTTGAATGATTTCCTCAATGTGCTGGTGATCTGAAAAATCAACCGACGTCAGCACCTCGGTCAGCAAATTGATTGCCTGCTCAAGATAAGCGGACAAAGCCTTGATATGCAGCCAGAGGATCGGCCGGACGGTATTGCGTGCGTCTGCCTGGACGTAGACCTGGAAGGAATGGGAAAAGTCGCCGGTGCAGAGGTTAATCGCCTTGGCGAACTGCATATAATCCTTACCTGTCGTGCCGATTTCAGTGAGCACGGTGGCGAACAGATCCAGGTAGGGCAGCAGATCGGCCGAAAGCGCAGAACAATCAAGGCCGAAGTCGAGATAACAGATGCCATTGGTCTCCAGGTTGCTGATCAGCAACGGGGTTCCAGCCAAGGTTGTGGGTTGCACGGCATGGATGGGCGGCCTGGGGTCGAGATCGCTCAAGGAAAGACGGGGCAGGAGCCGCAACTCATCGGCGGAGTTCTGGGAAGCCTGTAAGGCCATCAGTTCCTGGGTGTGATCAATCAATTGCCGGCGGCCGACCGCATCCAGTGATTGAGAATAAGTCTCCAGACGCTGCTGCTCCTCCCGCAGATTCTCCTCCATTTTGGCCGGATCCGGGGTCAGGGTCACCGTGACCGTGGCCGGGTTGTCCAGTAGGTAGGATCGAATCAACTGCTCGAAATACCCATTTTCCACCGCATCATGGCGGATCTCGGCCAACAGAGCGTCAATCTGGAGGGCATCGAAGGGCTCCAGTTGATGCTTCATGGCGGGCAAGGCCTTACTGATCAGATCCAGCCCGCGCTGAGCCTTGTTCATCTCTTCCCGAACGGTAAACTCGTACTTATTCAATTCGGAAAGGACTAGATCCCGATCCAATTTCGAATCGACCATCCGGGTCAGGGTGGCTTGGTAGAGCGCCAGAAAATGCTCCCGCTTTTCCGGGTCGCTCCCGATCAGATAGGTGATCATCAGGGTTTTCAGGCTGGAATTACTGAGAAACAATCCGCCGAAATCTTTGCATACACTTGCATTGAAAATCGCCTTTTTCAACGGTGAGCCGTCGGAATTAAATAAAATGTTGGCTATGATCTGAAAGGCGGCATTGAGTTTCCGGTCGTGTATGGTGCCTACGACGGAACTGATAGCCATAAAGGTCTTCTGCTCGGTGGGGGTGCCGGGTTGAACCGGATAACTTTCTTCAATAAAAACAGGCGCTGTGATATCGTTGCCTTCCTTGATCTGCGCTTTGGGCACCGGAGTCGGGAATTTGGCGAGAAAATTATCCTGTAAAAAAGCCAGCTCCTGATCGAGCGGGGCATCCCCGTACATGAAAAAAGTACTGTTGGAAGGATGATAATGGGAGTTGTGGAAGGCGACGAACTGCTCGTAGGTCAGTTCGGGGATGCGCTGCGGATCACCGCCTGATTCATGGGCATAGGTCGATTCGGGCATCAGACCGCGGAAGGTGTGATAAAACAGCGCCCGGGTGGGGTCGGAGAAGGCCCCTTTCATTTCGTTGAGCACAACCCCTTTGTATTGGATCTGATCGGCATCGTTTTCCAGATGATAATGCCAGCCTTCCTGCTCAAAGGTGGATTGGAGCAGGAGAGGATGGAAGACCACATCGCAATACACATCCATGATGTTGAAATATTCTTTGATATTGCGGGTGGCAAAGGGATACCAGGTGGTATCCGCGCCAGTCATGGCATTGAGGAAGGTCATCAACCCGCCCTTGTTGATCTCGCCGAAGACATCTTTGACCGGGTATTTTTGGGACCCCATGAGCACGGAATGCTCGAGGATATGAGCAACCCCGGTGGAGTCGTCAGGGACGGTCATGAAGGCGACACAAAAGGTCTTGTTGGGATCCTGGTTTTTAATAGCCACCGCCTGGCAGCCGAGCACGGCATGGGTAAAGAGCAGGACGGTTGAATGAATTTCCGGGATCTGTTCCCGGCGTTCAAGCACAAAGCCGTGATAGGTGGAGCCGATGGTAAAATCGTTCATAGGAGTCCGTTCTTAGAAAGTTTTATGGGAATCGAGAAGAATGGTCACCGGGCCGGAGTTTGTCAAGGAAACCTCCATCATCGCCTGAAAAACGCCGGCCTGGGTCGGGATGCCGCGTTGCCGGCAGGTCGCGATAAAATCGTCATAGAGTTGGTGGGCCAGATCCGGCGGAGCGGCAGCCGTCCATGAGGGACGCCGGCCTTTACGGCAATCGCCGTGGAGCGTGAATTGGGAGACTATCAGCAGTTGCCCCTTGATTTCAAGCACTGAGCAGTTCATAAAGCCCTGATCGTCATCGAAAATGCGCAGGTGCTGGATCTTCTCCACCATCCAAAGCAGGTCCTTTTCGGTATCGTCGCGGTGAATGGACAGGAGGACAACCAGACCGGTAGCGATCGCCCCGGTCACCATGCTGTCGACCTCCACCTGGGCCCGGCTGACTCGTTGAATAACCGCTCTCATCGAAAATCGCTGCTCAGAAAAATTGGGAGCCCTTCAACCCGAGCCCTGGCGAATTCTGGGTTCATCTACGACACCAAGGCTTGGACAGAGACAGCGGCGACCTTCGAGGGTTGCAAGGCGCCGGTGAGATATTGGACGATGGCCATGACCGCCAGGGCGGCGGTTTCCCCCCGCAGGATTTTTGAACCCAGGGAAAAAGTGATAAAAGCCCATTGGCGGAGGAGTTGGAGATCATCAGAGTGAAGGCCACCTTCGGGCCCAAGGAACAGACAGATGGAACCAGGTTGCTCGAGAAAAGAGGTCGGCAGGGCGGTCTCCTTTTCCTGTTCCCAAGCGGCCAGACGATGGCTGAAACCGGAAAAATCAATAAGGTCAAGTGACTGGACAGGTTCAATGGTCATCGGGACTGTCCGCTTACACTGTTTGCACGCCTCGATCATGATGCGCTGCCAGCGCTGTTCCTGATGACCGCGGTCGCCGTGATTCTCGCAATATCTGGAGACCACCGGCAGGAAGGTATGGACACCTAACTCCGTGGCCTTCTGGACGAGGAAGTCCATCTTCTTGCCTTTGAGCAGACATTGGGCCACGGTGAGGGACGAGGCGGCGGTGTCGGTATCCTGTCGGATCGCGGTGATGGCGGCGGTCACCAGGCTTTTGGTGGTGGTGGCCAGCACTGCGGAATAAACGGCGCCCTTGCCGTCAAAAAATTCGACGGCCTGTCCCGGTTGTAGGCGAAGCACCGAGCTGATATGACGAGCCTCGGCACCGGTTACCTGGATTTGATTGGCCTGGATGGCCGCATGTTGCAAATAAAAACGTCGCATCGATTCTATGTAGCATAAAAAAGGCGTGAATGCATACCATTCCCCTGAAACTGCATGGGAAAAAATCGGCTCAGGCCGGCAGCGTTTGGTAGGAAGCAGGGGCAGGCTGCACCCGCTGATAGATCAACACAGTCAACAGCGGGCTGGAGCTCAGCTCACGCCGAGCAACCAGAGCGAACGGCAAGTCGGAAAAATCGGGAAACCAGGCATCTCCGGCATATTCCTGATCGATGACGGTGAGCATCAGGGTCGTGGCCAAGGGCAGGGCGGCACGATACAGCTGCTCCCCACCGATGATAAAAACCTTCTCGGCATTAAGACAGCAACTGATCGCCTGATCCAGCGAGGCTGCAACCGTACAGTCTGCGTGGGGTCGAAAGGAAGGATTGGAGCTCACCACAATAGTACGACGGCCGGGAAGGGGTCTCCCGATGGACTCATAGGTCTTACGCCCCATGATCAGCCAGTGCCCCATAGTGGTTGCTTTAAAATGGGCCATCTCTTCTGGGATATGCCACGGGATGGTGTTGTTGCAACCAATCACCCGATTGGCGGTCATGGCGGCGATAATGATGAGTTCCAAGATTTTCGTATTTATTTTTTGTAAGAGTGACGAAAAAACCCGGCAAAACCGGGCCGAGGCTAGATTAATGGTTGCAGATCATAGTACGTTTTTTTGAGTTTTCCGACAATAACAGAGCGCCATAACAGAAGGGAGCAGCAGGGATGAAATTCCTCATTTACGGGCCGGGGCCCTAGGACAGGCAGTCGGCTGCATGCTGGCCACGGATGGACATCAAGTAGACCTGGTGCTTCGTCCGCGCTTCATCTCGACCCTAAATACCGAAGGGCTTTCGGTCACCGAGGTTTTCGGTGAATACCAGGTGACAGCACATCAGCTCGGTCTTATTGGAGGACCTCGAGGGACACGATGGCCAGGACTATGATTATATCCTGCTCACCACCAAAACCTATGGAACCACCGCGGCCATTGAGGCACCTGCCGATCTTGCATCGTGTAGTTGTCCGGTCGTGTCCATGCAGAACGGGTGCGGCAACCTCGAACAACTGGAGCAGCGTTTCGGCAACACGCGCAGCATGGCCGCCCGAGTGATCACCGGGTTTACGATCGAGCGGCCAGGGTCGGTCCGCATCACGGTTTCAGCGGACAATGTCCATGTGGGCGGCAGTCGGCGGGGTAAAATTTCCGAAGCTGACCAGCTGACCGTCAACTGGCTATCGCACTTGCCCATGCCAGGATTCCCAGTGTCGTGGTCGCCGATATTTACCAATCGCTCTATGCCAAACTTTTGTACAACTGCGCCCTGAACCCTTTGGGTGCCATTTTGGGCGTCCATTACGGCGCCCTGGCGGAAAACAGAGAGACTCGCAACCTCATGGACTAGGTGATCGCCAAAACCTTTACGGTTATCCAGGCGATGGGCGGCACCACCCCCTGGCCGGACGCGGCCAGCTACCGGCAAGTGTTTTACGGCATATTGGTGCCGGCGACCTATGACCATCGCTCGTCCATGCTCCAAGACCTTGAACAGCATAACCCTACGGAAGTGGCCGCAATGGTCGGCTATGTGAACGCCCAAGGGCCACAGCACCGGGTGGCCACTCCCTGTTGCGAGGTACTGGCAGCTCTGATTCGGTTCAAAGAACAGCTGAACCTGACCAAATGATTTGATCGTGAAAGAAAAAGGACCACCCTCTTGGCACCTGCCCGCCTAACCCGTAACCCCTAATTTCCCTCGGCCCCCAGCAAAAAAACACCGGCCTTGACCTCATGATCGATCTCCACCAGGGCGCGCTTCATCTGTTTAAGGGCCTGGCGGATGCGGTTCTCGTTCTCAACCAGGGCGAGGCGAAGGAAGCCGTCACCTTCCTCGCCGAAACCGGCGCCGGGGGCCAGGGCGACATTGGCCCTATTCATCATCTCGATGGAAAAACGGACCGAGCCCATCTGGGCATACGGCTCGGGAATTTTCACCCAGACGAACATGCCGGCCTTGGGCTTCTCCACCTCCCAGCCCATGCGGGCAAGCCCCTCGCAGAGCACGTCCCGCCGTTTCTGATAGATCGCCACCTGTTCGATAATTGTATCGTCGCAGTCACGCATGGCGACAATGCCCGCAACTTGGATGGCGGAGAAGATGCCATAATCGTAATAGCCCTTGATCTTAGCCAGACCGCCGACCATTTCCTTGTTGCCGACACAGTAGCCAAGCCGCCAGCCGGCCATGTTGTAGGATTTGGAAAAGGAACCGAATTCAACCCCGACATCAAGCGCCCCTGGAATCTCAAGCAGAGAGGGGGCCACCAACCCGTCGTAAGTAATCTGCCCGTAGGCAAAATCGTTGATCACCATGAAGTTGAAGCGCTTGGCCAACTTGACCATCTCTACAAAAAATTCCCGGGAAGCCAGGGTGCCGGTAGGGTTGTGGGGATAGTTGAGCATCACCAGTTTGGGGCCGGGATAGAGTGATTTGCACATCTCGCTAACCTGGCGCAGGAACCCCTCTTCCGAGCCTAGGGGGAAGCGCAGGACGCTGGCCCCGGCGATAACCGCGGCATAAACATGGATAGGAAAAAAGGGGGAGGGCACCAGGACCGTATCCCCCGGACCGAGCAGGGCCAGGCAGAGATGGGAAATGCCTTCCTTGGAGCCGATGGTGCAGATAACGTCGTCCTCGCCGCCCAGTTCCACTCCGTATTTGCGCTGGTAGTAGAGGGCGATCTCCCGCTTGAGGTTTTTCATACCACCGGCGGCCGGGTAGCGGTGGGTCTTGGGATCGACCGCTGCTTCGCACAGTTTTTCAGTGACCTTGCTTGGGGTTGGGTCCATGGGGTTGCCCATGCCGAGATCGATGACATCGATCCCTTCCCACCGTTTTTCCATCTTTATTTTGTTAATCAGGCCGAAGAGATACGGCGGTAATTGATGCATGCGTTCAGCAAAGCGGATAGTAACCTCGTTGTTCATGACAATCTCCTGTGGAAGTGATGAAAAAGCGGGGCCAGAGGGCGGTGTTCACGGATTTTTCTCGACGGTATCAGACAAAAAAAGCCTGAACCGTCGGGTCCAGGCTAAAAAAAACGCCATGGACCGGAGCATCAGTCCATGGCGAGCAGTTTCGGTGGTGCAAAAAGTTAGAAAGCAACCGGTCGCCAATGAACTGGGTTCATCGCCGCCGCTGCCGCGACCTGTTGTTTCATGGTTTTTTGGGGGTTTAGTTGAATCCCTGTTGCAGTTGCAGTGGTTCCTCTGTCTATTTTTGTATCGTACCCAGGCCGAGTTGTCAACCCCGCATTAGCTTCACCGGGGCAGGGCGTTAGCTGCAACGGACCAGCATCGCCTCCATTTCGCTGATCTCCCGGCGGGCGTCGCCACGCTCTGCCACCGCGAGCACATCCTCCAGTTTAACCAGCTGTTTGATCACTTGGTCGAGTTTATCGGTTTCATCGACCTTGAGCCAGATGCAACTGGTTTCCCCCTGTTCGATGGCGGTGCAGAAGATGCCGTCGAGATTAAAATTGCGTCGGGCAAAAAGCCCGCAAATCTGCAGCATTACACCGGGATGGTTGTTGACCGTCAGACGAAGAATAGCAGTGTCCATGTTTTTGGGCTCCTGTGCGGCTATGATCTCAGTTTTTGGCATGGTCGCCTCCGATCATGGTGGTGTTGGCGGCGCCGGGCGGCACCATGGGAGTAACTTCCTCTTCGATGTCGATGGGAACATTGATCAGGCAAGGGCCCGGTTCCCGCATGGCCTGCTGCAGGAGTGCATCCGGGTCGTCCGCCCCTTCCAGATCAACGGCTCGCATGCCGAATCCACGGGCAATGGCGGCAAAATCCACCGCAATCCCATAGGAGGAGGCGAAATAGTGCTGCTCATAAAACAGGCGTTGCTGCTGCCGAACCAGTCCCAAGCTCCGATTATTGAGCACCACGATCTTCACCGCGGCCTGTTGTTCAACGGCAGTGGCCAACTCCTGAATGTTCATTTGCAGGCTGCCATCGCCGCTAAAACAAACCACAGGCCGCTCGGGGAAGGCGAGCGCCGCCCCGATAGCCGCCGGCAGCCCAAACCCCATGGTGCCCAGCCCTCCGGAAGTCAGCAGTTGGCGAGGGAAGGTGAAGGGATAGGCCTGGGCCACCCACATCTGGTGCTTGCCGACATCGGTGCTGATCAGCGCCTCGGGCCCGGCCAGTTCCGCCACCCGCCGGATGAGGTGAAAGGGTCGCCCCGGAGCGAAGTCTTCCGCGTCAAACCGAGGGAAATCCTGCTGCAATTGGCGGATGCGCCCGTTCCACTGCTGCCGGTCCTGCTGCCGGACCTGAAGCAGCAAGTCGGCAAAGGCGTGGCGGGCGTCCCCGGTGATACCGGCGTCGGCCGAACGCAACTTGCCGATCTCGCTGGCATCGATATCGACATGGATAACCTTGGCCTGGGGGCAAAAACCGCTGAGCCGACCGGTAGCCCGGTCGTCGAAACGAACCCCGGCAGCGATTAGCAGGTCGCATTCCTCCATGGCCAGATTGGTGGCGCGGGCGGCGTGCATCCCCAACATCCCCAGCGACAGGGGATGATCGGAGGGCAGGATACCCAGACCCATAAGGGTCATAACCGTGGGGATAGCCCCCTGCTCCGCCAAATGTCGGGCTTCAGCCGCAGCTCCGGCGTGGATGACGCCGCCACCGAGATAGAGGATTGGACGGGCCGCCTGATTAATCATTGCCGCTGCTGTTTCGATGGCTTCGGGATCATCGGCCCGATGCGCATTGACCGGGCATAGCTCGGGCCAGTGCTCGAATTCCACCACCTCGGTCTGGACATCCTTGGGCACATCGATCAACACCGGGCCGGGCCGGCCGGAACCGGCGAGTCGAAAGGCCTTGGGAATAAGGGTGAGCAGGTCGGCGGCGGAACGCACCAGATAATTATGCTTGGTGATCGGCATAGACATGCCGTAGGTATCGACTTCCTGAAAGGCGTCGGTGCCGATCAGGGCCCGTGGTACCTGGCCGGTAATACAGACCAGAGGCACCGAATCCAGATAGGCATCGGCCAGGGCAGTGAGGATGTTGGTGGCGCCGGGGCCGGAAGTGGCGAAACAGACGGCGGTTTGACCGCTGGCGCGGGCGATGCCCTGGGCGATGAAGCCTGCCCCCTGCTCGTGGCGGGCAAGAACGTGGCGAATGGCGGTGCTGGCGGCAAGGGCGTCGTAGAGGGGCAGGTTGGCCCCACCCGGAATGCCGGTAACGATCTGGACTCCCTGACGTTCCAGTTGACGAATGATAATTTGGGCTCCGTTGAGTCTGGGCATGGTTGGTTCCTCCTCGATGTGGCGATGTTGGGCAAAAAAAAACCCCCACCGGCTGGCGCCGGCAGGGGTTCAAATCTTCTTTCTCTGATTCTTCCCGTTAAGGCGCCTCGATACCTGTACGCACCACGACCACCACACTCACGACAAGGAGTGCCAGAGTAGCGAAAATGTTGGCGGTGCTGGAAAT
>JAFLKR010000063.1:0-2224 GCA_019163135.1 Desulfobulbaceae bacterium | reverse complement strand
GGCGAGAGAGGCCTAGAGACCGGGCGATCTCCAGGGCCTGGCGGTATTCCACTGCGGTAATGGTGCGCCGCAATTCCGCAAATTGGTACGCCTGGCCGCAAGGATGGTACTGGGCCATGATGTTGACGTAGGTGTCAGCGGACAGATGGTTGGCGATGAAACCAAGGATCTTCGAGGTTTCATCGATCATTCCAGGCATCAGCAGGTGCCTGACCAGCAGCCCTGAACGGGCGCAACCATCGGATCCTAGCACCAATTCGCCTACCTGACGGTGCATGGTCACCAGTGCGGCGCGCGCCCGCTCAGGATAGTCGGGAGCCCCGACGTAACGGACCGCGGTTTCGGACCGCCAAAATTTAAAATCAGGCATGTAAATGTCGATCACACCATTGAGCAGGGCAAGGGCCGCAGTGCTTTCGTAACCGTTGCAGTTAAAGACCAGCGGGAGATGTAAACCGTCCTCAAGGGCTATAACAAGGGCTTCCAGGATCTGAGGAATCACATGGCCAGGAGTGACCAGATTGATGTTATGGCAACCCATGGCCTGCAGTTCCAGCATGATGGCGGCAAATCCACAAGCATCGACATTCTGGCCCGGTTCTCCCCCCTGACTGATCTCGTAATTTTGGCAGAAACAGCAGTGCAGGTTACACCCAGCCAGGAAGATGGTCCCGGAACCCCGGGTTCCGACCAGAGGCTGTTCTTCCCCGAAATGGGGACCGTAGCTGGCAATCCTGGCAAGGGCGCCGGTTGCACAAAAACCGATCTCGTCGGCAAGGCGATTGACTCGGCATCGCCGTGGGCAAAGGACGCAACGGCCCAGCATCCGCCGCGCCGTATCAACACGTTTCTGAAGTTGACCGCTATGGAAAAGAGTGGCGGCGAAGGTCATCTTGGTTACCTGCTTGGTGAAAAGGTCTACAGGGATGATAAAAATTGTTCAAAAAAGCTGCGGGTTTTTATAAAAATATAATGCGCTTTTGATTTTGTCGAGCTTCTCTTGCTCGCGAAATAGGCTAAAATAACTCGCCTGAACCTTGGTCCTGAAGTATCTTTACAACATCTCCATGCTGCTTTTTACCCAACGTTGTTCGCGGCAACTGCAACTACTCTGAGGTATTTGTATGAACCAAAACAATCCCTGCTTGTTGCCACCGCGGCAAGGGGAGCAAGCCATCACCGATTTTTCCGCGCAGTCCTCAAGCGCGCCCTGTTGAGGCCCCAAACCGGAACCCCGGTCCGGGGTCAATGAACGAGCAGGTTTTACGATTTGTTCCTTTGTACAAGGATTCATCGATACACCCATCGGTCCGGTGCCGCCAGTGGCGACCACAAGCAGCCCACGCGATCTCTGCGGAACCATCGGCTCCCGCATCGGAATTATCCGCCGCAAGTATCGAGTCGCTCCCGGCCTCTATGCGGTGGAATCATCCGACCCCGAATCGGCCGTCCTGGTCACAGCCAACTATAAACTCACCATTGATATCCTGCGTTTTCAGCTAGGCGGTGGCGATGTCTGGCTCCCGGTCCTCGACCCCAGAGGGATTAACGCCTGGTGCGCCGCCGGGGTGAGCGCCAGAGACGTCAAACGGGGATCCGGCTTTCAAGTCTTCTTTGGTCCGGTCCGGGCCGCTGATCTGCCCACCTATCTTCAGAAGGGACTGCAATGCGACGAAACCATGCGCGAGGTCAACTTTACCTTGTCGGAACGGGCGGTCCTGATTCCGGTCGAACTCTTCCTCCTCGCTAAACCATTGCTAGCAACCCTGGTCCTGGTGTTCCTGCTCACCGACATCGGCCCCTCCCTGTTTTCACTGAGTACGGCCTTGAATCGAGGCCTTATCCTGCTGGGGGCAACCCTGCTTGGCATCGCCAGCGAGGTGGTGCTCATTTCCCTGCTGCTGCCTTGGCTGCCCTGCAGACAGTTCTGGGCAAAAGGTGCCCTTTCCGGTCTCGCCTGTCTGTTGTTGGGCCCTGGGCCTTCCCTTCCGGAACAATTGGCAATGGCCCTCTGGGCGATAACGGTCAGCTCCTATCTGGCCACGAATTTTACGGGATCCACCCCTTTCACCTCACTAAGCGGAGTCGAATACGAGATGCGACGGGGAATACCAGTTCAGATAGCCACCACCTGCTTGACCTTTGGGTTCAGGACAGGCAGTGTTTTTTCTAACACGGAGGGACGGATGCACGGGTATCGATATATTGCTGGAACAGCGACAAT
>JAFLKR010000058.1:22752-33019 GCA_019163135.1 Desulfobulbaceae bacterium | reverse complement strand
AATAAAGCATCATAACAGAGATACGGCATGACCAGGCAAAAGGGGAGGAATACCAGCAAAAAAAAAGCAGAGACCCAAAAATGGATCCCTGCTCTCTAACTGCAGTCCAAGATGAAAGGAGGGATTAACCTTCTTCGTTTTGAATGCGGTCCGGGCGGGCATACATGGTGGTGGAGCCCGAGGACCAGAACATCAATTCGCCATCCCTAACCAGTTCGTTAGCCACGTTTTTAATCTCACGCGGTTTGGAATCTACGTCGCACTCATAAAAATCTTTGATGTACAACTGTGGTTTAGGCGATTTTTTTGCTTTTTCGATAATGGCAAGTTTTAATTCTTCTTTGCTCAGTGCCATAATGCGCTCCTAAAAAGGGTATGATAAAACAGGAAAAGATCGGCTCTGAAAATCAGAGCCGATCATCGCATTCCTGCTGTTATTTGGTGTATGCGGCAGTATGACTGGTGTATTTGAATTGTGTGGTGGTACGCCACGTATCGTACGCCAGACGGTAGTCGTCGATAGACTTCTCAGTGAAGGGAAGATTGGTTTTCTCGAAGAATTTCTCCCAGCCTATTCTTTCGGCCCATTCTCCGATACGCTCGTATTTTTTCGCGTCTTTAGCATAGGCTACCAGGATCTGACGAACACAGGCGACGACTTCAGGCCAGCGCGGAGTGTTGTTCGGCAGGAATGGTACAACCAACTTGGAGAATTTGGGGGCCGATTTGGAGTTGGAAACCTTACCGCCAACCAGAATAGCAATACCGTCACCTTCCGGATCAGCCAGTGGCATAGCCGGACACATGGTGTAGCAGTTACCGCAGAACATACAACGCTCGGCGTTAACTTTAACGGACTTCACTTCTTCGCCGTTAACGATAGCCTTAAAGGGTTTTACAGCACCCAGAGGGCAGGAGGCGATTGCCAGCGGAATCTCGCAGACACCGGTAACCCGGGCATGGTCGATCATCGGCGGTTTGCGGTGAATGCCGAGGATGGCGATGTCGGAAGCATGAACGGCTCCGCACATGTTCAGACAGCAGGCCAAGGCAATGCGAACCTGTGCCGGCAGTTGCATGGAACCGAAATACTCGAACAGGTCATCCATAACCGCTTTGACCGGACCGGAAGCATCGGTAGCAGGAGTGTGGCAATGGAGCCAACCCTGGGTGTGAACGATGTTAGTAACACAAGCGCCGGTTCCACCGATCGGGAACTTGCTGCCATAGCTCTTAATGGTTGCCTTCAGCGGCTCAACTTTATCTTTGGAGTCCACCATGAACTCGATGTTGTTCCGAGTGGTGAAACGAAGGAAACCGTCGCAATGTTTATCCGCGATATCACAGATGTCGCGGATGTAGTTGACAGTAGCCACGCGGGGAGAACCGCAACGAATGGTAAACACCTTAGCGCCATTCTCGGCCACATGCATCAGCACACCGGGCTCAACAATCTCGTGATAGAGCCATGTGCCTTTATTTGCCTTAATGACTGGCGGCAGAAAATCCCCGTAATATCGCGGTCCCAAGTCGGTTATCCGACCTACCATAGGATTTTTCGGATCGTAACCCATTATAATATCTCCTTAAATAGTATTCCGTTAGAGTATGTTGGTGACAACTATCAGGCAGCGTGGCGCTTTCTGAACTCGACAACGTCACGCTCCCAACCACCAGGTACTTCCTCTTCTCTCCAGAAGACGTACGGGTTGGAACGCGGTTCTTTCACATGCTGCGGAATGGGCTCGATTTCCATAACGCTCAGGAAGGTCGGCAGACCGACACGCTGCATGGTTTCACCAACACGCTCGCGATTTTTACCAACTTCCATCCACCAATCCCACACCTTCTCGATAACATCGACAACGGCTTCGAAGTCGTTTTCTTTGTCGACCTCAACAAAGGGAATAATCATGGTAGCGAACTGGGCTCCGTCAAGAATCGGGGCTTTAGCACCGATACAAATGGTGGCACCTTTCTCTGCGCCGGGACGAAGGGCACGAGGCATCACGTTGATGCAATGCATGCAGCGAGTACATTCGGTATCATCGATCTTCAGTTCGCCGCCTTCCATCCACATACAATCGGTGGGGCAGAGCGCGATGACTTCCTTCTGAATGTCAAATTTTCCCCAGTTGCCGCCTTTGTGGGCTCCAGCGTTGGCCGGATACTCAGCGTCGCCTGCGATGTATTTCTGTACTGCGGCCTGATCGATACGGATATTGTCTTTCCAGGTACCGATAACTGCAAAGTCGGAGCGGGCAATGGCTGCAACGCAGTCATTCGGACAGCCCGAGAATTTGAATTTAAATTTATAAGGGAAGGCCGGACGATGAATCTCGTCCTGATAGCGCTGAGTCAGGCTATTGCAGATTTCCTGGGTATCATAACATGACCACTCGCAACGGGAGTTACCCAAGCAACAAGCGGGAGTCCGCAGGTTGGAACCGGAACCGCCGAGGTCCTGTTTGAGGTCGTGGGTCAGATCCCAGAACAACGGCTCCAAATTCTCGGTGCGGGTACCGAGCAGGATCATGTCACCGGTGGAGCCATGAAAGTTGGTAACGCCAGAACCGTATTTTTCCCATAGATTCATCAGGGAACGAAGGTTCTCGGTGGAATAATACAACCCGGAAGGCTGGGCAATACGAACGGTATGGAAGTGCTCTACGCCGGGAAACAGCTTCGGCACATCCGAATAGCGACCAACGATACCACCGCCGTATCCAAAAACACCGACGATTCCGCCATGCTTCCAATGGGTGATCCGTTCTTTGTATGAAAGCTCAAGCTGGCCCAGGATATCCCAGCACTCAGGCTTGGTCGCAGCCTGCTGTTTGAGATCGGTGACGAAACTCGGCCATGGACCTTTTTCCAGTTCGTCCAATAGAGGCGTTTCATGCTTTGCCATCAGTGTTCCTCCTAGAGATTATGTGGTTGAAAAATATACCTGTCGATTAAAAAGACCTGAACAAGAATTGCACGTCAATACAGGTAATAACGCGCAATACTATATTGAATGCTCATTCAGAGGACGAGCATAAACGCCCGGAATGTCTTTGTCAACAAAAAATCATAACCGGCTCGCGCACCAAAAAAACAGGCCAGATTCCCCTTGCTGGGTTCAGAGCATACCCGCCTGTTGCAACAGCATTTTCTCACGGCCATCGTCTTCTAAATCCTCCGGCTGAATCTGCGAATTCGAGGTCATCAGTCGCAACAACTGCCCGGCCAGAACCTTACCCAACTGCACACCTTCCTGGTCAAACGAATTAATGTTCCAGCAGAATCCCTGAAAGGCGATGCGATGCTCGAAAATCGCCAGCAAAGCCCCCATTAATCGCGGGGTCAGACGATCGGCAATGAGGACCGAGTTCGGTCGGTTCCCTGAGAAGGAACGCACCGGGTTGTCATCCCGTTTCCCCACCGCCAGTGCCAGGGACTGCGCCAGCATATTGGCGACCAGTTTTTGTTGGGAACTGGTGCCCTCAACCTCGAGATCCAGACCATACTGGTTTTGACGAAACCCGATAAACTCAACCGGAACGATTTCAGTGCCCTGATGGAGCAACTGATAAAAGGCATGCTGCCCGTTCGTTCCCGGTTCCCCCCAGACCACCGGCCCAGTTTGCCATGCCACCTGTTGCCCCTGACGGGTTACCGACTTGCCGTTGCTCTCCATATCGCACTGCTGCAAATGGGCAGGGAAGCGGGCCAGCGCCTGACTGTAGGGAAGAACGGCGATAGTAGCATGCCCGAGGAAATTGTGGTTCCAAATTCCCAACAGGGCCATAAGCAGGGGAATATTGCTACGGATGTCCCTTTGTTCGGCAGCCCGATCCACCTGGTGGGCTCCTTGCAGCAGTTCGATGACCGCATCGTAGCCCAAGGCAAAGCCCAGGGTCACCGCGCCGACCATGGAGGTGGCTGAATACCGGCCCCCGATGTAGTCATACATATAAAAAGACCCCAGGTACCGAGTCGCGTCATCCATGGGACTCCCTTCGCCGGTCACCGCCACCAGATGTCGGGACGGATCCAGTCCTTCCCGGATCAAGGCCGCCCGCACCAATTGCTCATTGGTCAGGGTTTCTAAAGTGGTGCCGCTCTTGGAGACGATATTGAACAGGGTTCTGGAGAGGTCAAGCCCCTGCAGGACCTCGGCGACATCATCGGGATCGACATTGGCGATAAACCGCGCGGCACGACCGGGCAAGCTGAAGGATTTAAGCGCGATATACAGGGCTCGGGGACCGAGATCGGAGCCACCAATACCGACCTGCACCATGGTGGTAAAGGTTTGTCCGTTGGCATTGACCAATCGACAGCTCTTTATATCATCGAGAAAGGCGTGCAGTTTAGACAATTCCTGCTTTGCCTTGGCCGCAGCCTCAGGAGCCTCCGGCGCCTCATCAAAGACATCTCGGGACGCTGTGTGGAGGACCTGGCGATTTTCGCTGGCAAACCCCTCGATACGATTGAGCACCGCCCCTTGTTTCATAGCCTTGAAGGTCTCAACCAATCCGGCTTCATCGGCCAGGTCCTGGAGGGTGCCCAGCACCTCCGGGCTGATTCGCTGGGTGGCATAGAGCAGATCAAAGCCGCAAAATGAGGCAGTGAAATCGCGTACCCTTTGCGATGGCAAGCCGTCGGCAGCCGTCAAATCATGGGGATCGCGCGCCAGGGCGGCAAGCCTGGTTACGGCATTATAAGTGGAAAAATCCTGAAATTGCATAGCCCCTCCATGATCTCGTTGGTTACCGTATCGCCAAATCCTTCATTTCCAGGATGACCGACTGATAGTCACTCTGTCCATAAATAGCCGAACCGGCCACGAAAATATTAGCACCGGCCTCGGCAACTCTTTTGATGGTCGCCGGACTGATGCCGCCATCCACTTCAATGCCGGCCCCAGGGTTGACCGCATCGAGCATCTGCCGCAACCGCTTGATTTTCCCAAGGGAGGATTCGATGAACGATTGACCGCCGAAGCCAGGATTGACACTCATTAACATCACCAGATCAAGCTCGGCCAGCACATACTCGAGGGTGGACAGCGAAGTGGCTGGATTAAGTACGGCGCCGGCCTTTTTCCCCCTTTCCCTGATCATGCCGAGGGTACGATGGAGATGGGTGCATGCCTCGACATGGACGGTCACCCAATCGGCGCCGGCATCGATAAAATCGTTCACATAGCGGTCCGGATTGGTAATCATCAGATGAACATCGACCGGCAGGCGGGTAACCCTCCGGACCGCCTTGACAATCAAGGGGCCGATCGTAATGTTCGGGACGAAATGACCATCCATGACATCAACATGGATGACATCGGCGCCAGCGGCTTCAACCGCCCGAATCTCCTCTCCAAGCCGTGAAAAATCGGCGGACAGGATCGAGGGCGCAATCATAACGGATCTCATAGTAATATCCAGTGCAGGTGTCGGTATTTATAGGAAACGAGGGGAAAACAAGAATTCATTGCAGGCGAATATAGCAGATCGCAGTTAAAAAAGCTGGCATTTCAAAAGCAGTCGCTCAGGAAAAAGCCCTACTCGGCCGCCAACCGCTCATACTGCTGTCCCGGTAATTGACGGATCAACCCCTTGAGTTCTAACTGGAGCAGCAAGGTGTGAATCTCGACCATGGCAAAGCCGGTCGTGCGGACGATGGTATCGATATCGCGAGGGTAGGCATCAAGATGATCGAGAAGTTGTTGCTCGCGAGGGGGAACTGACAAGTTTTTCTTTGGCTTGTCGGCTTGCAGCGCCGAAAAGCGGGGATCGTCTCCCCAGGAAAGCCCTTCAAGGACATCGGCTGCGGTGTGAACCAGATGGGCGCCCTGCTGAATTAACCTGTGGGTGCCGACGCTTTGGGGCGAATCAATCCGGCCGGGAACGGCGAACACCTCCCGCCCCTGATCCAGCGCCAGCCGAGCGGTTATCAAAGAACCCGATTGCTCGGTGGCCTCAACCACGACCACGCCCTTGACCAACCCGCTGATGATCCGGTTTCTTGCCGGAAACCGAAACCCGTCCGGGGAGGTGCCTACTGGATATTCGGTCAGGACCAGACCGTTCTCGACGATCTCCCGCAACAACCCCGCATGCGAACGGGGGTAGGCAATATCAACACCGCAGCCAAGCACGGCTACCGTCCCGCCTCCTGCCTGAAGGGCACCGCGATGGGCGGCGGCATCAATGCCGTAGGCCGCACCGGAGACAACGGTTATACCCAGGGCAGCAAGTTCCGCGGCCAGTGTGGCACTGACCCGTCGGCCGTATTCGGTGGCGGTTCGACTGCCGATGATGGCCACTGTGGGGTTCTCCAGCCAGTGCAGACTACCGCGGCAATAGAGCAAAATGGGACTGTCGGGGATAAAACGAAGCGCGGCCGGATACTTCGTACTGCTCGGGGTGAGTAACGAAATATTGAGTGCTGTCACTTGATCAATCTCGCGGTGCGCCCGCTCTCGGGCCAGCGCCAGTTGCTTGCCGTCGGCGAGCAACTCAATGAGGCGTGGCCCGATCCCTGGAAAGGTTTTGGGCAGGCCTCCAGAACGCAGCACCGCTCCGGGAGTGCCGGCGATCTGCACCAATCGGTTGATCAGCGTACAACCCAGACCGGGCAGAAACGACAGAGTCAGCCAGTCTGCTGCAGTGTCCGAACAGATCGGCAAGGTATTCCTAATCAATAATAAAGGAATGCAAATCCTGACTTCTGGCCGGATGCCGAAGCTTCTTCAAGGCCTGCGCTTCAATCTGCCGGATACGTTCCCTGGTGACCGCAAAGCACTGCCCGACTTCCTCAAGGGTATGATCACAACCGATTTCAATGCCGTAACGCATCCGCAAGACCTTTTCCTCCCGTGGCGTCAACGACCCCATCACTTTGCACAGGCAACGTTTCAAGCTTTCGGTGATCGAATTTTCCTGAGGATCCGGATGGGCATGATCTTCAATGAAATCGCTGAGCATGGTATCTTCCTCATCGTTGATCGGCGCATCAAGGGAAATGGCGTCCTTGGCGGTCTTCAAAGCCACATGCACCTTTTCGACATCCGTGCCCAGTTGCGACGCCATCTCATCGGGGGTTGGCTCGCGACTTTCAATCCGCTGGAAATCTTTGGAAAAGCGGAGCATACGGTTTATCGTTTCAATCATATGCACGGGCAAACGGATGGTTCGCCCCTGATCGGCTATGCCCCGGGTCACTGCCTGACGAATCCACCAGGTGGCGTAGGTGGAAAATTTATAGCCGCGTTTATAGTCATATTTTTCCACGGCCTTCATCAACCCGATATTGCCCTCCTGAATGAGATCGGGGAGTTGCATGCCGCGGTTCATAAATTTCTTCGAAACCGAAATGACTAGACGAAGATTGGCACGCACCAGTGTTTCCTTGGCCTGCTTTACCGTTTCCCTGCCGATCTCTATCTCCTGCAGGGCCTCAATGAAGGCCGGCCAGGAAATGCCGAGGGTTTCTGCCAGCTCAAGGGTCACCCGCTGTTCTATTTCCGCCGGATCAGTGTCGCCGTCTCGGGTTTCGTGATTGTGGCGGCGAGCAGCCTGCAACAATTCCTGCTGCCGGGCAACCACTCGCACCCTGGTAAATTTATGCCCCAACTCCTTAACGGCATCGGCCACGGACAAAATGCCTTTGGCGCATAACCGGTATTCGTGGAAGAGGTTGGAGATAGAACTCCCCAATGCAAGTATTCCTTCGACGAGTTGCGCTTCTCTAGCGTTATCGCCTGCGATTTTTTTGAGCTCGGCAAAAAGTTCTCGCCTTTGCCCGTCGAGTTCATTGGCTTTTTCAACCTGATCCAGGAAGGCATCACGGACGGAGACGAGCTCTTGCTCATCATTTTCTGAAAGCCCCCTGATAACGGAATTGATCCGCAGATTACCCCGCAGCAAATTTTCGGCGAGATCGTTGAGAGCGGTTATTCCCAGGGTGAGTCGCAGCACGGCATGCTGAATGCGGGTTTCCCCTTCTTCGATCATGCGAGCCAGTTCCATTTCCTCCTCGTGACTGAGCAATCGCTGATTTCCCATTTCCCGAAGGTAAATGTTCATCGGATCGATGCTGGAACCCAAACCACGGCGATCCAGACCTCGGCGATCATCTACCAGACGGCGATCCAGGGGAGCACGACGTTCAATACCGTTACGCAACGCCCAGTCGTCGTCAGACTCTGTCGCGTCACAATGCTGCCCCAGTCGCCCGACTTCGACAAACTCTTCCGGTTCCAGATCATCTTCATAGGCTAAATCATCTGTGCCCATCATCCCTCCTTAGAACTGCCCTCAAGGAAAATAAAAGCGATCTCGGGTATCCCCACATAACCCTCCGGTATAAAAATAAGGGAAATTAAACGAAATACCAGATGGATACAAAAGGAATTATCGCAATTAAAACCCAACCTGCCAATATCACAAGAGATACTTCGAAACGGGCCTCAAATACAATTTTTTGAACTTATCATGTTTTTTTATTTTTTCAACACGTTATATTAAAAACCCATCCTTTTTTTTCCCGCTTCCTGCTTTTGCCGCATCAATTCCATGACCAGACCGGTATTACCGAGGCGCTCAGCCTCCTGTATCTGCTGCTGCAAATCGGCCCCGTTGCGTTTCTGCAGGATTGATTGCATCCAGCCGATGAGAGAATGACACATCCCGCGGGCATAATCATGCTTCTCGTCATGTCCAAAAGGGGGATTATCCGTCAACAACTTAACGATATAGGCCCGTTCCTGCACATCCAGGGGAGCTGAAAGCAATTGCTCGGGCTGCCCGGCTTTATCCTCGGCAACCTGTTCCAGCAATTTGATGATCCGGACCGCCGCCGAATCCTGGACGATCTCGTCAAGACCGGCTCCCTTCAATTCGCCGAGAAATTCTGGAAACATGACAAGAAAATTAACCAGATCCCTGAGTTGTTTGGGCAGCGTGGCGAGTCCCCGGGTCGACCCCCCTGTGACTTCCATGGGTTGTCTAATCTCCGCTACGGCCTGCCCGGTCCTGAAATAGCCCGGAGAGACCCCCAATTTTTCGCAAAAATGGGCAATCATCAAGCCCTGCTGCGCAGGGTCAGCCGCTTCCAGGATCAAGGTTTTCAATTCGCCGATAATCTTATTTTTCCCCGCCAGGGTCAAGCCGTGCTCACGGACCAGAGTGTCAAAAGCAAATTCGGCCAACGGGCGGGCACTTTCCACCAACGAATCGATACCTGCGGGTCCTTCGCTGCGAACATAGGTGTCGGGATCATGACCTGCGGGCAGAAGGGCCACCCGACCGTCAACCTGCTCGGCCAGAAAAAACGGAATAGACCGCATGGCCGCCTTCAATCCGGCGGCATCGGCGTCAAAAAGCAGCACCACTTCGTCGCCATATCCCCGCAGTGAATGAATATGGCTGCGAGTCAGGGCGGTGCCCAGTGGCGCCACCACGTTGTCGATTCCATGCACCGCCAGCAGCAGCAGATCGAAATTGCCCTCGACCACCAGGGAACGGCGTTTTTTGCGGATGGCCTCCCGATGCTGATGGAGGCCGAAGAGCAAACGACTTTTGTCAAAGATCGGGCTTTCCGGAGAATTCATGTACTTGGGCTTGCCATCGCCAAGTATTCGCCCGCCAAAGGCCACCACCCTGCCGGTCATGTCGGTTATCGGGAACATAATCCGCGAACGGAACCGGTCATACTGGCCGCCCCGCTCCTTCCTGACGACCAACCCTGCCCGTTCCAAGATTTCCGGGGTCATGCCCTTGGCCAGCAGTTGATCGGAAAGATAGCTCCAACTGGCCTCCTCCGGGTCGGGCGCATACCCCAAACGGTACCGGTCGGTGATCTCGGACGGCACCCCGCGCTGTTCCAGGTAGACGCGAGCGGATCGTCCTAATTTGGGATGACCGAGACAGTGCTGATAGACAACAACGGCGGCCTCGTTAGCCGCATAAAGGGTCTCGCGGGACCGCAACTGTTCCTGCTCCGCCTCGCTCAACTGCCGCTCCGGCAGATCGACATTGAATTTCTGCGCGAGAATTTTTAACGCTTCCGGAAATTCCAGGTGGTGATATTTCATCACAAAGGTCAACACATCCCCTGACTCGCCGCAGCCAAAGCAGTGAAAGAATTGCCCCTGGGGATTCACCGAGAATGAAGGCGTTTTCTCGGCGTGGAAGGGGCACAACCCGGAAAAACGTGTGCCCGCTCTTTTGAGTTCTACATGTTCGCCGATCACCTGGACAATATCGGCGGCATCTTT
>JAFLKR010000058.1:0-22652 GCA_019163135.1 Desulfobulbaceae bacterium | reverse complement strand
CCCTGATAAATCACCGAAACCGGCCGATCCGAGGACACAACCACCACAATGATATGTTCGTGCTCGGCGGTGAAACGAAGCGCGGAGTTATACCGTGCCCCCCTGGCGAGATCCTCTCCTGGAAAGGACCGGCCGTCGAGAAGGCAGGCAAAGCCGTGCAGATGCTGGTCCACCCCGAGGTGGAGGGCACCATCCACCTTGGCCAGTGATTTCACCATTTTCAGCATGTACGGTTTGCGTAAATCAAGCGGCGGAGAAAGCGTCTGCCCTGAAATTGGCACGGGCTCCTCATTAAGATCAATCACAATGGTGCAGCCGTGTTTACGCCGCTGGGAGTGATGGACCAGACTGACCACGATCTTGAAAATAAAAAAGCTGTCCGACCGACTGAGGGTCGACTCGAGCAGCAATTCCTCCAAATGCACCAACTTGGCCTGATACGTGGTCGAACTGAATCGGCCATCGGCAAAACTGCACACCTTAGTGCGATTGACCTTTAAAAAACCTTGTCGGCCGCGAAAATCGGCGCAAATGGAAAAGGTCGGCAGGGTATCGCCGCAAATACCTAAAATGGCCCACCCGTCACTCACCAGATACCGCCCCGAGCGTTCGACGGTCAACAGCAGTTTGCGCACATGCTTGTAATTGGCCAGCTGCGGCCGGACCTCCTCCTGGAATTTAACCAGAAATTTTACTTGATGGATCATGCAGGGGTCAACAAAGAGTAATCGCCCCTCCGGCCAGGAACCCTCTTCGACGGTTTCTGAAATGATCAAGATGGCATCGAGCACCGGGTAGACACGAATCTGCGTGTCCCAACCAAGCAGCAGATTAATCTGATCGATGATAAAATCGCGAACCGCATGGGTTGCGTATTCTTTTAGAAAATATCCGGAAATACCGGTATAGAGTTCTTGATCATTAGCGAGATCGTGGGAGAAGCGCCATACCGCATGCTCAAGCCAGCACTCGGTGGGTCCGGTGGAGCAGAGATCGGGATGATGCTCGGTGAACCACTGCTGAAAAAACACCGAACCGGAATAGCCTCCATGGGAGAGGAGACCGGCAAGGCCGAGATCCTTGACGGGGATGATATCGGCAAACATTTTCCGATCGCTGATGACCCTTTCGTTCACCCGCCACTTCTGGTTGTCCAGGTAAAGGGTTTTGAATATGGGTTCATGACCACTCAACAAGTTCTGCGGATCACAGAGAAACATCGGTCCGTCAGGCTGCAAAGCAAAGATGACAGCGGCACGGCTTGTCCCGGAAAAATGGGTCAGCCCGTCAATGAGTCCATTGAGGATGTCGCTGACACAACGGCGGATAAACAAATGCTGCGCCTGATCGATCATGGGTGATGGTGTTTCCGAGTGAGTGATTGACCTGTTGAGGTCTCTTGTGGCCCCAAAAGGAAAAAGAGAGAATCAGCCTAATGGGTGCAAGGTACAAACAGAGTTTTCAGGCGTCAAGACGATTCCAAAGTGCACCGATCAAATCAACCATGACCACCGCCACATAAGCAACACTCCAACGCCCTTTAAAGTGCAGCCATCACGACTTGTGCCGGCCCCGTGGATCCCCGCACCAGACTTCGAGCCAAGGTAAAACATTCGATCCGGGCAGCGCCGGCCAAACGCAGCGTTTTACAACATTCGTTAATCGTGCTCCCGGTGGTGAAAACATCGTCGACCAAAAGGATCCGTTTTCCCTTGACCTTCGAAAAATCGCTAAGACTGAAGGCCTTATGCAGATTACGCCTTCGTTCTTTCCCGGAGAGGGAGGATTGAGGAACGGTGGCACGGGTGCGGAACAACACCCCCGAATCGATCCGATTTCTCCACTGCGGAAAACAACCTTGGGCGATAACCAGTGCCTGATTGAATCCCCGCTCACGCAGACGACCCAGGAAGAGCGGGACCGGCACGATCAGATCCGGTTCGACGAACTGTTTGATGCAGTCCGACCCTGCTGCCAGCCACCCCAGAGTGGCGAGGCCGGTCAGGTTTCCCTGGAATTTCAATGCATGAATAAGGGTGGAAACGGGAGGCTGATACGGCCACAGAGATCGGGCCAAATCAAAGGCATAATGGGCGGTGAGGCAGTCGCCGCAGAGATGATCGGCACCGACGAGGAAGGGAACGCCGCAACACCGGCAGTTGGGGGCTTGGATAACAGCCAGTTGGGACAAACAGTCGGAACAGAAGAGCGGCAGCCGGGAAGATTCCAGCCACCGCTCGCAACCCAGGCAGAACGGAGGAAACAGCAGATCCTTAAAGGCCTCGAAATATGAGGTCACCCGCTAGCCTTCCCCCCTACATATTATTAATGATGGCGAGGCCAAAGGCGGAACAGGAGAGCTCGGTTGCACCCTCCATCAGGCGGGCCAGATCGTAGGTGACCGTTTTTTGGGAGATGGTGGTTTCGAGAGCGGTTTTAATCAGGTCGGCCGCTTCTATCCAGCCAATATATTCCAGCAACATCACCCCGGAAAGCAGGAGTGAGCCGGGATTGACCTTGTCCATTCCTGCATATTTGGGGGCCGTACCGTGAGTGGCCTCAAACAGCGCGACGCCATCGCCGATATTGGCGCCTGGCGCGATGCCCAACCCCCCGACCTGGGCCGCAAGGGCGTCTGACATATAATCGCCATTGAGATTAGGCATGGCCAGCACCGAATATTCCTTGGGACGCAGCAGAATCTGCTGGAACATGGCGTCGGCAATCCGGTCCTTGATCACAATTTTGCCCTCAGGGACTTTACCGTTATACTGTTCCCATAGCGCGGTCTCGGTGATGGTGGCATCGGCAAACTCCTCCCCCGCCAGTTCATATCCCCAGTTACGAAAGGCACCTTCGGTGAACTTCATGATGTTGCCTTTATGCACCAGGGTCACGGAATCGCGCCCGTGATCAAGGGCGTACTGAATTGCCTTGCGTACCAACCGCTTGGTCCCGAATTCGGAGATCGGTTTAATCCCGATTCCCGAGTTGTCGCGGATAAGCGCCCCCATTTCGTTACGGAGGAATTCAATCACCCGGTTGGCCTTTTCTGTGCTGGCCTGCCACTCGATGCCAGCATAGACATCTTCAGTGTTTTCCCGAAAGATGACCATATCAACCTGCCCAGGATCCTTGACGGGGGAAACGACGCCCTGGTAATAACGTACCGGACGAACGCAGGCATACAGATCCAACACCTGACGGAGCGTGACATTGAGACTGCGCATCCCTTCCCCGACCGGAGTGGTCAGGGGGCCCTTGATGCTGACCACATATTTTTTCAGGGCATCAATGGTTTCCTGAGGCAACCACTCGCCGGTCTTCTCAAAGGCCTTCTCGCCGGCAAGGATTTCCATCCACTCAATCTTTCTGCCCCCCCCGTAGGTGCGGGCCACAGCGGCATCCAGCACCATCCGGGCCGCAGCCCAGATATCGGGACCGATACCATCGCCTTCTATAAAGGGAATCACCGGGTTAGCCGGTACATTGAGCATGCCATCAGCTTTGATGGAAATAATATCTTCAGCCAAAATAGACTCCTTAAGAAGCTTAAGGTACATGTAATCCGGGTGCAGTGTCATCGGCATACGGAATTTATAAAACAAAAAAAGAAGTCGAAATATATTCGATTGCAACCTTTCCGTCAATCCTGCCGAAGCAGCGTCATCCGAACGACCGCAAAGCCGGTGCCGATCCATGAATTTCTTGCGCTTCCATTGTCGTCCTGCTATGAAACTCCGAGTTTTGGTGCCTTATGCCGCCGATAGTCCCCGCATCGGCCATTGCCAACCAGGGCCGGAGACGATCCAGGCAACAGTTACGGACAACCGGCCGGAAACCCCCTATTCATCCAGGAATCCCTATAATGTCAATACTCCAGATCATCCGAAGCCTTCTCACCCTAATTTTTGCGCCGTTCCTGACCTTTTTGACTTCGGCTCTCACCCTGATCGACGTACGGTGGATCAGAAAATCTGAGTTCAAAGCGCAAATCTTTCCCCGCTACTGGGGTCGCTCACTCTGCCAACTCGCCGCCGTCCGGGTGATTGTGGAAGGCATGGAAAATATTGATCCGCAACAGACCTATGTCTTTGCCGGCAATCACTGCAGTCAATATGACATCTTTTCCTTTCAAGGTTACTTTCCACATGATTTCAGATGGATAGCCAAAAAAGAACTCTTTAGGATTCCACTTTTCGGCCAAGCCATGCAGCAGGTCGGCTATATCCCGATCGACCGTTCCCATGGTCGCCAAGCGCTGAAAAGCCTCGACGAGGCGGCTAAACGGATCGCCGCCGGCAGTTCTGTCCTTATTTTCCCCGAAGGCACCCGCAGCGCCGACGGGATTTTACATGAATTTAAAACCGGCGCGGTGCTCCTGGCCATCAAGGCCGGCGTCCCCATCGTGCCTCTGGGGTTCAACGGCTCCTTTGAAATCTTACCCAAGGGAAAATTCCTCCCCAAAAACGGCACCATCACCATCCGTATCGGTCAGCCAATCCCCACCGAGCATTGTAAAACCGGGGACAAGCAAGAGTTGGCCCGCAACCTCCACGCAGCAGTTGAAAATTTGCTGGAAGAACGATACCTCCCAGACTGATGGATATAAATTTTTTTTCCTAATCCCTCCTCAAAGCTAGCGTAGAAGTGACTTTTACCCAAGGGATGACGCTTGCTCGGCAAACTAGGTGAAATCCGATAGAATCCCTTGCAAAAACAATGAAACATGTCATAATGTGCCCCAATTTATGAGTAGATTAATCGGTAGCCGCCAAGCTGCCGCTTATCCCCTCTTTCGGCAGGTTCGAACGAGCACGTTTCAACCGACCAAAGGAATACTATACTATAGGAACCTTTCTATGCTGTCGACATCAAGAACCCGGCGTATCCCCCTGACCTTAACGGTTATGCTATGTGCTCTGTTGCTCAACGCCATCGCCTTTTTCCCAGGCACCTCCTTGGCGGTTGAAAAGAACACCACTTTCCTGCCGTTTAAGATCAACGCGCCAGACGCCTCACAACTCGCCGGCATGGCGGATAAGGCATTGGAACAGGAAGTAGCCTCCAAAAAGTTGACCATGATGCCCCGCGGTCAGGCAGAAAAAATGGTGGACTACAACGGCGCCTGGCCCCCCCCAGTCGCCAAGCTTAACGCCATCGCCGAAGCGGCACACGCTGACTATATCGTCATCGGCAGTGTGAATAAACTCGGTGACCGGATCAGTGTCGACTGCAGCATCTTCGATGTTCTGGCGCCCAAGGCTCCGCACTCAGCCTTCCGCGAAGCAGATTCGGTCAAAGGCCTGGATAAGGTAACCGGCGAGATCGTCGCCGCCATGCTGACCTATTCTAACCGCAGTTTCTCGGTGGCCTCCGTTGCCCCAGCCGGCAACGAGCGGATTGATGCCGGTGCCATTTTGCAAAAAATATCGACTAAACCCGGCGATCTCTATGACCCGTCCACGCTGCGTCAGGATCTGAAAGCCGTCTTCGCTATGGGATATTTCGACAATGTTGAAATCGACGCCACCGACACCGCTACCGGCAAGAAAATAATCTTTCAAGTTAAGGAAAAACCCCTGATCGGCAATGTGGTCATTACCGGTGCCGAGGAGATCAAAGAGGAAGACGTCCGCGATGCCGCAAGCATCAGCGCCAACTCGATTCTTAATCCTTCCAAGGTGAATGACGCTGTTCAAAAAGTAAAAGACCTCTATAAATCCAAAGGCTATTACAACACCGAGGTTATTGCCAAGATCAGCTATCCGAAGGAAGCCAATGCTGAGATTCGGATTGAGATTAAAGAAGGTAAAAAAGTCACCATTGAAAAAATCGGATTTACCGGAAACAGCAGTTTCTCCGAAGGCGAACTGGAAGATGCCATCCAGACCAGCACCCATAAATGGTGGCTTTCCTGGCTGACCGATGCCGGCGTACTTAAAATGGACATCCTCAGACAGGACGCCGAAAGGGTGGGCACGTTCTACCAGAACCATGGTTTTATTGATGCCAAGGTTGGTGAACCCATCGTCGAGCAGAAGGAAGATGCCCTGTTCGTAACTTTTCCCATCTCTGAAGGACCTCGCTACAAGGTTGGCACTATCGACATCCAGGGCGACATGATCAAAGATAAAGCTGATCTGCTGGCCGTCCTCAAAATTCGCGACGAAGAGTACCTTAACCGCCAGGTTTTGCGGGACGATGTCACCCGACTCACCGATCTGTACTCAGAGCAGGGCTATGCCTTTGCCGAGGTCAATCCAATGGTCAGCAAGGCCGATGCCGACCAAAAAATTAATGTCACGCTCCAGGTCAAAAAAGGTGCCATGGCCTATATCAACAGGGTCGAGATCCAAGGCAACACCCGCACCCATGACAATGTCATCCGCCGTGACGTGAAGGTGCAGGAGGGTGGTCGTTTCGACTCCAAGGCCATCCGTACCTCCACCAAAAAATTGAACCGGCTCGGATTTTTTGAAGAAGTCACCGTCACCCCCAAACCCACCCTGGTTGAAAACCAGATGGATGTGCTGGTGGACGTCAAAGAAAAATCCACCGGGCAATTCAGTATCGGTGCAGGGTACTCTTCCTCCGACAAAGTGCTGTTCATGGGAGAGATTTCCGAAAACAACCTCTTCGGCACCGGCAACAAACTGTCCCTGGCGGCCAGCACCAGCAGTAAAAGCACCCGCTATAACCTCAATTTCACCAACCCGCGGCTCTACGACTCACAGGTTTCCGGCAGCATCGATCTGTTCGACTGGGAGCGTGAGTATGACGACTTCACCAAAGATTCCACCGGTGTCACCCTGCGCCTGGGCCATCCGCTGGTTGAAGAATGGCGGATTTTCTACGGCTACACCATTTCCGACACCAACCTGACCGATATCGACGAGTTCAACACCGCGCAAGTCATCAAAGACTCCGCGAATATCAACATCACCAGCTCGGTCGATCTCTCCCTGGTCCGCGACACCAGAGACAAGCTCTTCTCGCCGACCTCGGGGTCGCGCAACAGCGTCACCGTCGAATATGCAGGCGGACCGCTCGGTGGCGACGCCGAGTTCACCAAGCTTGAAGGTTCTTCTTCCTGGTACTTTCCGCTGTTCTGGAGCACGGTCTTTCATGTCAAAGGAGCGGCCGGACAGGCCTTTGAAAACGAAGCCGGTAAACTGCCGGTGTACGAAAATTTCTATCTGGGCGGCATGAATTCGATTCGCGGCTTCAAGTCGAATTCAATCAGTCCCGTTGACTCTTATTACGATGACAAAATCGGTGGCGACAAGATGTGGTATGGCAATGTCTCCTTCATCCACCCGATCGTCAAAGATATGGGCATCGACGGCGAAATTTTTACAGACTTCGGTAACGTCTATGCAACCGATGATAATTGGGACTTCGGCACGTACAAGAAATCCGCCGGCGTCGGCGTCATGTGGGCGTCGCCGCTCGGACCGCTTCGCTTGGCGGTAGCTTGGAACCTCGACAAAAAGGATGGCGATGAGGATTCAGCCTTTGACTTCAGCATGGGCGGCAATTTCTGAGGCCGCATATCCCCTATTGAAGTGACGGCCCTCCATGCAGTCGATCCTAGCACGGCTGCGTAAAAACAGTCAGCCTCCCGACATATACGGTATCCACGGTTCCTCCACTGCCTTGCTGCTCAGCAGGGCAGTGGAGGAATTGCAACGTACCATCTGCTGTATCATTCCCGCCGATGAGCAACTCGATATCCTGGCCCAGGACATCGCTTTTTTTTCCAAGGTCCGGGTGCTGCTCCACCCAAGCTATGAAATCCCTCCGTACACCCCATTATCCCCCGATCCGGCAACCGTTTGCGCCCGCCTGGCAACGCTCTACCAGTTGCAGGAAAGCAGCGCTCCCTGCATAGTCTTGACCTCAGCCGAGGCCGTGCTGCGGCGGGTGCTCCCGGCCAGCGAACTGAACCGTCATTGCGAGTTGATCATAGCCGGCGAGGAGACCGACCGTGACCGTTTGATCACCTCGCTGACCGCCGCCGGTTATCAATTGTGCGACATGGTGCGGCAGGAAGGCGATCTCTCCCTGCGCGGCGGCATCATCGATGTCTATCCCCCGTCGATTGACGGCAATCAAACGGGCCCCCTGCGTCTTGATTTCTTTGGCGATACCGTCGAATCGATCCGACTGTTTGATCCGCTCACCCAGCGCTCCCGACAGCCGTTGGAAGAGGTCATCCTGTTGCCTGCTTCTGACCTGCTGTTCCCCGACGCCGCGTCCCAAGGCGCCCTGCTGGCAAGGATCGACTCGACCGCTGAGCAGCAAGATTGGCCGTTTGACGAATTCCGAACCCTCCGAGAACGCTTTGTCACCCGGCAACGTTTCCCCGGCATGGAATTCATGCTTCCGTTGCTGTACGGTGGCCGGCAAGGACTCCAAACACTTTTCGACTACCTGCCCCCCAAGGCTTCGCTGATCCTCAGCGACCCGCTGGCCGTCAATCAACGGATGCAACTCGTCCGGGACCGCATTCAGGCCAATTATGCGGAGGCTGTCGTCCAACGCGTCCCCGCAATGGCGCCAGATGACCTTTTTCTCACCGAAGCCGAATTCCAGCAATGTTGCGAAAAGAAACTGCTGGCACGCTTAACCCACCTGCCGGATTTGGAACATCAGAGCACTGTTCTCACGGTGACCACCGGTGACCATAGCCTCTTGGCCCAGGAAATTGAACTACAGCGGAAGAAGCGTGGCCTGCTCGCCCCGCTGGCTGACCGCATTCTCAAGTGGCAGCAGGAGCAGGAAACCACCATTCTGGCCTGCCGTTCTGCACGCCAGGCAGAACATTTACGCGAGATGCTCGTCAATTACCAAGTGCGGACCTTGCTGCTCGCCCCGCCTTTTAACCTGACCGACGCTGACGATCCCTCCACGGTTTATTGCTATGAACAACCCTTATCGCGGGGGTTTGATCTCACTGACGAAAAGCTCCATTTTCTCTCCGCCTCCGAACTCTTCGGCGAAAAAAGACTATTAAGCAGTACTCGCCGCAAAAATCGCACCCGCGAACAAGCCCAACCGGTTCAGATTGAACAACTCGCCATCGACGATGTGGTTGTCCACCGGGATCATGGTATCGGAATTTTCCAGGGGCTGGTCAACATGGAATTTTCCGGGCAACAAGGCGATTTCATGCTGATCGCATTCCGAGACGACGACAAACTCTATGTCCCGGTCGATCGCCTCCATTGGGTGAGCCGCTACCAGGGCCTCACCGACCAGGAACCCAAACTCGACAGCCTTGGCTCCCAACGCTGGCAGGCCACCAAGAAAAAAGTGACCGAAGCGGTCTGGAAGATCGCTCAGGAATTGCTGGAGATTTATGCCCGCCGGGCCATGCGCAAGGGCCATCGCTTCTCGCAGCCGGGGGATCTCTACCGCCAACTGGAGGAATCCTTTGCCTACGATGAAACCAGCGGACAGCTCAAGGCCATTGATGAGGTCCTGGATGACCTCACCCATGACCAGCCCATGGATCGTCTCATCTGCGGCGATGTCGGGTACGGCAAGACCGAGGTCGCCGCTCGGGCTGCCTTTAAAGCCATTGAAGACGGCTTCCAAGTAGCCATCCTCGTCCCGACCACCGTACTGGCCGAACAGCATGCCGCCACTTTTCGGGAGCGCTTTGCCTCCTTCCCGGTAGAGATAGCCTGTCTCAACCGTTTCCGCACCACCCGCCAGCAAAAAGAAATCACCGCCAAACTGGCGGCCGGCAAAATCGATCTGGTGGTCGGCACCCACCGTCTCCTTTCCAAGGATATCCAGTTCAGTAAACTTGGTCTGCTGATTGTCGATGAGGAACATCGCTTCGGGGTGGCGCACAAGGAAAAAGTCAAAAAACTCAAGGCCACGGTTGATGTCCTGACCCTCACGGCCACCCCCATCCCGCGTACCTTGCAGATGTCGCTCCTGGGCATACGCGACCTGTCGGTGATCTCCACCCCGCCCCTGCAGCGGCGCTCGGTCAAAACTTTTCTCGCCAAATACGATCAACTGGTGATCCGCGAGGCCGTCCTCCGAGAAATGGCGCGCGGCGGCCAGCTCTTTTTTGTCCATAACCGGGTCCAATCCATTCACCGCATGGCAGAAACCATCGCCTCCCTGGTTCCACAGGCTAAAATAGGGGTTGCCCATGGTCAGATGCCTGGCCCGCAACTCGAAGACATCATGGTCCGTTTCATCAACCATGAGCTTGATATTCTTGTCTGCACCACCATTATCGAATCGGGCCTCGACATTTCCAATGCCAACACCATCATTATCAATCGCGCCGATCATCTCGGTCTGGCCGATATCTATCAGTTGCGCGGCCGGGTCGGACGCTCGTCCCGACAGGCCTATGCCTATCTGCTGGTGAAATCACTGGACCACCTCACCCCCGATGCCCAACAACGACTCCGTGCCCTGATGGATTGTTCCGAACTCGGGGGCGGTTTCAAGCTAGCGATGAACGATCTGCAAATCCGGGGCGGTGGCAATCTACTCGGGGTCTCCCAGTCCGGACATATCGCCGCGGTTGGCTACGACCTCTATCTGGAACTGCTGCAGTCAACAGTGGCGGATCTGAAACGAAAAGCGCTGGAAGGAACCGAATCTATCGCCACCACGGATATCGATCCGGAAATAAAACTCAAGGTAGCCGCTTATTTACCGGATAGTTACATCAACGATACCAGCCAGCGCTATCAGGTCTATCGCCGAATTTCCGTCACCGGCAACGGCACCGAAGAAGAACTGGCTGACCTCCGAGATGAGCTCATCGACCGCTACGGTCCCCTGCCCCGAGAGGCGCAGACCCTGCTGGCAATCATCGATCTGAAACAGCAACTCCGCACGCTGGGCATTAATAAATTAGAGCAGGGACCGGACGCGCTGATCTTCACCTTTATCCAGAATTCGCCGGTCGACCCACAACGAATCCTCAGTCTCATTCAACAAAAACCGGATAAAAAACGACCGGTAAAACCGGTCCGCCTGACTCCCGATCAACGGCTTATCGTACCCCTGGTGAGCCAGGATGATCTTTTCGTTCGCATTCGGGACATCTTGCAAACCTTGAAGGGATAACCGCCATGAACAGTAACCCACTAAATTGTGAGAAGATTTTTCCCGCATTCCCCTGGAAGGAAATCGATACCGTGCTTTTGGACATGGACGGCACCCTGCTGGACAAACACTTTGACGACTATTTCTGGGAACAGTATGTGCCGGAGCATTACAGCCTGCTGCACGATATCTCGATTGCAGAGGCCAAGGCACAACTGCTGGTCCGATATCATCGGGTCAAGGACACCCTTGACTGGGCGGATTTGAACTTCTGGTCCCGTGAACTGGGTATGGACCTCCAGGAACTGAAGCTCCGCATCAATCACCTTATCGGTGTGCATCCGTATGTAATTGATTTTTTAGAACATTGCATTAAAAGTCGAAAAGGGCTGTATCTGGTCACTAACGCCCACTCCAGCACCTTATCAATCAAGCTGGATAAAACGACCATCGGCCCTTGGTTTGACCGAATTATCTGTGCGGAAGAGGTGGGCCTGGCCAAAGAAGATCCGCTCTTTTGGGGACGGCTTGAGCAGATGCTCCACTTTGACAAAACGAAAACCCTGCTGGTCGACGATACCGAGAAGGTGCTCTTTTCAGCCCAAGCCTACGGCATGGCCCATCTGCTGTTTGTCGCACGCCCCAGCAGCCGGCAACGGGTACAATACTCCTGTCATTTCCCGTCCATCGAGTACTTCAAGGAACTACTGCCCTCATGAAGGCTTCCGGATAAAAAAAACCACCCTGCATGCATGATGCAGAGTGGCTCGAATGGATTACAGGGCTCCGACCAACAACAAGCCGGGCCGGAAATCAGGATTTCTTTCTGGCCTTGCCACCACCGCCAGTATTCTTTTTCTTAAGTTCTTCTACTTCCTTTTGCAAGGTTTGCAGGGTCTCCGTGAGCGGTTGGGGATCAAAGCCCTTGTCGTCCCCTTTCTGTTCTAGCGATTGCAGCCGGGCCGGGATGTCGCCGAGCATGGTCTCCGGGGTAATCGTTTGCAGTTTTTGGACCGTATCGCTCAGTTTACCTTCCAAGGTAGCAACGGTGTTCTGGACCGTCCCAAGGATTTTGCCGGAGGCTGTTATCTCGCCGGCAATGGTCTCTAACTGAGCGGCAGCGGCAAAACCCGAGCTCTTTTCCTCCATGGTCTGCATCTGGGCATTCAGGGCGGAAAACTGCTCTTGCAGGGTCTGCTGGTTATCCGTAACCTTTTTGACCTCGCTCACGATAATAACTTGCAGTTCATCTTTGAGTTGCTCAGTATCGACTGCGGCCTGGACAGATTGCACAGGCGGGGTTGGTTGAGTTGGCTGGGTACATGAGGATTCTTTGCACGTCAAGGAACCCAGACGAGAAAAAAGCGGCGCGCAAAGCGTGGCCACCGAACGTTTGACCCCTGCATACATGGAGGCGGCGGTCTCCTTGTTGACCAAGGAAACGGCAAAAAGGAAAATACCGATAAGAAAGGCGATACAGAACGCCAAGCCTATGGCCATGGCAATCGCCCACTGAACCAATCGGAAAGCGCCAATAATAATCAGGCCGACCGAATTAATGACACTCCCTTCGGGAGAGGCGCTGGTCAGGTAGGCCAGCAGGACAAAAACAAGAAGCACAACCGCTGATTTGATAAGCGGAGTACGCATCATATTCTCTTTCATCAATCACTCCTCCGTTAGGATACTCGCTGTCGATATCTCAGATAATCAAATGGTCCACCTTGCGAGGAATTTGTTCTCCGTCAAGGCACTTGTATCAGGTAATTCTGTGTGGTTTTAGTGTATTTGGTTTCGAACGGCAAGGGAAATGTTGCGGAGCCGTTGACAAGGGGCAAGTGCCTCGCGCCCGGGATTAAACCAGCACGAACACCTTGTCCCCAACGGCCCTTCAGCACGTCTCCGCCAGTTTGGCTCGTATCCGGTCAAATTCCTCCTGAACCATTAAAAAAGCATGGACAATCAGGGGGTCGAACTCGCCCCCTGCGCCTGCAACAATCCGATCCAAGGCCGACTGATGGGCCAGGGCTCTCTCAGTATCCCTGATGGTGGTCAGCGCTTCATAGGTATCGACCAAGGCCATGATCCTGGCTTCCAGGGGGATTTCGACGCCCTGCAATCCATAGGGATAGCCCTTGCCGTCCCATCGTTCGTGATGGAAAAAGGCTATATTTTTAGCCAATGATAAAAATCCGGCCCCCCCGGCCTCTTCTTCCATAGCTTTGATGACGTTGCCTCCAGCCAGGGTGTGATGGCGCAGACGCTGCTCTTCGTCTGCGGTCAACGGTCCATTTTTTTCCAGAATCTCATCGGTGATTGCCACCTTGCCGATATCATGCAGGATCACGCCCTGATAAAGGTTCTGGATATACTCCGCCGTAATGACATCCCGATATTCGGGACGGCCAGCCAACTCGGTTGCAATAACCTTGCTATACTCCCGGATGCGCTCCAGATGCTGCCCGGGGGTAACATCCCGGTATTCTGACAATTTGGCCAAAGCGAGAATCGCCGCATTCTCGACCTGCCTGACTTTGCTCAGCGAGGCAATCAGTTTTTCTTCCAACCGCTTCCGGATACCGATATCGCGAATGACCAGTTGCAGGCCAAGTTTTTTCTCTCCGCGGGTCAGGAGCGCCCCACTGATTTCCGCCTCAACCGGGTCCCCCTGATCCGACAACAGGGTTACTTGCCAGGCGGCCATCGGCATCTCCCTCTCGAAGAGATCGAACATCACGGCCTGCACCTTTTCCCGATCCTGTGCCCTGACCGCATTGAAAAATGACGCCCTCTTGGGCTGCGTTCCGTTGCCAAAATGGCGCAGATAAGAATTGTTGGCCTGGACAATCTCCCCCTGTGGGGTGATGAGGACGACATCATCGGCAATGGCCTCATACAGTATCCGATAGCGCTGTTCTGTAACCTTCTGTTCCTCGGTTCGCCGTATGACTTCATGCTCCAGATTATCTGCCTGCCGGGCCAAGGCCTCCGCCGCTTCATTTTCGGCGGTCCTTAACTGACATTCCTGCATTCTGGCGGTGGTGTCGGCCCAACTTTGGGTGGCGGCTATGAAGACAAAACAGACCATAAAAAACAGGTTGCTGAACAAACTCATAAGCTGGAAGTGGTTGAGCGATTCGCCAAAAACCATGGACAGCAGGTACAGAAAAACGAGCGCAAAACCACTAATCAAAGTCTGGGCAAAGGTCAGCGGAGCAATAACCGTATAAATGGTCATGGTCACGATCAGGCCGACATAGTAGGGAGAGATGACCCCGCCCATGCGGTGGATGGTCAGAAGAATGACCAGCCCGGTACAAAGGTACCCGGAAAAGCCAATCAGCCAGGCCCGACGCTGTCCCTGGTCGAGATAATTGGCTCCAAGGAGCAGACAACTGCAGCCAGCTGCGAGCAGGCGATAGGTGAAAAATTCGAAAAAATGCTCGGGTACGAGAATATAATCGAGGAGGGAGAATAACAGCATCATCCCGATACCCACCAACAAAATGGTGTACACCCGGCGATGATGCAGTTGGCGGGTTTCCTGGCGATACAATGCAAGGTAATGCATAGAACCGCTCACAAATCCCGGTTCAACGCCTGCGGCATTTTAAGCCTGGCATCCTTGAATTGCATTTCACGCTTGAGAAAGGCGCGAACGATGCACGGATCGAATTGGCTGCCGCTCTCCTTGACTATGAGCGAGCGTGCCTCTTCGTGACTGTAGGCAGGTTTATAGGGCCTGCATGAAGTCAGGGCGTCATAGACATCGGCCAGGGCGACAATCCGCGCAGCAAGCGGGATGGCAATCCCGGCCAGACCACTCGGGTAGCCGGAACCATCCCAACGTTCATGATGGAATTGGGTGATTTCCTGCCCCATGCGGAGAAAGGAAAAGCTCTCGGCATCCTGTTCCGACGACGAAAGGGCAATGCTGCCATATTCGCAATGGCTTTTCATGGCCGTATATTCCGTTTCGGTCAGTTGACCGGGTTTGAGCAAAATGGCGTCGGGAATGCCAACCTTGCCTATATCGTGGAGGACCGAAGACAGGCAAAGTTCCTCAATAAATTCAGCGGTGACCAAATGTCCGAGGTCCGGTTCTCCGGCCAGTTCGGTGGCAAGCATTCGGGTGTACTCGCGGATTCGAAGCAGATGGCTGCCGGTGTTTTCGTCCCTGCATTCAGCCAGACGGGCCAGACCAAAAATAGCAGACTGCCGCGAGGTATCAATCAGCTGATTCGATTCCAGCACCTTTCTTTCCATTTCCTTGGTGGCGGTGATATCCCGGATGATCAATTGATAATGTTCGCCGCTCTCGGTCATGTCAACCCGGTTGCCGCTCAACTCCCCTTCGACGATGCGGCCCCGGCTGGTCAGCATTTGCAGTTGGACGCCACGGACCTCTTCTCCCAGGTGGAGCCTGCTGACCACTGTCCCGCAGAAGTCGTCCCGATTCTGCAGAACCACAAAATCAGTGAACGCTTTCCCCTCAAGCCCTTCCGGGGTTCCTTCAAGAAAAGTGGCGCCATGCGGGTTGACCATCCGAATGGTGCTGTTTTGATCAATCAGCACCACCAAATCAAGAATGTTATTATAGAGATCGCGGAATTTGAGATCCGACTCTTCCAGCAGCGCCATCCGCAGCCTGACCAGCTCTTCAAGATTATCATTGTAATGCTTGAATTCGTAGCGCATGGCCTGGAGATTTTTCTGGGCCCGCATCGATTTCAGCTGGGTCTGCATTTCATCGAAACACTGGACCGCGGTGACCACGACGATAGAAAAAAAGAAAAAGCTGTTGTTGACCAGATAGACCACGCCCCGATCGTCCAGGGGGCTGAAACCGAGGTATACGGTCAAGGCATACACCAGATAGGTTAAGCCGCCGAGCAGCAGTGCCTGGGAAACATTCAGGGGGAGTACGGAGAAACCGCCGGCGATCATCAGCAGAATGCCGACGTAATAATCCGAGACATAGCCGCCCAACCGCACCGTCATCAATGAAATCGTCAAAGCCCCGAGCAGCATGCCCGTATACATGACTGCCCGGGTGTACCGCTTGATTTCAGGGTAGTTGAGAAGTTGGAGGCAACCGAGAAAAAACAGCACCGAGCCGAGACGATACGATAAAAAAAGACCAAAGTACGGGCGGCAGCAGATAAAATCGAGCACGGCGAAGAGGGAAAAAAAGACCACCCCCAGCCACAGACAAATCCGGGTTCGTTGATAAAACAGGTCGTGCATCTCACCGGCCATAACTGCCGGTGAAGTTTCGACCGCGGCGCCCATGATTCGTTACTCCTTGGTAGCCATGGCAAAGAGGTTGACGTTTTCCCGCTCGGCGAGGATCGTGACCCGGTCGCCAAAAGGTGTGGGGGCAAATAATTCCTTCAAGTCCTCCTCGGTTCGATAAATCAACTCCCACTTGAGGAGTTTGTCGAGGAAGAGACTATCAGGGTAGAAGGTAAAATTGCCAAGCAGCAGCGTGCCGCCCGGCTTGAGATGGCGATGGCACTGGGTGATCAGGGCCCGGAACAGGCGGGGATCGAGATAATCGCAGAGCCCGGCTGAATAGATAATGTCCAGCGGTTCGATGTGATGGCGCGCCCGACCGAGCGACCACTTGATGACATTTTCGCTCATCAACCTAATGGAAGCGCGGTGCGGAAAAATATTGACGTACTGATTGGTGTATTGCAGGGCCTCGGAGTCGATATCGACGCACAGCGCCTCGATGCTTTCACTGTATTCGCACTCGGTGAGAAAATCGAACAGCTCCCGGTTGGGGCCGCAGGCCAGGTTCATAATCCGGGTGATGCCGCCGCGGGCGGCGATCGCCCCGCTGAGACGCATCAACTGATTCTTCAGTAGCACCCGACGGCCACGGATGGCCAACGCACCGGGTCGCTGCAAGCAGAATTCGTCGATAATCTCGCCCAGCTTACCCTCGCCCTTCGGGATATCGGCGTAAATATGTTCCATCATTAAAAAATCGCCAGCATAGCCTTTGGGCTTGAAATAGGCTCGCTCGGCAAATCGGCTGCGCATGAAATACGGGAAGATCTCTTTAAAAACATAGCCCCACATGACCTCTTCGTAGCCGCTCCCCTTCATGGTCTGCTCAAACTCGCCCAAGGCGCCGTTGAGCTGACCGAGTACAGCGTGGCACCGAACTTCACTTTCCGGATCCTGCAGGCCTTCGGCCTCGACCTTCTGCAGCCGATGGGAAAGATTGAACAATTCGGACTTAAATTCCTCCATCCGGCTACTGATGCTGTGCCATTGGGAGGATCGTACCAACGGAGCAGGCAGCGGTCGTGATTCGGTATACCTGCTGGCGTGGCGAGTGGAGAGCGATTCGGCATAGCCGGCGATCGGTTCGCGTTCACCGGCGATCCGGCGGAACTTGCCGCAGATCTTCTGGGTGAGCAGGACAATAAAATCCATGTAGAGGTGCGGATGTTCCGCCCGGAGGCTATCCATTACCTGGGTGTCGAAGATCCCGATCCGGGCTTCGCCCACCGCCTGGATATCACGGACCCGCGATTCGCCATCAAAAAAGCCGATTTCACCGAAAAATTCGTCGGCCCCGATCAAGGCAACGGTGATCCGGGTCGCGTAGGGGTCGGTATAACTCACCTCCACCGTGCCGTTGATCAGATAGTAAAAAGCATTAGTGGCTGCGCCCGGCGCGAGAATCGGTTCGCCCGCCTTGAAGGAACGAACCGTGGCATGGCTCAAGACATTCTCCAGCAACGGGGTGATCGCAGGAGCTTCGGCGGCTTGAGACCCTGGCGATGTCGATCCTTGGGGTGAGGGGTTAGTCATTAGACTCCTTTGGGCTGACTGTTGCGATCAGCTTGATCGCTCTTGGTAAACAAATCTTTTGAAAAAAAATGGGCTAAAATCTGGTGATCACGCCAATAGTCACCGCGTGGGCGCCGCCTTCGGTAAAGGTGCCGTCGATTCCGGGCAGGCCGGCAACGCCTTCGTTGGTCACGGACCGGCTTTCGGTGCGGTGGTACATATAAGATAGACCGAGTTCCGTTGCAGCAGAGGCGCGATAGCGTACACCCGCGCAATAGATCAAAGCATCGGCGTCGGGCAATTCAAATCCCAGGGTGGCATCCGGCACTGGCGTCTGGTCGTAGGCCAAGCCCAAGGTAGTGGTCCATTGCTGGTTCCATTCATAGCTCAAGCCGATCCGAAAGGCATCGGAATCCTCCCAGTTTTTGACAACGGGGCGATCAAAACCATCGAAAACGGTTCCGGTAAAATTTTGATCGTAGGTGAAATCGAGCACCTTAAACGAAGACCAAAAGGTTCGATCCCAGCCCAGTTCCACGGTCAGTCGATCGATCGTGTACGAGGTGGCCAGACTCAAAACCGCAGGCAACGACACCCCGATTTCAGCGCTGCCGGAATACGCCGCGATTGGCACGGTCCCCAGCCAGGCGCCCAACCGGCCATCGCCATCCAAATCGAGTTCGACCTCGGAACGGTAGGTCGCCGCAATTCTCCAGTTCGGCTGCGGCTTAAGCGTCAGAGCGAGATTATAGCCCAGCTGGGTATCGGTGCCGTCGGAGGAACGAGAGAGTTCGGTCAATGGGGCCAGTTGAGCAAAGGGCGGATTACTCACCGCGCTGTCTACCTCCCCTTTACCATAGACGACCCGCACACCGCCGCCGATGCTCAACCAGGAAACCGGTTCATAGGCAAAGGTGGGATTGCCTTCCACCACCAAAAGCGAGAATTGCTCAGCGCTGGCCCGGGGAAAAGGCTGCTGCCACTGCTTGGACAGGCCGTAGGGATAGGTCAGTGAAAAACCGAAACGCAGCTTACCGTATTGAGGGGAAACCGCATGCACCAACGGCATGACAAACAGCTCGCTATCAGAGCTGCCGTCAAGCAGGGGACTGCGAGAGTCTTGATATTCGATTGTGGGGAGAGCAAGGAACGTCAGGCTGGTTTCCACCTGCCAGGCATCGGCTAAATCACCCATATTGGCGGGGTTGTAATAGCTGGCATCCGGTCCCGGAGTAAAGGCAATGTGCGCCCCTGCCTGCCCGACGGCGCCAAGCGACTGGTTGGTGATGCGAAAACCGGAGGCCGTTGCGGAACCGGTTCCCTGGACCAACAAGCACAGCAGTATAAAACCGATGCCTGCGGGTTTCATGCGCTTCTGTTGCGCGACGTGGTAGTTTTCATCCGTCAAAGCAGGCCTCCTTAAAAAAGTTTCTCAACCTGGATCACAGGGCGAGTATCAACCCTCTGCACAAGCAGAACCTGGTCTATGCCTCCTGCTCGTCCACCCGTCGCATCCCCTCCATGATCAACCCCATGAAACCGCCGATGACCGGAAGTTCCTTCTCCTCCAAGGAAAGGCCGGAAGTATAGGTAAAAGTCCCCTCGCCTTTGGCCAGCAAGGCAAAAAACGCCTCCTTGCCAACTAAGCCCTGATACTTGCTTGCAACCAGTTCCCCCTCATTAAAGACAACCAAGGCATTGCCGTCCTCGAGCACCAACTGCACCCTGCCGGTTTTCTGACTGGAATTGATTAACTGGAAAAGTTCGACTGCATTGATTTCCGTCAGCCTGCCGGTCATGCCCGAACTGATAGTCCCGGCCCGCATGGTGTTGGCCTGCGAACGCTCCACCAGCAATCTGTAGAAAAACACCTGCAAGATAGGAAACTTAATAAGAACATGCTTGAAATCCTTACTGGAAAGGGTTGCAAGACGAGTCCTTTCCCGGCTATGGATGGTGGTGGTCACCGCCTCGCCGGACAGCAGGCTCATTTCGCCGAAGATATCCCCCACCATCATCTCGGACAGAGTCTGTCCGTCATCGCCGATCACCGCCACCCGACCTTCAAGCACGATATAAAGGCTGGTGCCGGGGTCACCCTTTTTCAAGACGATTTTATTGGCTTCGTACTCCTTCAACTGCAGCAGACTGGAAAGATCGCGAAGACTGTCCTCATCGAGCGGCTCGAAAATTTCCAGATTTCGCAGCGTATCGTAGAATCTGTCCATATGGCGCATTCGCGCCCGCTGCTCGGCGGCGGCCAGCAACTTCATCTGCAACGTAGCAAATCCCTTATCTTTTTTAAATTCGAAGCGGATCAGACCAACGCAACCGCCACATTCGAACTTGAACTTCTTTATACCGGAGGGGGAAAACCGCTCCATACTCTTCTTTTCGGCTACCGCCTTGATCAATTCGCGCACCAGCAGCAGGCACGCGGGTTTGGCCTCGGGAACGGTTAAGGCATCGTTTTCCACCTTGAGTTCTTCACCGACATTATAAATCGGACAAGAACGTTCTTCGGTGATGATAAAAATTGCATTACGATACTCCATGCCACTCCTTGTTCAGGCTATGCAAAGGCAAAGACAAAAAACTGTCGGCAAGGGACGCTCGGGCCCGGTCGTTTCAGTCGGAACGGCCAAGCAACAGATAGATGAGCAAACCAAGCACCGCCGCACCGCCAAAGAGCACCGGCAAAACCTTATTCATCTTCAGTTCATCACCAACCACCAAGGATTGCATGTACGGTGTGCCAGAGACATACCAGACACCCAGAAGCAGTCCCAAAATAATCAAATCGCGAAAGGCTTGTTTGTAGAGCAGATATCCGACTAGCGCGACAAACGGCACCAAAAACCAAGGATTGGTGAATAATCCCGGAAAATCGACACCTTTTATCTGTTCCACCAGGTGCGTTGCCTCTAGCCAACGTCCGATAGGTTCAAAGATTGCCCCGAAGCTCACGATTATTCTCCTTAGTTGAAGGCTCGGCATTGGTGCCGAGACCAAAATCCTATTGTTGTCGATAACCGGATAAGCGGTCAGCTAGCCTGCTCATCAAACCACTCCACAATACTCCTGTCCACAATACTCCTGATAGGTTTATGGTATCAATGCAAAACCGGTTCGTCAAAATGAAAACGGCGCTTCTCCCTGCCCCCTTCTCTCCGACCTCGCCTGTCGCCAAAAACGCACGCCAGGCTATATCACCCCAAAATAACATCGTTATCAGTGATTACCGACAATACACTGTACCGAAGCCGGGCCGCTTCCCGGGTGCAAAAAAAAACCTATCCTCCCATAAATGCTCCCCGGCCATCCGGCAGCAGAGGCGCGAACAGGCGGCCCGGCGGAGGCATGGTTTTACTTGCAGCCCCAAAGGATAGCATGGTAGTAAAGATGCTGTCGCGGCTGATGTCTTCATCTGTATCGGACGTCCGGGCGGCCACCATAAGGATTCCTCAACATAACGGCTCGTTGCAGCCAGACCGGAACTGGATTTCTTGCCGCCCTTAGTTGCGGAGAAATGTTATCACGCACCACCGGTGTCCGCAGCTGTTCAGACTAATGCCATCTAACTAACGCACCCGCCATGAGCCTCCTGACCTCCCAACAATCGGTTTTTTCGGCCATGCTCCAAGAAGGCCCTTTTGCCATAGAGAACAACCCACCACTGTCGCACCCCTTCTCCCGCGAGGCCAAAGCATGGGTGGCCAGAATCCATGGCAATCAGTTATTAAAAACCAAGTACCGCTCCGTTCGCAACCAGATTTTCGATCTCCTGGGCATCAGCACTTTTGACGAAATTCTGGTGCTGATCCACGACAAGAAACGACGGGCCAAGACGGCGGAACGCGCCCACCTCTTGCTCGGCAACATGTTCGGCATCGAGGGCTCCAGCCGGGAAATTGTTCGCCATCTTCACGAATACGCTCAAACCGCGGACGATGTGATCAGTTCGCTGCGGGCCAAAGTGCTCGCCCCCTACAGTTCCCATATCGAAACCACCAACGAAATTGTCACCTCCTGGGATCCGGTCGAACTGCTGCTGGCTATTTTCGATGATCGCTATCACAAAAAAGCGCGGTTTGAAGCCAAACGAAAACTGGCGCTCATGGGACTGGCCGGCTCCATCGATCAGCGCGAACGGGAAACGAAAATTGGCGGGAAATTCTCCGATTTCCTCAATTTTCTCAATGCCTACGTCTGGAGCCCCGATTACAAGATCGGCGATCTCGATATCCGGTATCTCTACAGCACTCACAGCAAAGAAGACTTCAGCTGCACCCGCGTTACGGTACTCTCGGAAGAGGAAGCACGCTTGGTGACCCCGACCACCGGGGAAAAACTCACCCTGATCAAACGGCGGCGGTTCCGCGACCACGACACCGACATCCCGATCTATGTCACCATCCGCAAAAAACCGCCGGCCGCCAAGGTGCTTAAACTGCTGCGCAAAAACGAAAAAAACCCGGCCACCGCAGTCGACGACGAACTGGGCCTGATGGCGGTGCTCAACTCGGTCAACGATGTTAAACGCTTTGTGCGCCATCTGACCCACAGTGCGACCAAGGCCGAGTCGTTCATGACCCTGGAAGACATCTCCGACACCCTGACCGACGGCGAATACGCCAGTACGAACACCGGCAGTTCAGGCAAGACCTCGATGCTCAAATTTTTCGCCCGAACCGGGGGGATGCGGATTGAATTCATCATCCACACCAACCGTAGCTATCTCAACTACATCTATC
>JAFLKR010000095.1 GCA_019163135.1 Desulfobulbaceae bacterium | reverse complement strand
TCACCTCACTAAGCGGAGTCGAATACGAGATGCGACGGGGAATACCAGTACAGATTGCCACCACATGCCTGACCTTTGCGCTCTGGACAGGCAGTGTTTTTTACTAACACGGAGGGACGGATGCACGGGTATCGATATATTGCTGGAACAGCGACAATGCAGGTCGACCAACTGCGTTGTGCGGGCTGCAGCCTGTGCACCGAAGTTTGCCCGTATCGTATATTTACACTCACAGCCGAAGCGTTGGAAGTAGGGGGCAGAGATCTCTGCATGGAATGCGGCACCTGTGCGCGCAGTTGTCCTGTGCAAGCTATCACCGTCTCCCCCGGAGTGGGGTGCACTGCTGCACTGCTTACCTCCTGGGCCAACCGACTGCTTGGGCGCAAGGTCGTTTCCGATTGCTGCTGATTTAAAAAAGGGGAAGATATGAACGAAAAATTTCCGGTGCCGAAGGTACTTATAAGCCGTTGCCTCGGTTTTGCGGCCTGTCGCTACGACGGCCAGATCTTAAAAAATGGTTTTATTGAGCAGTTGCAACCATTGGTGGAGACTATCACGGTCTGCCCGGAAACCGATTGCGGCCTGGGGATTCCCCGCGCCCCGATTCGGCTTTGCATGGCAGGGGACGGGGTTATAGTTTATCAACCCGCCACTGGCCGGGATGTGACGGAACAAATAGGGGGAACAATTGCCTCTGTTCTGGTCGACCATCCGCAGGTTGATGGGGTGATCCTCAAAAGTAAATCGCCGAGTTGCGGGCTATACGACACCAAAATCTACCAGGGCATCGATAAACCGCAATTTCTCAAAAAAGCAGGCGGGGTCTTCGGCGAACAGGTGCTGCGGGTCTTTGACGGCCAAGCCATAGAAGACGAGATGCGACTGAGCAACCTGGCCCTACGCGAACATTTTCTGATCAAACTGTTCACCCTGGCTCGTTTCCGTGAGATCTGCACTCAGCCGGAAATGGGTCGACTGGTAGACTTCCACGCCACCCACAAACTGCTCTTCCTCGCTTATAACCAAAGCCGTTTCCGTCTGGCCGGCAAGATTGTCGCCAATCATCCCAAATTACCGGTTGCCAAGGTGTTCCGGCTTTACCGCGAAGAACTCACCCGGATTCTGTATGCGCCACTGCGTATTCCCGGGGTGATCAACACACTTTACCACGCCTTCGGCTGGATTTCCGAGCACCTTGGGCCCGAGGAAAAACAGTATGTGGTTAACTCGATAGAGGAGTACCGGGACGAGCGGTTGCCGCTACAGGCAGTCACCCGCCTGCTTGAGGCCTATGCCATCCGTTTCGGCCAGCGCTACCTCCACAACCAGATTTTTCTCCGCCCTTATCCCCGCGTCCTGGCTGGGTTAAACGATTCCGGCCGCGGCCGCGAAGTTGTCTGAATAGCGGCAAAGGTGATACAGAAAAAAAAAGAGGTGGTTGCCAGTCACCGGCAACCACCTCTTTTAACAGTTCTTTATCGGGTTACGCGACTTGTTCAAAAATCGTTTTTTTAGCGCCGCAAACCGGGCATTTTTCCGGAGCCGATCCCAACTCGATATAACCACAAACCGGGCACAGATAAAATTCGCTCACATCGAGATCCACTCCCTTTTTTACGGCCTCAAGCGCCTTGGCGTAAATTTTGGCATGGACGGCTTCCGCATCAACGGCGAATTTGAACATGGTTTTTGCTTTGTGTCCATCAGCAATAGCCAACTCGACCATCGGCGGATACATCTCGGTGAACTCATAGGTTTCGCCATCGATGGCGGCCTGGAGATTGTCTGCGGTGGAGGCGATCATATCCAGGGCCTTGAGATGTCCTTCGGCGTGAATACGCTCAGCTTCCGCAGTGGTACGAAACAGTTTGGCGATATTGGCAAAACCGTCTTTTTCAGCTTTTTTGGCAAACGCCCGGTATTTTTGATTAGCTTGGCTTTCACCGGCGAATGCATCTTTAAGATTGTCTTTTGTTGTCGGCATAGGAACCCTCCCTCATTGGTTAAATTGTGTTATTTTTTATTCTTTTAGTAGTGACTTGGCCCAGCCAGCTAACTTGTACACCTAAGCATTGTCACTCAGGCAGACTGCGCACGCTATCAGCAAGAACACTTGAACATAGGTAAGAATGTACCCCATATGATCTCTACTGACAAGTTCAAAATAGGAATAAAAATCAATTAGTATACTTTCCCAACAACATCGGGCAGTCTATTTACTACGGCCGCCAAACACCAACTTACCTCCCATGTGACCGGCCACGCCCACCGCCATCAACAAAAGCAACGATACCGCCAGATAGACCCATCGCCCGGAGGAAGGAGATGTGACTATTTCAGGCTGTACTATTCGCCAGATGATAAGGGTTAAAAGGGCAACAACGGTCACTACCGCCGCTGCTATTTTGATTTTAAAAAGGGTAGTCAACGCACCCTGATAACGTTTTAGCCACATTTCATAGCCGGTGAAGATGACCACAGGCATGTTAAGCAGGACGAAAACGAGACTGTACAAGGCTGCAGTTTCAAAAAGGGGAAAACCCAGGAAAGCGGTGATAGCTAAAAAAATGACCGCCATCGGTATGATGCCGTTGGGAGTATGCACTGTTATCGGATGAAGATGATAGGTACTGATCAGTTCGGATGCCTTCAAATATAAAGCCTTCGACATCGAGGGTTTAGCAGCAGGTTGGGGTGCCGAAGCAGAAACCTGTTCTACGGGATTGTCGTCCCCGGTAATTTCCACGAACATACTTTTATCCGCAGAGCACACCGGGCATTCATCTGGAGGTTCGTCACCTTCATGAACATAACCACAAACCGTACATTCCCATTTTTTCATTACTCGCCTCCCTGAATTATAAATTATGAGGTAGGGTTTTTATCTGATTTACCGTTGAAAAAACCCTGGAAAAACTTGATCCGCTGGTTTCCCTCGCCATTTCCAGGGCCGGGTTAAACCACAGTTTCCGACTCCTTTTTTAAATCCCGTTGAAAGAGTTCCAGGACGGCATCTTCACACCTTTTGTTTTGATAAAGCACTTGATAAACTTGTTCAAGTATCGGCATATCGACTTTCAGTTCTTTGGCCAGTTTGTAGCAGGACTCGGTGGTTTTCACCCCTTCCGCGACCATAGTCATCTCCGCCAGAGCCTCCGACAGGGTCAAGCCGGACCCCAATTTCAACCCGACGGTACGATTCCTGCTTAAATTGCCGGTGCAGGTCAACACCAGATCGCCAAGCCCGCCCAATCCGGCAAAAGTCTGTGGCTCTGCACCTAAGGCCACGCCTAAGCGGGTAATTTCAGCAAGCCCCCGGGTAATCAGGGCGGCACGGGTGTTGAGCCCGTAATGGATGCCATCACAGATCCCAGCGGCAATTGCGATGACATTTTTCATAGCGCCGCTGATTTCAAGGCCGATAACATCACCCGAGGAATAGACCCGGAAATACTCGGTGGAAAATAGATGCTGAACAGCCTCGGCGGCCTCGTTATCGGCAAAGGCGGTGGTTACCGCCGTGGGTTGCTGGTCGGCAACCTCCGTGGCGAAACTGGGACCGCTCAGTGCGCCCAAATGGACGTTTTTCGGGCTATTGCTCTCTTCCCGCATAATCCCGATCATGGTCTTGCCACTGCCGATCTCAATGCCTTTGGTGGCCGAAACAACCACACATCCTTCCCCCAGAAGAGGATATACCTGGCGATACACCTCACGGTACCCATGTGAAGGCACCACCATGACTACACATTGGGCCCCGATGACGGCAGCCCGAAGGCTGTCGGTGACTTCCAGAGTTTCAGGAAAGGGATGTCCCGCTTGGTGCCTTTTATTTTCCCGGTCTTGTGCCAGCTTAGCGACATGGTCCACATCCCTGTCCCATAAGGTCACATTGAGACCCTTTCGGGCCAGCAGGAGGGCCAGTGCCGTTCCCCAACTGCCAGCACCCATCATGGCTATTTTATCAATCTTCATCATTTCCTTCGACGAGTTCATCATCTCCCTCAATGGTATCATCCCCGTCGTCGAGGACCTCTTCCCGGGCGAGCATGGACATGTCAACTACCAGTTCACCTTCCTCCAGATTGATCAGGCGGACACCTTGGGTATTACGTCCGATGATGCGAACCGTGTCCATCGGCATGCGAATAACCTTACCGGAATTGGCAATAAGCATGACCTGGTCTTCATCGACCACCGGCAGCACCCCAACGACATTGCCGTTGCGCTCGCTGGTTTTGATGGTGAACACGCCTTTGCCACCCCGGGTTTGGAGTTTGTATTCAGACACCGCTGTACGCTTGCCATAACCGTTTTCCGTGACGGTCAGGATAGAATCATCACTCTTGATGACTGCAACCCCGACTACCACATCATCTTCGCCCAGGTTTATCCCTTTGACGCCTGCGGCAAGGCGTCCCATAGCGCGGACATCGGTCTCGCTAAAATGGATAGACAGGCCTTTTTTGGTGACCAGGAAAATCTCATTATCACCTGAGGTTATCGCAGCGGTCAATATCTCATCGTCATCCCGGATGGTCAACCCGAATTTCCCCTTGCGCATGGGTCGTTTATATTCGGAGATAAAGGTCTTTTTGACCCGTCCAAGTTTAGTGACCGTGAGCACCGAAACACTATCGTCCATATTAGCCAGGTCAGCAATCGGCAGAATCGCCGCAACTTTTTCGTTCTCACCGAGTTCCAGCAGATTGACGATGGCTTTGCCTCGGGCAGTTCGGCCAGCAAGCGGCAATTCATAGACCTTGCGCCAGAACACACGACCCTTATTGGTAAAAAAGAGGAAGGTGTCCAGCGAGGAGGCAGTATAGAGGCTAGTGACGAAATCATCCTCCAAAGTGACCATGCCCTTGACGCCCTTGCCGCCGCGCCGCTGCGCCCGGTACAGATTCATGGGATTTCGTTTGATGTAACCGGTATGCGAAACCGTTACCACCATTTCCTCCGGGGTTATCATATCCTCGGGCAGGATTTCGTCCGGCGCGTCGATAATCTCGGTTCGGCGCCCATCACCATAATCTTCCTTTATTTTTTCAAACTCATCACGGATGATCTGCAGCACCAGGCTATCATCGCTAAGTACCTGCTTCAACCAATTGATTTTTTCAATAATCTCTTGATAGTCGCTGATAATTTTTTCGCGCTCCAGGCCGGTTAAGCGCTGTAGGCGCATATCCAGGATAGTCTGCGCCTGAATCTCGGATAATTCGAACCGTTGGGTCAACCCCTCTTTGGCCTCCGCAGGGTTGACCGACGCCCTGATAAGCGCCACCACTTCATCCAGGTGGGTTATGGCAATTTTCAATCCTTCCAGGATATGGGCTCGTTCTTCGGCCTTGCGTAATTCAAAGGCGGTTCGTCGGTAAATTACCGTTTTTCGATGGACCAGAAAATACTGCAAAATTTGTTTAAGGTTGAGTATTTCCGGTTTGTTATTGACAATGCAGAGTAAAATAATACCGAAACTTTTCTGCAACGGCGTCATTTTGTAGAGTTGATTAATGACCACATCGGGAAATTCATCTTTGCGCAGATCGAGCACCACCCTGACCCCGTGCCGATCGGATTCATCCCGGATTTCGGCGATCGAAGTGATACGTTTTTCCTTCATCAACATCGCAATTTTTTCGACCAGCGAGGCCTTATTCTGCTGAAACGGAACCTCGGTGATGATGATGGATTCGCCATGGGCCCCACGCGGTTCAATATGGGTTTTGGAGCGCATGATAATAATCCCGCGACCGGTTTCGTAGGCCTCACGAATCCCGGCACGGCCGCAGATAAAACCACCGGTGGGAAAATCCGGGCCGGTGATGATCTCCATCAACTGATGCACTGTGATCTCGGGATCCTCCATCAGGGCCAACAATCCATCGATAACTTCGGTCAGATTGTGTGGCGGAATTTTGGTGGCCATGCCGACCGCTATCCCCTCTGATCCGTTGATCAGAATATTGGGAATTTTGGAGGGAAGAACCGAGGGCTCCTGCAGGGAATTGTCGTAGTTGGGGACAAAGTCCACCGTTTCTTTTTCAAGATCTGCAACCAATTCCTGATCAAGCCGGGTCATCCGAGCTTCGGTATACCGCATGGCAGCGGCCGAATCGCCATCCATGGAACCAAAGTTGCCCTGACCGTCGACCAGGGGATAGCGCATGGAAAAATGCTGCGCCATTCGCACCAGAGTGTCGTAGGCGGCGGTGTCACCATGGGGATGATACTTACCGATAACATCACCGACAATACGGGCTGATTTGATATAGGGCCGGTTGTAAGTGTTGCCCAGTTCGCGCATGGCAAAAAGGGTGCGGCGATGCACCGGTTTGAGGCCATCTCGGACATCCGGAAGCGCCCTGCCGATAATGACCGACATGGCGTAATCCATATAGGATTTACGTAATTCCTTTTCAATGGCTATGGTTGGTTGTGGGGTGGTACCTGCGGTTAATTCCGTCATTGTAAATTCCTGCTTGAGTCTGGCTTAAGGGAGATAATTTAGTTTTCGTGATCTGAATCGAACTGTGGTTAAATATCCAGATCTGCCACCTCAAGGGCGTGATTTTGAATAAATTCTCTCCGTGGTTCGACCTTATCTCCCATAAGCGTCGTAAAAATATCGTCGGTGAGTTGGATATCATCGATTTTTACCTGGAGCAACATCCGGTTTTCCGGATTCATGGTGGTGTCCCAAAGTTGTTCAGGGTTCATCTCGCCCAAACCTTTATACCGCTGCAGATGGCTGCCTTTGAAGGTCTCTTCGCGCACCAACTCAATCAGTCGATGCCAGGTTTCGGCTGTTGATTCACTCTCTTGCCCGCTCGCCCCGGTCCGCACTAATGTAAAGGAGCAGGTGAGATAAGGTTGAATCGTCTTGTAAAGCTCAAGGGCATGGCGATATTCATTAATGAGCGGGACGTTGGGCCCAAGGGTCACAGCCATGTGCATCTGACCACTGAAGGTGACGTCGAATTCGAAACAGGCGGGTCGCCAACTGCAAGTCCTGACGGCTCCCACCAAAGTGCCCATTGTTTGTAACTCTTCTGCCAAGGCATCAACGAAGGCTCGATTTTCAAATTGCAACGCTGTGTGCACATTGTTTTTCAGCATAAACAGAGCCAAGGGTTCTTGGATATTAATCCGTTCCAGATAGGCCACTATCCTTTCAAAGGCAGAAAGCTTCCGCAGGACATCCACCATGACGTTTTCGGCAATCATTACATCCTTATCCGTATGAATACGCATCAACTGACTGGCCTGGGAATACAGATAGGTATTGAGGGCTTCATCGTTGAGGAAATATTGCTCTTTTTTACCTTTTCCCAGACGATATAGCGGTGGTTGCCCAATATAAACATGTCCGTTTTCAATTAGTGGCAGCATCTGGCGATAAAAAAAGGTTAAGAGCAAAGTACGGATATGGGCTCCATCAACATCGGCATCGGTCATTATAATGACTTTATGATAGCGGAGTTTGGCCAGGTCAAATTCTTCACTGCCTATCCCGGTTCCCAGCGAGGCCACCAATTGTTTAATTTCCTCAGAGCTGAGAATTTTATCAAAACGAGCTTTTTCAACGTTCATAATCTTACCGCGCAGGGGTAAAATCGCCTGTACGGCCCTATCCCGTCCCTGTTTGGCGGAGCCGCCCGCCGAATCACCCTCAACTATGAAAATTTCCCGGTCTGCCGGATTTTTGCTTTGGCACTCTGCAAGTTTACCCGCCATCAAAACGGAGAGATTCCCTTTTTTTCTGGAGAGTTCACGAGCCTTTCGAGCAGCATCCCGAGCCCGAGCCGCTTCCACTGCTTTACTTAAAATATTGCGGGCTACCGCGGGATTTTGCTCCAGATAGGCTCCCAATTTTTCATTGCATAGCGACTCAACTATTGATTTGACCTCGGAATTACCCAATTTGGTTTTGGTCTGCCCTTCAAATTGTGGATTAGGTACACGAACGGAAATGACACAGGTTAATCCTTCGCGGACATCATCGCCCCCCATTTTTTCCTTGAGATGTTTGGGAACCACATCATCACTGGCATAGCGGTTTATGCATTTGGTCAGGGCCGCTCGAAAGCCGGCTACATGACTACCACCTTCTTTTGTATTTATATTGTTAACAAAAGAAAAGAGCCGCTCGGAATATCCATCAAAATATTGAAAACAGATATCGACCTGGACCGAATCCTTTTCACCAGAAATCAAAATGGGGTCCGGATGGACGCAGGTGCGGTTTCGGTTTAAATATTCGACATACGAGGTAATACCGCCGTCATAATAAAAGGTGTCTTCTGCACCATCACGCTCATCTTTCAGGATAATCCGGATATTTTTATTGAGAAAAGCCAATTCCCGCATTCTGGTTTTAACGATCTCATATTGAAAAACCGTTGTTTCCGAAAAAATTTCTGGGTCCGGGGCGAAGAAAATGCTGGTGCCGGTCTGCTCGCTTATTCCTATTTCTTCAAGTTCGCTGGTGCGAATACCGTAAGCAAAAGTCTGCCTGTATATTTTTCCGTTCCGTTTGACCTCGGCAACCGTATTATTACTCAAGGCATTGACCACCGACACACCGACACCATGAAGACCGCCAGAAACCTTATAGGTCGAGTGATCAAATTTTCCACCGGCGTGCAAGGTGGTCATAACCAGTTCCAAGGCCGACATATGTTCGGTGGGATGCATCTCGACTGGGATTCCTCTGCCGTTGTCCTCGACAGTGACGGAATTGTCTTCGTGGATGGTGATGCTGATTTGATCGCAATGGCCGGCTAAGGCTTCATCGATGGAATTATCAACCACCTCGTAAATTAAATGATGCAGACCTTCTTCGCCGGTGTTGCCAATATACATGGACGGTCTTTTTCGAACCGCTTCTAGTCCGTCAAGTACTTTTATATGCTCAGCTTCATAGGACGTGTTATTTATATCAGTCACTGTTTTCCTTTGTTTTTGTAGATTTTAAAACTATCTTTTTAAAAAAAAATGGAAATTAATATTATAATTTCATAGGCATGATAATACTTAAAAATCCTATGTCTTCATTAGAAGTAATCATGCATGGACTTTCTTGAGAATTAATATTGGCATTTATAATATTTGATTCCATAACCTGAAGGCTTTCAATAAAATATCTACAATTAAATCCTAATGACAAAGATTTTCCTTCATAATCGACATCAAACTCATCTTTTGCAGACCCAAAATCAGCATTTTGAGAGGTTAAAATCATTTTTTTATCATTAATTTCTATTTTTATGGCATGAAATATGTCTTCAGTGAAAAGGTTTATTCGCTTTAAACTTTCTAGAAAACGATTCCTATCAATAGAAATTACATTATCTTTTGATAAACTATTAAGTAATCCTTGAAAATCTGGAAAATCACCTTCCATTAATCGGACAATAAGTAAAGAATCTTCGCTTTTTAAGACGGCCTGTTTTTCTTCTATCCCAAAGGCAAAGGAAATTTTGTTTTCACAAAATTTTCTAATTTCCTGCACCCCCCTTCTGGGAATTAAAGTCACCGGATTCATGTGCAGGCCATCAAGGGTAGAATCGATTTCTCTGCTCATGATGGTTAAGCGGTGTCCATCAGAAGATATCATTTTTAGATAGAGATGATCATTTTCTTTAATTTTCTGTAATAAAACGGCGGTCAAGGTGAACATATTTTCTTTGTCTTGAGCGATGGAGAATATAGTTTTATCAACTAGGTCAGCCATGACCGCGCTATCTATTTGGATAAGTGCAGTTTCATCATAGGTAGGAAATTGAGGGAATTCATCTCCGACCATACCTGCTAACCGATACAAACTTGGTCCTGCGGTAATTTCCACCCAATTATTATCGAGTTCTTTAAATGATATAATGGAAGAACCTGATTCCCGGGCTACTTCAAAGAGTTTTTTAGCCGGCAGGGTCAGAACCCCTGTTTGAAGCACTTCTGCAGGAACGGTCTGTTTCAGGCCAATTTCGAGGTCGGTCCCGGTAAAGATCACATGGTCAGGCTGAACCTCGAGAAGCACATTGGATAAAATAGCCAGGGTTCCTCTTTTGCTGGTAATATTTTGCTGAATACTGATAGCTCGGAGTAATTCGTCTCTACCAATATTGAATTGGAAAGCCATAATAATATCCTTTTATCTTTATATATTTTATTGTTGATATTAGTGGTGTTAGTTTGTTGAATTAGCTATTAACTGTTTGTTATTAATAGCTAAGTTTTGTTAAAAGATTTGTTCGGGTTTTCTTGGTTAGGTGAGGGAAATCTCGATTGTATATTTATTAACATTCTTTCAACAGTTGATTGCACAGGATTTGACCCTTTTATCAAGAATTTATCAGCTCAAAAAATTACTCGAAAACCCTCGAAATATCAAACAAATAATTCAGGGAAACAAACCATAAAATAATGAAAAATCAATTAAATATATATGTCGAAGAAGCTTGTCGGAAAGGGCTTTCCGACGGTGTTTTTTACGGAGTGTCCGCAGCGGTGAGTATGTGGAACAAAAAGGGTCGTAACCGTGGATGGTACAGTGGCGGGATGACTCGTTTCGACCTGGAAGGTGTGGCTATTCAAAAAAAAACCCTCTTTGATTTAGCTTCACTCACCAAGCCATTGTGCACCACCTTAAGTATCTTGCATCTCATAGCCACAGGAAAATTACACTGGGATGAAGCCTGCCTTTCTTTGTTGGACTTAACCATATCACCAGAAAAAAATTTGATAACGGTAAAAAACATACTCAATCATTCTTCAGGGCTGCCTTCTTATAAGCCCTATTTTGAAAAATTTTTTCCAGAATTTAATGAGATAGTTGAAAATAGCCTTATAGAAAAAATCTTAAAGGAACCGCTGGAATATTTGCCTGCAACAACTTGCCGGTACAGCGATTTAGGATTCATCTTATTGGGTAAAATTATTGAAAGACTAACCAATAAATCGCTGGATAGTTTTTATAAAAAGGTAGTTACCGACCCGCTGAAGCTTTCACTAGATTTATGTTTTCTCCCACACAATCAACCGTCACCTGTGAGCAATCATTTGGTGGCAGCCACAGAGCTTTGTGGCTGGCGCAATAGAATCATTCAAGGGGAGGTCCATGACGAGCATTGCTGTTTGCTGGGGGGAGTGAGCGGACATGCAGGACTATTTGGGAACGTTGAGAGTGTTTTGACTTTGTGTGAATTAATCCTCGATATCTGGAAAAACAGGGCGTCACACCCCGCTTTTCCGAATACCCTATTGCAACAAGCGCTTACCACCAAACATCCGACCGAAAGTTGGTGTTTAGGGTTTGATACACCTTCACCGGGTCTGTCGAGCAGCGGGCGCTATTTTTCATCTAAGAGTGTCGGGCATCTGGGCTTTAGTGGAACCTCATTCTGGATAGATCCCGAACGGGATATCATCATCATCTTATTGACCAATCGGATACATCCATCCAGAGAAAATATCAAAATCAGGCAGTTTCGCCCCTTTTTCCACGACTATCTGATGGAAAGAATTATTTCTGATTGCTTGCTCTAAAAAATAAAAAAAAACCCCGCCATCCGGAGATGACAGGGTTGGACTACCTTACGTCAGCTGTTTTAGATCAAACTTACCACCAGCAAACGGTTTTATCGTTGGCAAAAATTTTCTGGATCAGAATATCGTAATTCGGCTCACCGATGTACAGTTTAAATTCATCCGCATCACGGTCACGGTTCAGAATTTCAACCAGTTTTTTAACATCATCGGTGGGCTCAGATTTGTACACCTGCAATATTTTCATCGTATCACCACTCATAGGTTTCTCCTTTTATTCGCTACAAGCACCTGGAGGCTCGTGGGATTGTTTCGGAAGACCGTAAGGAATGATGAAATCAGCTTCCCTCATTCGCTCGCCCAATTCTTCCAAGGAGATATTGGTAATTTCAGTCCCTTCTGGCAAATCGGTGGGCGCATCGGCGCCGCAACTCAACACTTCACCTTCCATATCGGCAATCCAGGCGATGTTCTCGGCCATGTAGTTGGACATGCGCGGGAACTCACCGTTCATGATGACGGGAAACGAATAGTGATTTTCAACAGCAAGACCTAAACCAGAACGTATACCATCATTGTATACACGGTTGGCTATCAGTATATAAACTTTTAATGATTCCATATCCGTCTCTCCTTACATGACGATATACTTCGCACATTCGTCGAGAATGGCGCCGTGAAAAGCTTGGGTCCGCATTTGTTTGTCGGTTAAACCGCGGGGTACATCGTTGACGTTGTCGAACCCTTCACAAATATAGCTGTCAGCACAGATGGCTACATCTTCAAGGTCGCAGAGTTGGGTCAATGTGTAGAAATCAGGATTTTTGGTTAAATGGACGGACTTAAAGGTAAAAAAGATCATTACCTTTTTTCCGGCATGTACCGCAGCTCTGGTCAATCCGAGGATATGACGCATGTGCTGAGGGCTGGTAACGAAAATACCAAATTTATTTGGATCAGCAGCCATTGGCTTTTTTCCTCCTTCAAAAGGATAGGTTTTACGGAAAGATCATCCTTTTTTAATAAAAAAGCTAATGTACCCTGCTTCTTCCTTCTCGCCGAGATACTCATGACCGGCACGCTCACACCAGCCCGGGATATCGTTTCTTGAACCCGGATCGGTTCCTTGAATGTGCAGAATCTGCCCTGCGCTGATCTTGCCGATTTCTTTTTTGGTGCGGAGGAGCGGCATGGGGCAGCTCAAACCACGTGCATCGAGAACTGCAGCTACAGCCAGACCTTCAGGTGCTACTTTTACGTCACTCATAGTGTGTTCTCCTTAAGAAAATACTTTTTTAAAAAGACCATTTTATACATGAAAAAAAGACGATTTAGTTTATAAATAAATGGTGTGGTTGTCAAGGTAGAAACAGAAATAGCAACAAGACCGGTTGACCGAATTAATCCGCTAAAATCGCTTGCAAAAGTGAGCGTTTGAATGCTGTCTCCTGTAAGGTGACTGCTTTTATTGACAAATTCGGTGAGCAACGGTATTTTTGCATTTTTCAGTAATTTCCATCTATTTTGCAAGAAGTTTTTGAATAGGAAGTTAATTTTTATTTTAAAGGGGAAGGAGGCTGTTGAAGAATGGAAGATGTTAAGATTTTTTGGCAAAAAATTAAACACTTGTATAAAGTGCTTTGCCAGGATGAGTGGAATCCGACCATAACCGGTATTGTTGTAGCCCTGTTGAGTATCCTTATCATGGCTTGGTGGCGGCCTTGGGGTGCAGTGGGAGCCATTCGCAATTGGGGTGACTGGATGCTGTTTAAGGCAGGTGTTTTTAACGGTGACCTCGCGGAATTGATAGGGTTTGTCAATGAAGATGGCGATAAGATCCTGACTAAATCGATGTTATTCAACACTGGCTCGGTCATCGGTCTTGGATTTATTGGTGGCGCTTTTATTTCCGCCTGCCTAGGTGGACAGTTTGCTTTCCGTTTTCCCCCGGTGCGTGAGTACGTCAAAGCCATTATTGCCGGTATTTTGATGGGTATCGGTGCGGCCTTGGCTGGTGGTTGCAACGTCGGCGGTATGTACAATGCTATCGGCAATCTGGCGGCCAACGGTTTTGCTATGTGGGTAGGGTTGGTTCCCGGTGTGCTTCTCGGTCTCTGGCTCTTATATAAAGAGATGGAACATATCAGTTGGGGCGACGGCGGATCCTTTACCATCGAGATCCCTTTTCTGATCCAGTTGGTTTTTGGGATTGCCGGGCTGGTTGGTGTTGTCTGGTGTGCAAATTACTACGCTAATTTTAAAGGGGAGGATTATGTTGAATACATTACCTCGCTTTCCGGTATCCTGCTGATCGCCGTTGGTCTTGGGTATACCATGCAGCGGGGACGCTGGTGTATGATTCAGGGATTCCGTGAACCGCACATGACCGGCGATTGCAAAATGGCGAAATCCGTTGCGCTTTCTATTGTTATTGTCGCGGTCGGCGCGGCCATCCTCAAATATAGTGTTGCAACCCGCCTGGGTGGCGATCCGGTGCTTGATCCGATGAATTATGTACGCGGCACCTTCGGTTGGGGCGGTGTGGTCGGTGGATTTATTTTTGGCCTCGGCGCAATGCTGGCTGGAGGTTGCGGATCTGGCGCCCTGTGGCGTGTGGGGGAGGGTCAGATTAAACTGTGGGTGGCTGTACCGTTTTTCTCCCTTTCAAATTCATTGATGCTGGCTTGGTTTTCTGCCTATCGGTTTGAAGAAAAAGGATATCTCGGTAGCTATCTGTACCTGCCCGATGCTTTAGGCTATGGCTATACCATGGCCTTGATTGTTGGTTTTGCCCTGATCTGGTACCTCGTGGTTTCATGGAACGAGGACAGCAATAAACTGATACTACCAATGTAATTAGTTTAGGGTTCGGTTTTAAAGGGTGGTATCCATGACGGGTACTGCCCTTTTTTTGTCGGGGTGCAAAGGGAACCCTAATCTATGAGTGATACCCGCATCGAGCGTCAACAACTCCGCCATCAAATGCTCGCAGAACGAAACCGGATTGGCCGTGCTCATCGCCGGGGGATGAGTAAACAGATTGTCGAAGCAGTGGCAGGGTTACCGGTTTTCAAAGAAAGTCACGTAATCTTGATCTATTGCAGTTATCAGAGCGAAGTCGAAACCTTCCCGCTTCTCCATAGATGCCTGGCGGAGGGAAAAATAGTCTGCGTCCCCCTGGCTGTCCCGGAGCATTCCCGGTTGCTGGCAGTGGCCATAACCGATCCCCTGCTTGATCTTGCGCCAGGATATAAAGGCATACCGGAACCCGTTCTCTCTTTGGTGGAACGCCAGACGAGGAACCCGAAAAGCCTTGAAGTCATCCTCATGCCAGGCGCTGTGTTTGATCGCGCCGGGAATCGCCTCGGCTATGGCGGCGGATATTACGATCGTTTTTTGGCACAAGTTGCGCCCCAGGCCGTCCGCATTGGTCTTGCCTTTTCCGGACAATTAGTCAGCAAAATACCGGCGCTGCCCCATGACGTCCCTATGGATGTGCTGGTCACTGAAAATGAAGTGTTTACCTGGAAGAGGTCTGGTGATGCGAAAAACCGCTGTATATAAAAATCCATTATTTTTGGCACATCAAACCGGCAGAGAGCATCTCGAATCGGCCGAACGTTTGCATGAAATTTATCGGGAACTGGAAAAAGCCGAGGTGGCCGAGAAACTCTTTTTTCCTGTTTTTCCTGCTGCCACCGCGGCAATGATAAAATTGAACCATACGCCGGAACTGGTCCGGGAGGTCGCAGCCACCGCGGCACTTCCTGCCAGTTATCTTGATGCCGACACTAGAACCTCAAAGCACTCTTATCAAGCGGCGCTGCTTGCCGCCGGTGCTGTGATCGATGGCATCAAGAGACTGGCAAGCAGTGAGATCGACAACGCTTTTTGCCTGGTCCGTCCCCCGGGGCATCATGCGGAGCGTAACCGGGCCATGGGGTTTTGCCTGTTCAATAACATAGCCGTCGGGGCTAGGTGGGCCATCAAGAATTTGGGTTTGGAGCGTATCCTGATAGTCGATTGGGACCTGCACCACGGCAATGGAACACAACGCAGTTTTTATCGGAACGACAAGGTGTTATATTGCTCAACCCACCAGTACCCCTTTTATCCAGGGTCGGGGACCTTACTGGAATCCGGGGAGGGAAAAGGAGCAGGGTATACCGTGAACGTTCCCTTAATCGGTGGACAGGGAGATGAAGAATATGCACGAATATTCAATGAACTGTATGTCCCGCTGGCTCGCAGTTTTCGTCCCCAGTTGATTCTGGTTTCCTGCGGTTTTGATATTTTAGGTGGCGATCCCATGGGTGCCATGCAGGTGAGTGCCGCCGGGGTGGCTTATATGACGCAGGTATTGCTGGAACTCGCTGAGGAATGCTGCCAGGGGAAGTTGTTGCTGACGCTGGAAGGTGGATATGATTTCGACAATATACGCAACGGTACCTTGGCCGTGCTGACTGAATTGCATGGAGCGCCGCTCTCCGCCGCCTATCCGGTTTATCTGACACCACATAATATAAATCGGTTCCGTTCAACGCGAACCGAATCGGCCAGTCTCGACCAGACTCTAAACTGGATTAAAAACTGGTGGAATATTTGATGTTTTTTTGGTTAACTATTCGAATTTAATAATTTAAGTTTGTTTTTTTCCGTCAAATGTCAAAGGGGTTAAGTAATAATTCTTTGGTAAGTTTTTGTAATTGTGAGAGACTATATATAGAAAGCGCGTTTGGCCGTGTGTGGGTCACTTCCTCAGGCGGTAATATTATTTTTTAGCGGGTTACTTCTGAAGAGATATGGGTTCAAAAATTCTCATAGCAGACGATGATACGCTGGTTCGCAGTGCGATCCAAAAAATCCTCCATCTATTCGACCACGAGGTGGTGGCTGTCCAGTCCGGACGGGAGGTATTGGAACAGGTGTCGGATGAATTCGACGTTATTGTCCTGGATATCAATATGCCGGATATGGACGGATTTGAGACTATGGAGTGCTTGAACCGTAAAAAGATCGATATCCCGGTACTTTTCCTCACCGGTGCAGGTTCCATGGATTATGCGGTGCGGGCTATCAACCTCGGTGCCTACGATTTTCTGACCAAACCCATTGCCGACATCGAGCTCTTTCATATCAAGATCAAGCAGGCGGCGGAAAAGCGGCATTTTTTATTGCAGGAAAAAGAGGTTAAAAAGAATCTAGAAAGCGAAGTGTTGGCAAAAACGCGGGAACTGGCTGAGAAAAACATCCTACTTGAACAGTACAGTAACAACCTGGAGAAGGCTACCGTTCAGATCATGTCCAGCCTGCAGGCCGCAATGGAGGAAAAAGACGGCTATACCGCAGGGCATACCCGCAGAGTGACGGAATATGTTGTTCTCCTAGGGGATGCCGCCGGACTCAATGGCGAGGATATGGTCGTTCTGCGGCGGGCTTCCCAGTTCCATGATATCGGTAAACTGGTCATCGATCTCAGTTGTATCCAGAAACCGGGGACTTTGACCCCGGAGGAGTGGGAATTGATCAAAAAACATCCGGAGATTGGGGCGAGTATCATTGAACCGCTCAGCTTTATGGACCGGGAGCGCGATATCATTAGGCATCATCATGAAAAACTCGACGGTTCCGGGTACCCTGACGGTCTCAGTGATAACGAAATTGACACCTTGACCCGGATCATCACCATTGCCGACAGTTATGACGCCATGACCTCCCGCCGCAACTATCGAAAAAATCTTACCACCCCAGAAGCTATCGGCGAGTTGCGGCGCTGTGGCGGTTCGCAATTTGACGTTGAACTCGTCGAAATTTTTGCAGGGGTTGTCCTTTCCGTCCGTTCCCTGTATAAACAATAGCTGTTTTTTGTTTCGAGGCCAACGCCTTATCACCGTTGTTTTTTCTTTTATAAAGCCATGAAAATAACTCAAGAAGAAGTGCAGCATGTGGCCAAACTGGCCCGTTTGGATTTGACCGCCGCTGAGGTGGAGCGCATGACCGGACATCTCGATGCGATCCTCTCCTATGCCGCTAAACTCGATGAACTGGACACCACCGGGGTAGCATTGACCACCCACCCGCAAGCGGTGGTTAATGCCTTCCGTGACGATGAAGTCCAGGAGTCCCTGCCGCGGGAACGGGCCCTTGCCAATGCGCCGGAACAAAACGGCGAATCCTTTGTTGTGCCGCGAATTATCTGACCTCTGATTATCCACAGAGGCTCTCTTTCTCAAACTTTCTGTATACTCATACCATGGAACATTACTCGTTAACCCTTCATGAAGCTCTGGATCAGCTTGATTGCGGCGCGGTGACCTCGGTTGCCCTCACCGAATCGGTTCTTGCCAGAATTGATGCCGTTGAGCCGCAGGTGCAGGCCTACCTGGCCCTTGATCGTGAAGGTGCACTGCGTCAGGCGGAGCAGGCCGATGCTCGGCGAAAAAACGGTCAGGGCGGTTCACTTTGCGGCATCCCCCTCGCCGTCAAAGATGTGCTCTGCACCACCTTGATGCCGACCACCTGCGGCTCCCGAATACTGGAGCATTTCGTCGCCCCCTATGATGCCACAGTGGTCACCCGGCTGGCGCAGGCCGGTTCGGTGCTGCTGGGTAAACTGGCCATGGACGAATTTGCTATGGGCTCAACCAGTGAAAACTGTGCCTTTCAGACCCCAAACAATCCTTGGAAAATCGGCTATGTGGCTGGTGGTTCCAGTGGCGGTTCGGCGGCAGCGGTGGCGGCGGACGAATGCTTTGCCTCCTTGGGGACCGATACCGGCGGTTCGATCCGTCAGCCCGCTTCGCTCTGCGGCACGGTGGGGATGAAACCGACTTATGGCCGGGTCTCGCGTTATGGCCTGGTGGCTTTTGCCTCGTCGCTTGATCAAGTGGGTCCGTTGACCAAGGATGTGCGGGACTGCGCTTTGATGATGAATGCCATCAGCGGCCATGACCCCCGTGATTCCACCTCTATCAACATGGAAGTTCCCGATTTTTCGGGGGCGCTGCAGGATGGGCTCCAAGGCGTGCGGATTGGGGTGCCCAAAGAATATTTCGGCGAGGGTCTGGACCCTGAGGTTGATCGGGTGGTCCGCCAGGGAATAGCCATGCTCAAGGAGGCAGGGGCAACCATCGTTGAGGTCTCCCTGCCGCACACCGAGTATTGCGTAGCGGTTTATTATCTGATCGCTCCGGCAGAGGCCAGCTCGAATCTGGCCCGGTTCGACGGCGTCCGTTACGGTTTCCGTGACCGCACTGCGGATTCGTTGATCGATCTCTACAAACGCTCACGGTCCCAGGGCTTCGGGGACGAGGTCAAGCGCCGGATTCTGATAGGTACCTATGCCCTCTCGGCCGGGTATTACGATGCCTACTACAAGAAGGCCTCCCAGGTGCGGACCTTGATTAAAGAGGATTTTGCCAAAGCCTTTACCACCTGCGACCTGATGGTTTCGCCAGTCTGCCCGACCCCGGCCTGGAAGATCGGCGACAAGGCCGATGACCCGCTTGCCCTATATTTGTCCGATATCCTTACCCTTTCTGCTAATCTGGCCGGTGTCCCCGGCATGTCGGTGCCCTGCGGATTCCACGCTCAAGGCCTGCCGATCGGTATGCAACTCCAGTCCGCCCATTTCAATGAAGCTATTCTTTTGCGTGCCGCCTACAATCTTGAACAACGGGCCGGCATTGCAGGAAAAAAACCACTTTTAGTTTAATTATGCAGATTCCTGTTCCCCAACACATCGCAGCGATCGTACCCTATCCTCCCGGCAAACCCATGGATGAACTCGAACGGGAGTACGGGATTACCAACGCCATCAAACTGGCGTCCAATGAAAATCCCTGGGGTCCCTCGCCCAAAGCGGTGAAGGCGATCGGCGAGATGCTGCACAACCTCCACCGTTATCCCGATGGTTCCAGCTACTCGCTCACCGAGGCCATCGCCCGGTGGATCGGGGCGGATCCTTCCGAGATCGTTCTGGGTAACGGTTCCAACGAGGTCATCGAGTTTTTGGTCAAAGCCTTTGTCGGTACCGGGGATGCGGTGATCACCAGCCATCCCTCTTTTCTCATGTACCAGAAATTTGTGCAGGTGCGCGGCGGGGAGAATGTGGTCATCCCCCTGAAAGATATGGCCCATGACCTGGAGGCGATCAGTGCGGCGGTCACCGACCGGACTCGGCTGATTTTTATCGACAACCCGAACAATCCGACCGGTACCCTGATTGAGAAAGAAGCCTTTGATCGGTTCCTGTCCAGTCTGCCGCAATCGGTGATTGTAGTGTTGGACGAGGCCTATGTCGATTTTGTCGTACCGGCCCGGCGTATTGATGTCCTGGGTTGCATCCGCCATCCTGAATATATTCCGGCGGTCGTCTCTCTGCGCACCTTTTCCAAGGCCTTCGGCCTGGCGGGATTGCGGGTCGGCTTCGGGGTCATGCACCGGGAGGTGGCCAGCCTGCTGCATCGTGTCCGGCAGCCGTTCAACATCAACCTGCCAGCTCAGGCAGGCGCGCTGGCGGCCCTGGACGACATGGCTCACTATGACCATACCCTGCAGGCGACGGCGGAAGAAAGAGCCAAACTGTCTGAGGCGGTGACCCAACTCGGCTGCACCCCTTATCCGTCGCACACTAATTTTTTTCTGATCGATGTTGGCGGTGACGCCACCCGACTGTATGAGGCGATGCTTTATAAGGGAGTGATCGTCCGCTCGATGAAGGCCTATGGCTATCCCGATTTTATCCGGATTACCGTGGGCACGGCGGCGGAAAACCGGCGATTTGTCGCCGCCTTGGCTGAATGTCTGCAGGAATTAAGCTATGTGCGACCATAAACCGATCGTTACCATTGATGGACCTTCAGGGGGCGGCAAGTCCACGGTGTCGCGGGCCTTGGCTGCCCGGCTCGGTTTCACCTATCTTGATACGGGTGCCATGTACCGGGCCGTGGCTTATGCCTGTCAGGAGCAGGGGGTTGATCCGTTGCACCCCGATCAACTGGAATCGCTCCTGGAAACGATCCGTATCGAGCTTCTCCCGCCAGCACCAGGAGAGGATGATGTCCAGGTGTTTGTAGATGGGCGTGAGGTAGGGCGATATCTGCGCACCCCGGAAATGGGGATGCTGGCCTCAACGGTTTCGGCGCAACCGTTGGTCCGGCACAAACTCACTGCATTGCAGCAGCAGATAGGGGCCGCCGGCCGCATTGTTGCCGAGGGGCGTGATACCGGGACAGTAGTGTTTCCCGATGCGGCTTGGAAATTTTTCCTTGATGCCAGCCCCGAGGTTCGCGCTAGCCGAAGAGCAACCCAGTTGCGCAGTAAAGGCAAGGCTGTGGACGAGCAGCAACTGCTGGCCCAGATCATTAAACGGGACAAGGATGATCGGGAGCGAACCATCGCCCCGCTCAAGGCCGCGCCGGACGCGCTCTGTATTGATTCCACCGGTCGTCCAGTCGATGAAGTCATCGGCCTGATGTATGACCGGGTCACGTCCCGCCCTTGTTGTTGCGAGTGAATAGACAAGGGTTTGCGGTTACCCCCGAATACTAAGGGGATAACCGCAAACCGGATAGATCAGATCACCGATTCGACCTTCTCACCGGCCATAAAGGCCTTCAGGGTTTTTCCTACCGTCCGTCCCATTTCCACACAGGTGCCCAGTTGCGCATGCTCGGGCACATACTGCATTTTCAGCCCTTCGTGGCAGAGAATGATGTTCATTTCTTTCAAGGTATCGTTCATCATTTTAACCGCCTCACCCGACCAACCGTAGGACCCGAAGCAGGCCCCGATCTTGTTGGTGGGGCGAAGACCGCGCATGTACATGAGGAAATCGGCCATCCGCGGGAGCATGCCATTGTTGAGGGTCGAGGAACCCAGGACCACGGCGCTGGCTTCGAGCACGTCGGTCATGACATCGCTGCGATGGTTGACCTGCAGATCGAGCAGTTTGTACTCAATCCCCTCTTCGTGCAGACCTTCGGCAATGGCCTTGGCCATCATCTTGGTTGATTCCCACATGGTGTCGTAAATAACCAGGGCTTTGCCGTTACCCTGATGGACACACCAGCGCGAATAGGCCTCGATGATCTTCCCAGGATTGCTGCGCCACACCACGCCGTGATCAGGGGCGAGCATCTTGATAGGCAGTTGCATCTCCTGGACTTTGGCCAGCAGTTTTTTCACCACCGGCGAATAGAGGGTAAGGATGTTGGCGTAATATTTGGTCGCCTCATGCATCAGCAGTTCCTGACCGACCTCATCGTCAAAGCGTTCGCTGGTGGCCAGATGCTCGCCGAAGGCGTCACTGGTGAACAGAATCTCGTCTTCCTTGAGGTAGGTGAACATCGAGTCCGGCCAATGGAGCATCCGGGTTTCGAGAAAACTCAAGGTACGTTTGCCCAGGCTGACCTCTTCGCCGGGAGTGATGACATGATAGGGCCAATCCGGTCGATGGAAATGCTGGAGCAGGGCTTTGTGTCCCATCTTCGAGCAGAAGACCTTCTCCGGTTTGATCGCCTCCATTACCTCGGGCAAGGCGCCGGAATGGTCCATTTCCACATGGTTGACCACCAGGTAATCGATTTTTTCAGGATCGATGATGTTACGGATTCGATGCAGCAACTCACTGGTGTAGGGCTTTTTGACCGTATCGATCAGGGTGATTTTCTCATCGATGATGAGATAGGCGTTATAGCTGGTGCCATTGATCGAGTAGCCGTGAAAATCACGGGTCACCCAGTCGACGGCCCCCACCCAGTAGACGTTATCTGCCAATTCAATTTTTTTCATGGAAACAAACCTCCTGCAAGATAGGCTGAATTAAAACGTAAGTATACTATACCCGGTATTTATATATTGCGACATGGCGGGATGACCGAACATCTCGCCGATTAGCGGTATGCCCTCTTTCTCGATGGCGTCGGCGACCTTTAATTTCAGGGAACAGGCGCGGCAGGCCCCGATGATCAAGCCCTGTTGCCTGACCTGGAGATACAGGGGGTGGAGGAAGTGACTCGGATCGGCCATGAGCGGCACCAGAGTGACCGCCTCACCCTCCAGGATGATCTTTCCTTCCATCCCCTGTTTCGCCAGATCGAGGCTGTTGAGCAGGACGTGGATAAAGCAGAGCGGATTGTCGCGAAAAGCAAAAAACAGTATTTTTTTCATAGGTTAACCTTATAAAAAAGGGGCAGAGTGCAAGGCCTCTGATCGCAGGAATCTGTACTGTCGAGGGGAGATCGGGGCATTGAACAGAAATTGGGGCGGATGCGTGCTGGCGACTTAATCGATATTTCTACAACAAAAGATGGCGTCTCGATGGTGCGCCGTGGACAGTATCCTTCCCCGATAGGGCCTGTTAGAATACCCCTCCCGCTCGGCTATAACCAGGCGGGAGGGATGGTTATTCACGCTTCTTCGAACTCGTCTTTCCCTGCGCCGCAGACCGGGCAGGTCCAGTCATCGGGAATGTTTTCGAAGGCGGTTCCGGCGGCTACGCCGTTTGCCGGATCACCCTCCGCTGGATCATATACATAGCCACAGACCACACAGGTATATTTTTTCATTGTCACATCCTTAGTTTTGTTGGTTGAAGTGTTCAGGCCTTCCACAGCCCATGCAGATTGCAATACTCGCGGGCGGATACCTTGTCTGCCTTGATGCAGAAGGTCGCCTCGGGAGTGTCACCGGGATTGAGGTTCTGCCGGTACACTTTACCGTCGGCGATCAATTCGATAAATTCAATCCAGTGCTTCTCCTCCATGGGATGGGCGACCGCCCCAACGGCGACCTTATACCCGTCCGCCAACTTGGTGATGACAGGTACATGTTTTTCCTTGGCCGCATCAACAGTGTTTTCGGTCATCAATCCCATGGGTTGGCCACAGCAAACGAGTTCACCCGCCCCGGCATGCAGGACTTCAACGATGTTGCCGCACAGCGCGCATTTATACACTTCATTTTTTTTGGTCATAGCATGTTCTCCTTGTTGTTTGAAAGAATCGTTTGGCGGGACCTAGACCAGGACCCACCTTAACACCGGCAAAACATGTTCAAACTCTAAACCATCTTGCCCTGGTGCGAAAGGGACAATTTGCCTAATTATTAACCGTTTGATCAATAGTGCTACAGTGTGGTTATCCGTTGTGTTTGCTGAGATAGTCGGCAACACCGGCGGCAGTGGGGGTCATGGCCTCTTTTCCTTCCGCCCAGTTGGCCGGACAGACATCGCCATGTTTCTCGTGAAACTGGAGGGCGTCGACCATACGTAAGGTCTCGTCGATATTGCGTCCCAGTGGAAGGTCATTGACCACCGCATGGCGGATAACGCCTTCCCGGTCGATCAGAAAGGTGCCGCGCAGGGCAATACCGGCATCGAGGAGGACGCCGTACTGTTGCGATATTTTTTTATCAAGATCAGCCACCAGCGGATACTGGATATTGCCGATTCCTCCCTGTTTAATCGGAGTATTTTTCCAGGCCCAGTGGGAAAACTGGGAATCAATGGAAACACCGATAATTTCACAGTTTTTGGCTTTGAAGGTCGCGAGTTCCCGGTCAAATGCAAGGATCTCAGAGGGGCAGACAAAGGTGAAATCCAGGGGGTAGAAAAACAAAATAACATATTTGCCCCGGTAATCAGCCAGTTTAAAATCGGGTTTCATTGAATTATCGGGCATAACGGCGGTTGCCGTGAAATCGGGCGCCTGCTTGGTAACAAGAGTGCACATCGTAACTAAACCTCTATTTTTAAAGGATTATTATTTGGTATTGCACAAAAAATTGTAACGAAGAGCCCTTGCGCGGGACTCGGATTGCATGATCGATCTATTTTAGTTGATTTTTTCCCTCGTCGGTAATCGTATATTTACAGCGCGCAGGACTACTGACATACCCTTTGTTCTTGAGTGCGGTAATTTGGCAACTGATCTGTTTGGATTCAAGGCCGGTGGCGGCCGCTATTTCCTTGCTGCCGCACGCATCGGGGGTGTTTGCCAAAGTTTCCAGAACTTGCCGTTGTGAATCGCTAAGAGCGGTACTCTCACATGTTTTACAACCCATAGTGCTTACTCCTTTGTTGGTATGTTTTAGTTTTAGACATTTCGGGCAGAGGCCGAAAAACTCAATTCTGCAACCGGTGATATTGTACCCTTTTTCCTGTAGCGGACCGACAGTTGGAATTTGAGTAACGGGGGTCGGGATATTGTCTACCCGTTGGCATTGGGTGCAAAAAACATGGTTATGCGGTTCTGGATCCCAATCAAACCGTTTTTGCCGCCCGCTGATCTCCAATTTTTTTATCAACCCCGCCTCGGAGAGTATTTCCAGGTTGCGATACACCGTGGCCAGGCTGATGCGCGGAAGTTTTTTTCTAATGCGCTCATACAACTCATCCGCAGTTGGGTGCACCTTGCTTCGATTCAACTCCTCGAGAATGATCTCGCGTTGATGGGTCATGCGCAGGGTTCTATTCATTATTACCTTCCTGGAAAATTTTATCAAATGTATTTGATAATCATTTCCATGTCAAATAAAAAACAAAGGATTTTCGTTATGAAGCCGATGGGGTATCGAGAAAAAACGATTAGAAATTTTGATTTGAATGAACAACGGGTAGAGCAGCGATAGGTGGTGCGCGAGTCCAGGGAGGGGCGGGGAAGCAGAAAAAACGTTCTGCTTACCCGGGGGCGATCAATAAAAAAGGGGGCTATTCGAGAATAAAATCAGCTCGTCGGTTCTGGGCGTAGTCATCTTCGCTACTCCCGTTGAAAAGGGGGCGTTCTTCACCGTAACTGACTGTGCGAATGCGGCTTTCTTCGATACCGAATTCTCGCAGATAGGTTTTGGCACTTATCGCCCGACGTTCACCCAGAGCCAGGTTGTACTCGTTGGTGCCGCGGGCATCGGTATTGCCTTCGATCAGTACCCTCCTGCCGGAGTTACTTTTCAGATAGTTGCCGTTGTGTTCCATGCTCGGCAACTGTTCACCTTTGATAGTGGCTTGATCATAGGCAAAATAGATGGGTTTCATTTCAGGGGAAGAACGGCCATGTTCGCGCTTATAAGCGTCGCTCTGCTGGTCGGCATTAAGCGACCCGCCTCCCCTGCCGGTGGAATTGAGACCTTCCTGCGATGGCCCGGTTTCTTCGGTGATATTGCCGAGGCGGTTGCTACCATCGCCTTCAGCCGGGGTATTGCCGGTGGCGGCATAGGGTGAAACCGGTTTCGGGCCGCAACCGCCAAGGAGCATAACTGTGCAGGTAAGCGTTGTTGCAAGGAAAAAACGGATAAATGTGTGCATAAATCAACCTCGCGGAAAAAGAATGGGACAGGTAGTAAAATATAGTCGATGTATACCTGTAGCGGGACGCTAACGTCAAGAAAAACATGGTTTTCCGACCTGTACCCTCGATGGCATCCTCGGGATGCTTGCGCATGGAAGCGCGGTGGTGGTGGAGGGTGTAAAAGGTGTACCGGCCAATGAAAAATCAGGCGATTTTTATATCGATTTCCTGGGGAGTTGTTTCATGCCTATGGCTCTTTGGACAAAAGTGGAAGCATTTTATTCAAAAATAAGGACAACTCTCGTTAGAGTAACGCTGATCACGATCCACTTGGTGTAGGGTGCGTGCACCCTCCGGCATAAAAACGGTTTAGTACCCCTCGGAAAACATACATAATAAATATTAATTTTCTACTTTTGGCGGTGTACATTTTTCCTGGTATTATCTATATTAATTTGAAAAGATGGCAGAAGTTTCCTGTCTGCATTCAGCTCATCGTCTTATAACAAGCAAATGCAGTTGACTCTACTTTGGTTGGACCCTGTGTTTTGGTCTTTGGCGATCTCTGACAAATAAGCGGTAAGATCATCGATAAAAGGAGGAGCAACATGAAAAAGTATGGAGCGGAGTTTATTGGTACCTTCTGGCTGGTTTTGGGTGGATGCGGGAGTGCGGTGCTGGCCGCTGCCTTTCCCAACGTGGGCATCGGTCTGCTGGGGGTCTCCCTGGCCTTTGGCCTGACCGTATTGACCATGGCTTTTGCCATCGGGCATATTTCCGGTTGCCATCTCAATCCGGCAGTTTCCGTCGGGCTCTGGGCTGGGGGGCGTTTTCCGGCCAATCAACTGATGCCCTACATCGTGGCCCAGGTTTTGGGAGCTGTGGCCGCCGGTGGCGTCCTTTTTTTGATTGCGAGCGGTAAAGCCGATTTCAATGTCACCGCTGGCTTTGCTTCCAATGGCTATGGTGCGCATTCCCCCGGCGGTTATTCTATGTTTGCCGCCCTGATCACCGAAGTAGTCATGACCATGATGTTTCTTCTTATCATCCTCGGTGCAACCGATCAGCGCGCCCCGCAAGGTTTTGCACCCATCGCGATTGGTTTGGGGTTGACCTTGATCCACCTGATCAGCATCCCGGTAACCAACACCTCGGTCAATCCGGCTCGTAGCACCGGTGTCGCGGTGTTTGTGGGGGATTGGGCGCTTACTCAACTCTGGATGTTCTGGGTCGCCCCGATTGTCGGTGCGCTCCTCGGCGCCATGATTTATCGATTTATCGGCAGCACCGAAAAGTAATCCGTTTTACGAGATTAGGTTTATCTCGAAGATCAAGCAAATGCGCGCGCTGGCGCGGGTATAAACATCATGCCCGCGCAGTGCCCAATGTACCGGACATTTTTCCTTGAGCATTGCCTTTTTGCTCTGGCTTGGTATCTTCTCTATGCATAGTCAATTGTTGGAAATCAAAGAATATACCGGCGAAGGATACCAGCCCTTGGTAGATTATTCGAGTTGGCGGGTGGCTATTCTCAACTACAGCCCCGACTTGTTGCCGGAACGATTGACCCGGATGCAGCGACACAATGAAACTGACGAGGTCTTTGTGCTGTTGCAGGGCCGCTGTCTGCTTTTCGTCGGTTCAGGTGAGGCCAAGGTCATTACACTTCATTCGGTCGATCTCAAGCCGGGCAAGGTGTACAATGTTAAACAAGGGGTTTGGCATACCCACACTCTGAGTGCGGATGCCAAGGTTCTGGTGGTCGAAAACCGCGATACCACCTATGACAATTCCCCGTTTGCGCCACTGACGGTCGCGCAACAGGAGGAGTTGATTCGTTTATCCCGATCCCTGTGGGACGACACCGGCAAGTGATCGGACTTGGACTTGGGTTTATCGGGAAGAAACCAAGACGCCCGGTATTGATCATACGGGATTAAAACCTGATCGGCCCCTCTGGGTCTTTTTAACTTTTTTAAAAAAATCAGTATGTTTTGCTTGATTTTTTCAAAGGGGGTCAGGGTTGTAAAGAAACCGGGGATCGTGTATATTTTGTGCCCAACCCACTTAAAGGCAGCCGATGGCTGCCTTCCTCTTTTTCCTGCGCCTGAAAGGTAAAACTGTATGAAAGCTCCCCTGAGTAAACGAACGAAATTTATTTTTATTACCGGTGGTGTCCTTTCCTCCCTCGGCAAAGGGTTGTCCGCCGCCTCTATCGGTTCGCTGCTTGAAGCTCGGGGGATGACCGTTACCTTTCAGAAGCTTGATCCCTATATCAATGTCGATCCCGGCACTATGAACCCTTTCCAGCATGGCGAGGTCTATGTCACCAACGACGGGGCCGAGACCGATCTGGACATGGGCCACTATGAACGCTTTACCAATGCGGTTATGGCCCAGAAAAATAATTATACATCCGGCCGCATCTATTATTCGGTGATCATGAAGGAGCGGCGTGGTGAGTATCTGGGGGGGACGGTCCAGGTTATTCCCCACATTACCGATGAAATCAAGGAGGCCGTGCTCCAGTTGGACGGCAACGCCGATGTGGCGATTATTGAGATCGGCGGCACGGTCGGCGACATCGAAGGCTTGCCTTTTATCGAGGCCATCCGTCAGTTGCGCAGCGATCTGGGCAAAGATTATTCACTGTTCATCCACCTGACCCTGGTGCCCTATATTAAAACCGCCGGTGAGGTCAAGACCAAGCCCACCCAGCACTCGGTAAAGGAATTGCTGGCCTCGGGCATCCAACCGGATATCTTGATGTGTCGGTGCGAGTCGTTGCTCACCGACGAGTTGAAGAAAAAAATCGCCCTGTTCTGTAACGTGGAGGCCAAATCGGTTATCTCGGCCGTTGATGTTGATACTATCTACGAACTGCCGTTGAGCCTCCATAATGAGGGGGTGGATGACCGCATCCTCGAGAAATTGGGAATATGGACCGGAGCGCCCAATATCGAACCCTGGGAACAATTGGTCCACAAGATCAAGCACCCCAAGGGGACGGTGACCATTGGGGTCACCGGCAAATACGTCGATTTGACCGAGTCCTACAAAAGTCTGCACGAGGCTCTGATCCACGGCGGCATTGCCAATGAAACCAAGGTTGAGCTGCAATATATCAGCGCCGAAGGCCTTGAGGACGGCACAGAACTGGACAAACTCCAAGGGTGCGATGGCATTCTGGTGCCTGGCGGATTCGGCAGTCGCGGCATGGAAGGCAAGATTAAAGCCGTGACCTATGCCCGCGAACGAAAAATCCCCTTCTTCGGCATCTGTCTGGGCATGCAACTGGCAGTGGTAGAATTTGCTCGTAATATCGCAAAAATAGAGGAGGCTCATTCGGTAGAGTTCAACCTCACCACTCCGCATCCTGTGATCTACCTGATGACCGAATGGTTCGACTTCCGCACCGGCAAGGTCGAAACCCGCAACGAAAATTCCGACATGGGCGGTACCCTGCGACTCGGCGCCTATCCCTGTGCCCTCAAGGCCGGCACCCTGGCCGCCGCGGCGTATGGACCGGGGACGATCAGCGAGCGCCACCGTCACCGTTACGAATTCAACAATGCCTACCGCCAGCAGTTGGAGGCGGCCGGGTTGATCATCAGCGGTACCTCACCGGATGAAAATCTGGTGGAGATCGTCGAGTTGGCGGAGCATCCCTGGTTCCTCGGCTGCCAGTTCCATCCGGAATTCCAGTCCAAACCCATGAAGCCGCATCCCTTGTTCCGCGATTTTATTAAGGCGGCCATCACCCACAAGCAAGAAAACCCGCTCTCATGATGAAGCCTGTCGAACTCACCACCCCGTTCGGAACGATCACCATCGGGCCGGGGGCGCCATTGTTGCTCATGGCTGGTCCCTGCGTGCTGGAAAGCGGTGACCTCGCCTGGGAGATTGCCCGGGAAATGAAGGCGATCACCGCCCGGCTGGGTATTTCCTATATCTTCAAGGCCTCCTATGACAAGGCCAACCGCACCTCGCTCAACTCCTTCCGCGGTCCGGGGGCGGAAAAGGGACTGCGCCTGCTGGGTCGGCTGCGGGATGAAGTGGGGGTGCCGGTGGTTTCCGATATCCACGAGCCCGCCCATGCCGAATTGGCCGCCAACTGTCTCGATATTCTCCAGATCCCTGCTTTTCTTTGCCGCCAGACCGACCTGCTGGTCGCCGCCGCTAAAACCGGCAAGGTGGTCAATATCAAGAAGGGGCAATTTGTCTCACCTTGGGACATGGAACATGCGGTTGCCAAGGTGCGCGGTGCCGGCAATGAACGCATCCTGCTGACCGAGCGCGGGGCCAGTTTCGGCTACAACAATCTGGTGGTGGACATGCGGTCCCTGCCGGTGATGCGCAGCTTCGGTTGTCCGGTGATCTATGACGCCACCCATTCGGTGCAGTTGCCGGGCGGCGCCGGCGGCAGTTCCGGGGGGCAGCGTGAATTTATCCCGGCGCTGTCACGGGCGGCGATGGCGGTCGGGATTGACGGCCTCTTCCTTGAGGTGCACCCGGATCCGGCCAAGGCCCTCTGCGACGGTCCCAACTCACTGCCGCTGGCTGAGGTGGAATCTTTGCTCAAGCAGTTGCTGGCCGTGCGGCAAGCGGTTGCCGGGGTAATTGATGCCTGATCAGGGGTGCGGTATGACGGGAGGAGGCTATCCTTCCGACTGTGAATTGACCGAGGCCCTGCGGACCCGGGCCATGCACCGTAACCGCCCAATTGAACGCAGTGAGGCCTGGATAGCGGCCCTGCCCAAGGCTAAAGCGGTGCACCTGCTGCTCCTCGATGTCGATGGTGTGCTCACCGACGGCAGCATTACCTATGGATCCGGCGATCTCGAAACCAAGAGTTTCAACACCCAGGACGGTCTGGGGATCAGGCTGCTGCAGGAAAGCGGGGTGGCCGTAGGCATCATCACCGCCCGTACCTCCGAGGCGGTGACCCGTCGGGTCCGAGACCTGCACATCAGTCAGGTCTATCAGGGCAAGTCGGATAAACTGATCGTGTTTGAAGAGATCCTCAAACAAACTGGCTTGCGGCCTCCCCAGACCGCCTATATGGGGGACGACTGGATGGATTTGCCGATCCTCAACCGGGTCGGTTTTGCCGCAGCACCCGCCAATGCGGTGGTGGAGATCAAGCAACGGGTCCATTACACGACCGAACGTCCCGGCGGACGGGGGGCGGTCCGCGAGATCTGCGATCTTATTCTTGAGGCCCGGGGACAATTGCACCGGATGCTGGCCCAATTCGACCGATGATCAAAAACCCTCGCAACCTGTTATGGCTGGTTCCACTACTGTTCCTGGCAACCAGCCCGCTGTGGAAACCTTCGGTGACCTCTTTTCTCACGCCCCGGGGGGGATATAATCCGAAATTGGCGCAGATGGAAGATAACTCGCCCATGCAGAATTTTATCATGGATTCGGTGGCCATCACCTTAACCAGCAACGGTAAGGAAGAGTGGCAGATCGACGCCGACCGTGCCTACACCGCCGAACAGGACCACGACATCGAAATGGTGGGAGTCAGTGCCATGTACATCGGCACCGAGAAGGAACCGACCAACATCACCAGTAAGAAAGGAAAATATTACATCGACAAGCGGCATCTGGTTCTCACTGAACGAGTCGTAATCAGTAAACCCACTAAGAACCAGCGGCTGTTGTCGGAACGGATCGATTACTACGATGCCACCAAGATGGTGGTCAGCCCGGGAAAGGTGGACTTGCGCGCCCCTAATATCAAGTTGACCGCGGGCCGAATGGATTACGACCTTTCCACCGGCGGCTATGATTTCAGCAACCGGGTCAAGGTGGACCTTTAACTCCTGCCTGGTCACCGGCAGGTTTCCATTTTACAGGGACTCTCTCCATGTTGAAAGTGAATGAACATTATTTGAAGCTGCAGGCCTCCTACCTTTTTTCCGATATCGCCAAACGGGTGGCCGCCTTTCAGGCGAAAAATCCGGAGCGCGAGGTGATCAAGCTGGGAATCGGCGATGTCACCAATCCGCTGCCCGCTGCCTGCATTCAGGCCTTTCATACCGCAGTCGACGAAATGGCAACCACGAGCGGATTCCGCGGTTACGGGCCGGAGCAGGGGTATGATTTTTTACGGTCGGCAATCGCGGTCAACGATTTCCAGGCGCGTGGCGCTGAGGTCCATGCCGATGAGATTTTTGTCTCCGACGGGGCTAAGTGCGATACCGGCAATATCCAGGAACTGTTTGCCGCCGATGCGAGGATCGCCATCCCCGATCCGGTCTATCCGGTTTATCTCGACACCAATGTTATGGCGGGCCGTACCGGTAGCTTCAAGGACGGCCGTTTTGAGGGGATCGTCTACCTTGAATCGACCCAAGCCAACAACTATGTTCCCGACCTGCCGACCGAGCCGGTTGATCTGATCTACCTCTGTTTTCCCAACAACCCGACCGGCTCCACCATCACCAAAGAACAACTCAAGGTCTGGGTTGATTTCGCGCGGGACAGCAAGGCGCTCATTCTCTTCGACGCCGCCTACGAGGCCTTTATCCGGGATCCCAAGTTGCCGCATTCCATCTACGAGATCGAAGGTGCCCGCGAGGTGGCGATTGAATTCCGCAGCTATTCCAAAAGCGCCGGGTTCACCGGTACCCGCTGCGCCTATACAGTGGTGCCCAAAGAGTGCATGGCCTATGACGCCGGGGGCAACAAGCAACCCCTCCATCCGCTCTGGAACCGCCGGCACTGCACCAAATTCAACGGGGTTTCCTATCCGGTGCAGCGTGCGGCCGAGGCGGTCTATTCGCCTGAGGGCAAGGCGCAGTGCACCGCCCTGATCGACGGTTACCTCGGCAATGCCAAGATTATCGGCAAGGCCATGGCCGAACTCGGCTATAGTTATGTCGGCGGCGACAACGCCCCCTATATCTGGATTCAGGGAAATCGCGACAGTTGGGAATTTTTCGATATGCTGCTGGACAAGGCCGGGGTGGTCTGTACACCGGGGGCGGGATTTGGCAAGTGCGGTCAGGGCTATATCCGTCTCTCCGCCTTTAACTCAGAGGCCAATGTGGTCAAGGCCATGGAGCTGATCCGCCAGGCTTTAGCCTGAGCGATAAGGCTATCGGAATCGCTCAGGTGGCCAGAAGACGGCGGGCGTTGCTGCGGGTTATCTGTTCAAAAAGGGCTTCCGGCAATCCTAGTTTGCCCAACATCTTGAGGGTGGTTGCTTGGTCGGTCCAAGGGCTGTCGGTGCCGAACAACAGATATTCAGGTGGGTGCGAGAGCAGCATGTCGCGCAATCGGGTCTGATCGAGGAAATCCAGGGCAAAAGAGAGTTCCATATAGATCGGTTTGCCGGTGAGCAGGCGACGCACATCCTCCCATTCATCCCAGCCGCCCAGATGGGTAGCGATCAGCTTCAGGTCGGGAAATCTTCGGCAGACCGTAAAAATTCGCAGGGGATCAGCCCGGCGGATTCGAGGAAAGGCGATGTCGTAGCCAGCGTGTATAACCAGGATCATTCCGAGATCACTCATTTTCATGTACAAGGGACTGAGTTTGTCATCGTCGAGGAAATAATCTTGGTAGTAGGAGTGCATTTTGACCCCCTTGAATCCCGCGTCATGAATGTCCTGCAGATGCTCCAGTAATTGGGGGTCGGCGGGATGCAGCGAGGGAAAGG
>JAFLKR010000133.1 GCA_019163135.1 Desulfobulbaceae bacterium | reverse complement strand
GCTGGATCATTATTTCGACCGTCCTGGCTTCCCTCCGCATACGTTTTGATGAAAAAGGTGGTTGCATATTCTTTTAAAAAGGATCGGATTTCCTCAACTGATCAAGGGTTGGGCGTAATTATACCGTTCCTAAGGTCTCTGCGCAAAATAAATGCCGAACTGAAAAATGGGAAGTCTGCAATGCGTAGAAACATTTCAAAATTGTAGATAGTTGGCCGGGGGAGTGTTACTTATAGGTAACGCCTTGGTGCTGGAAGCGTTACCATGGGGTAGCAAAGGTGCGATGCTCATCGTGTCATTATGCTGATTTTACCGCATTGTTTTGGGTGGTATGTTGTTTGCTTTATTATAGTGTTTGCATTAACACAAGGTGACTTTTGAGGAACAACAGGCTTTGCCTTGGTTGACTTTGATTTTGTGGTTTTGACACAGGGGGCAAGAGTCACATGGAATACGTGAGTCGATGGGGGCAGGTTTATCCTGTATTGAGCCATGGAAAACACAGCGACCCGAAAAGTTGCTTAGGGAGACCGGTTGCATCATGAAATATATAGCGATATTTGCAGTTTTCGCGGTTCTTGGCGTGTTCGCCAATCTGGTGCATGAGTCCAAGATGCTCTCCTATCTGTCAAGCGAGCCGAAGGTCTGTATCACCTGTCATCCCATGATAACCGCCTTTGAAACCTGGCAGCACAGTTCGCATCGGGCACGGGCAACCTGCGTTGATTGTCATTTACCGAGGGATACGTTTGCCCATAAAATGATGTCCAAGGCCCGTGACGGGTATAACCATTCCGTTGCCATGACCTTCAAAACCTATGGCAACAATCTTCGCATCTCCAGTGATGCTGCCAGAAGAATTCAGGATAACTGCATTTCCTGCCACCGCGAAGTGGTTTCACAGATGTTGACCAACAGCGCGCTTTATCAAAAAGTTGCTGACAGCGGCGTCCAGATGGGGCGGCGTTGTTGGGATTGTCACCGGGGAGTGCCCCACGGGACGATGCGGAATCTGACGGCCACCCAGAATAATTTCACAGTCAAGGTCCTCTAGGATATCAACCAGGAGAATTTTTTATGAAAAAATCATCAATCGTCTTTATTCTTTGTGTGCTCGTCATGGTGCCGATGGTGCTCCTGACCCTCTCGATCAAAGAGAATAAGGCCGAGCAGCAAGTGATCAATGCGGTTCCGGAGGTCAAAGACAATGAAACTCGATCCTCGGAATGGGGCAAACTCTACCCGCGTCAGTACGACACTTACATGCAGACCAGGAAGAGTGATAAAATCGACGATGTCCTCAAGGAAGATCCTGCCTTGGTGGTGATGTGGGCCGGGTATCCTTTTTCCAAGGATTACAACAAGCCGCGCGGTCATTATTACGCACTTGAGGACAATATCAACACCCTGCGGACCGGTGCCCCGGTCGATGCCAAAACTGGCCCTCTGCCAACGGCCTGCTGGACCTGTAAATCTCCCGATGTGCCCCGATTGATCAAACGTGATGGTGAGATGGAATACTTCACCGGCAAGTGGGCGAAATATGGGGACGAGGTGGTTAATACCATCGGTTGCGGCGATTGTCATGACAACAAGACCATGAAATTGACCTTGACCCGAGAGTATCTCAAACGTGGCCTGGAGGCCGAAGGCCGGTTGAAAGTTGCCGATGTCACCCATCAGGACATGCGCTCCCTGGTTTGTGCGCAGTGTCATGCCGAATATTATTTCAAGAAGACCGAATGGGAAGATAAAGGGGAAAAGAAAACCGCCATGGTGGTCACCTTCCCATGGAAAAACGGGTTGTCGGTCGAGAATATGGAGGCTTATTACGATGAAATCAAATTCTCCGATTGGACCCATCAGTTGAGTAAGACCCCGATGCTTAAGGCCCAGCACCCTGATTATGAAACCTTTGTAACCGGTGTCCACAGTCGCAACAATCTCGCCTGCGCCGATTGCCATATGCCGTATGTCCGTGAAGGCGGCGTGAAATATTCAAGTCACAAGGTCGGCAGCCCGCTGGATAACATCGCCAACACCTGCCTGAACTGTCATAAGGGAACGGAAAAAGAATTCCGCGAGACTGTGGAGAAAAAATTGGTTCGCAAAAATGAGTTGGCCAAACTCGCTACCGATATCCTGGCCAAGGCTCATCTCGATGCGGCCAAGGCCTGGGCCGTAGGGGCGACTGAAGAGGAGATGAAACCAGCCTTGCAGGACATTCGTCACGGTCAATGGCGATGGGATTATGCAGTGGCGGGTCATGGTGCCTTCTTCCATGCCCCCGAGGAAACCCTGCGGGTACTGGGCGGCGCTATCAACAAGGGGCAGGATGCCCGCCTGAAGCTGCGCATTGTCCTGGCCAAGTATAATGCCGCCGATTTTGTCGCCCCGGATTTTTCCACCAAAGAAAAGGCCCAAGTCCTGGTCGGCATGGATTACGGGAAATTGGTTGAGGAAAAGAAAACCTTCCTTAACACCTTGAAACAGGAATGGTTCAAAAAAGCGGAAGAAAAAGGAATCTATGATCCGGCCTCACGAAAGGATATGACCCTTAAAACCTCCTATAACTGATTTTTTCCGGCCCGATAGGACATGTCCGAAATCCAGTCCTGACCACCTCCTCATGGTCAGGGCTGGCCACTTTTCTTCGCCCTCGCTGTTATTTCCCCGTATTGTCGAAATTTTCATATGAAATTATCGGCTTTTTCGCTCGTTTGACTTTTTCAAATTTTTCTGCTAGATTAGTCAGGTTCGGTGCAGGTTTTGTATTTTTCAGGAGGAGAGCTGCGGCTTTTTTCGTTTTTATATATTAAAATCGTGGAGATAACATGGCCAGTGTCGTGGTGGTCGGTGCCCAGTGGGGTGATGAAGGGAAAGGGAAGATTGTCGATCTACTGACTCGGTATGCGGATTATGTCGTCCGGTTCCAGGGCGGGAACAATGCGGGCCACACCCTGGTGGTTGAAGGGAAAAAATATATTTTCCACATTATTCCCTCGGGGATTCTCTATGAAGGGAAGACCTGCGCCATCGGCAACGGCGTAATCATCGATCCTGGGGTACTTTTAAAAGAGATCGCCGGGCTTGCTGACAAAGGGTTCTCGGTCACGCCGAAGAAACTTTTGATCAGCAGCAACGCCCATTTGATCATGCCGTATCACCAGCAGCTTGACCAAGCTCGGGAAAATTCACTTGCCAAGGAAAAAAAGATCGGCACCACCGGACGGGGCATCGGTCCTTGTTACATGGATAAAGTTGGTCGGGTCGGCATGAAGGTCGGCGATCTGTTGGATCCCGCCTTGTTCAAAGATAAACTGCAGACGGCGGTGGAAGAAAAGAATTTTATTCTGACTAAGCAATTTGGAGCAGCACCTGTTGACTTGGCCGAAATAATCGACCAGTTTGAACGGTTCGCCGAGCAGTTGGCGCCTTTTATCGGTAATGTTTCCTTGGTGCTTGATCAGGCTCGGAAAAAGGGTCAGAACATTTTGTTTGAAGGCGCGCAGGGCACCCAACTCGATATTGATCACGGCACCTATCCCTTTGTAACCTCGTCCAATACTATTGCCGGCAACGCTTGTATCGGTTCAGGGTTTGGCCCCAGTCATATCGATGAGGTCATCGGCATCGTTAAGGCCTACACTACTCGCGTCGGTGAAGGGCCATTCCCCACGGAATTGCCGGAAGGGGATGTCATCGGTGATACCCTGCAGCAAAAAGGGCATGAATACGGGGCTACCACCGGCCGCCGTCGTCGTTGTGGTTGGTTTGACGCTGTGGTAGCCAATGATGCGGTTCGGTTGAACGGGTTGACCGGATTTGCCGTAACCAAACTCGATGTGCTTTCCGGTTTGCAGAAATTGAAAATCGCCACCCGTTATCAAGTTGAAGGGGCAACCTTTGACTACATGCCGGAGAATATCCGCAAGGCTCGGTTGGCCCAACCTGTTTACGAAGAAATGGACGGCTGGAATACGGAAATTACCGGAGTGCGCTCCTTCGATGATTTGCCGGATAAGGCAAAAGCCTACTTGAGACGACTGGAAGATCTCACTGGCGTTGCCCCGGCAATTATATCGGTCGGACCCGACCGAGAGGAAACTCTGCTGCTGCGCAATCCCTTTGCTGGTTGAGACTGCCTGGGAGGTCGTTTGCCAAGTAACACCTTGTCAATTTCTTGATGATGATTATTTTCAAAAACTCAGCATCTTGCTGGATTTCTTGTTCATTTCTGAAGACGGATGAACCGTGAAAAGATAGATGCGCTCCCGGAGATAGTTCGCTCCGGGATTTTTATTACATGGAGGCTAACAGCATGGCTCGTATTACAGTAGAAGATTGCCTGGAAAAAGTGGGCGACGATAACCGATTTTCCCTGATCCATCTAGCGGTAGAACGGGTGCGTCAGCACAGGAAAGGAGAACCTTTCCTTGTAGCCGGTAAGAACAAGGAAATAGTCATGACCCTAAGGGAGATTGCAGCCGGTAAGGTCACTTTTGAAAATATCTTCGATCTTCCCAAGCAGCGCAAGATTGAGAAAACTCCGGTGGTCGAAAATGCGGCTGAAGAACTCATTATTGAAGAATAGTAATGGCGTGATGTAACGAATTATGAGCAAAAGTTATTACGAGATACTTGGAGTCAGCAAAGACGCATCGGCTGAATCCATCAAAAAAGCGTACCGGAAACAGGCGATGAAGTATCATCCTGACCGGACGCAGGGCGATGCCGAAGCTGAAGCGAAATTCAAAGAAGCTGCCGAGGCCTATGAGGTGCTCAGTGATCTCCAGAAACGGCGGATCTACGACACCTATGGCAAGGAAGGTTTGCGGAATAGTGGGTATAGCGGGCCGGGGACCAGCGAGGACATTTTTTCGCACATCAACGATATGTTCGGCGATATTTTCGGTTTCGGCGGTGGCGGACGGGGCCGACGACGCGATCCTAATGCACCGGTTCAGGGAGAAGATCTGCGCTATGACATCAGAATTACCTTCATGGAAGCAGTTCATGGGGTTAATCGAGAGGTCGAGGTCACCAAGAAGGAAACCTGCTGGACCTGTGAAGGCATAGGGGCGCGACCGGGCCATAAACCCCAGGTCTGCCCGAGTTGTCATGGGCGGGGGCAGGTCATCCGTTCCCAGGGATTTTTTCAGGTGAGTACTACCTGTTCCCGCTGTAATGGCAGCGGGCAGATCATAACCGACCCCTGCACCGATTGTCATGGTGAAGGATTGATCAATCGGAGTAAAAAAGTCAGTGTCAGGATTCCGGCCGGGGTTGATACCGGCTCCCGCATGCGACTCTCCGGCGAGGGCGAAGGTGGACGACGCGGTGGACCTCCCGGCGATTTGTATGTAGTTATCCATGTCGACGAGCACGAATATTTTCAACGTGACGGCCAGACTATTTATTTGCGGTTGCCGGTATCGATGGCGCGGGCCGCTCTCGGTTGCGATGCGGAAGTTCCGACTGTCCACGGCACCGCCAAACTCAAGATTCCGGCTGGCACCCAGTCGGGTGAGCGATTTTCCCTGCGCGGCGAAGGGGTACCCAGTCTGCGCGGCGGTGGCAAAGGGGATATGGTTGTAGAGATTCAGGTGCAGACCCCTACCAAGTTGACTAAAGAACAGAAGGAACTCCTGCGGCAATTTGACGAGTTGAGCAAGGAACCGAACGAGGAAGAGGGCTTTTTTTCCCGACTGTTTCACGGGCATCTCGGCAAACAAAAGAAAAAGACAGAAGATTCGGAACGGGTAGCTAATGGCTGAAGAACAGCAGTTCACCCATTTTGACAGCGCCGGCAACGCCCGCATGGTAGATGTCAGCGGGAAGAGCGAGACGGGGCGGCAGGCGGTTGCGGCCGGTGTTATTTCCATGTCCCCGCAGGTGTACCGCATGATTCGCCAGGGGATCGTGGCTAAAGGGGATGTCCTCGGGGTAGCCCGGATCGCTGGCATCATGGCGGCCAAAAAAGTAGATCAGTTGATCCCGCTTTGTCACCCCCTGGCGATTACCAGTGTGGATATAGCATTTTTATTTAACGATGCAGGGTGTGCCGTTGAAGTTGAGGCAACCGTGTCAATGACAGGGCAAACCGGGGTCGAGATGGAGGCCCTGACGGCGGTATCGGTAGCAGCGTTGACCATTTACGACATGTGCAAAGCTGTCGACAAGACCATGGTGATATCGGATATTCGGTTGCTGCGAAAGAGCGGCGGTAAAAGCGGACTGTTTGTCCGGCCTTGAGCCGCCTGCTATATTGTCAGTACATTTTAGAACCACCTTGCTGGAGAGATAAACATGGATGAAAGCGATTTGCTGCGATTCAAAGAGCAACTTGAGGCAATGAAAGCCGAAATCAATATCGATGTCGAGCAGACCCTGACTGAAATGACCAGCCAGACCGGGAATATTCCCGATCCCAATGATCGGGCTACCATGGAGTCGGACCGTAGTTTTGAACTGCGCATACGCGGCAGGGAACGGAAATTGATGGACAAGGTCGATGAAGCGCTGGCCCGGATTGAAGACGGCACTTATGGTGTCTGCGACGGGTGCGGTTGCGATATTGCGATCAAGCGATTGCAGGCTCGTCCCGTGGCCAAGTATTGTATTGACTGCAAGTCTCTCCAGGAACAGCGTGAAAAAGAACGGGGTCGGTAAGATAGATGCCTGAATTACGTAGAGATCCGATTCTCGGCCGCTGGATCATCATTGCCCAGGAACGGGGGAAGCGTCCCACCGATTTTCTGATTGAAGAGTTCAAGGTGAAAGGTGGCTTTTGCCCCCTTTGTCCTGGCAATGAAAAGACCACCCCGGATGAAGTGTTAGTTTATGGAAGGGAATGGGGGTACCCCAACACCCCCGGTTGGCAGTTGCGGGTCGTGCCTAACAAATATCCGGCCCTGATTATCGAAGGTAATCTCGATAAACAGGGCGAGGGCCTCTATGACCGGATGAACGGTATCGGCGCCCACGAAGTCATTATAGAAAGTCCTAATCATCAGGACCGCTTCTCCCACCTGCCCCCCCATGACATGCTCTTGACGTTTCGAGCCTTTCGAGACCGAATCCGTGATTTGTCCAAGGATAACCGATTTAATTATGTCGTGGTTTTTAAGAATTTCGGTAAAGCTGCTGGCGCTTCGCTCGAACATTCCCATTCGCAGTTAGTTGCCCTGCCTATTCTGCCCAGGATGATCACCTCGGAACTAGAGGGCAGTCTGTCCTATTTCAAATACAAAGACCGCTGTGTCTTTTGCGACATTATTCGTCAGGAAATCCAGCAGAAGGTCCGCTTGGTTTGTGAAAACAGCCTTTTTGTCACCCTCGCCCCTTTTGCACCCCGCTCTCCGTTTGAGATGTGGATCATGCCGCGGTACCACAATTCCTCGTATATCGATCAGGATGAAGACTCACTAATGGCGCTTGCTGAAATTTTCTCCGAGACCCTGCGTCGTCTGGATACGTGTATCCCCAATATACCGTACAATTTTGTGCTCCATACCCAGCCTTTGCGTTCTGGCTCGCTGGAACACTATCACTGGCATTTTGAAATTGTTCCTAAATTGACCTCCATTGCCGGATTTGAATGGGGTACCGGGTTCTACATCAATCCTATGCCACCGGAGGAAACCTGCAGGTATCTCCGTGAGGTAACCTTGTAGGAGGAGTCGTGGAAAAAAAACGTATACTGCTGGTCGATGACGAAGAAAGCATCCAGTTGCTCTATCGCGGAGAGTTTGAAGACGAAGGCTTTGCCATTGATTCTGCCTATAACGGGGATGAGGCTCTGGAGAAATTCAAAAAAAATCCTCCTGATTTGGTCATTCTCGATATCAACATGCCCGGTATGAACGGCATCGAGGTCCTTCGTCAGATGAAGGAACTGCATCCCGAGTTGCCTGTTATTCTCAGTTCAGCATATCAGGAATACAAACAGGATTTTGGTACTTGGGCTTCCGAGGCCTATGTGGTCAAATCTGCCAATATGGATGAACTTAAGGGCACGGTTCGTAAATATCTCGCCTGACCTGACGTTTTTCTGTCACGAAGGAAAAGCAAGGCGTTACCGACCGCATTGCCACACTATTGCTGATAGCCTCCCCCATGAAAGATATCCAGAGCCTGTACGACTCCCGCAGGATCAGCATCCGTAAAGTCGGCGTTAAAACCATTACCTATCCGATCATTGTTTTGGACAAGGAGTGTAAAACCCAGCAAACGGTTGCAATGGTCAACATGTATGTCAGCCTGCCGCACCGGTTCAAGGGGACGCACATGAGCCGGTTTGTCGAAATTCTCAATCGCTTCCATGGTCAGTTCAACCTCAAAACCTTTCATTTGATCCTTGAGGAGATGAAGGAGAAATTGGAGGCGGAAACAGCGCATCTGGCTATCGAGTTCCCCTATTTCCTCAAAGCTAGACAGACCGTTCATCCTGCCGGTATGATGGCGCGATATGATTGTCGACTGCACGGTTCCCTGGCCCGCCAACTTGATCTGGTCGTCGAGGTCGACGTCCCGGTGCCGTTGCCCTGTCTTCCGGTCACCCAAAGTCAGGTTGCTGTTTTTTCAGGATTATGGGGGATGATCACCGTGGCCGTACGGATGAACCGCTTCCTCTGGATTGAAGACTTGATCGCCCTGGTTGAAGAGGGTGCTATCCCGCAGCCGGCACATCCGGATACGGTGGAATCCATGTGTCGACGGATCAGCTCCGTTCTCTTGGCCCAAGGCGCCTTTGACTGGTATAAAGTTGTTGTGAAAAATATAGCCAGCGGGTATTCAACATTTGCCTCTACAGAATGGCCCGAACCGGACGGCATCTTCAAGGAAAGCCTGCGTGGTAGCCAATCCAAGGGCGGGGCAACGGAACAGTGGGTGTCTTCCACTTCATAATTTCAGACCAACTCAACACCAATGAACTGCGATGAGTGAACTCCTTTTTGAAATTGGAACAGAAGAAATTCCAGCCGGGTATATCCAACCGGCCTTAGAAGCCCTGGCGGAAGGTGCGGCCAAAAAATTGTCAGCCTTGGAACTGGTATTTGATCCGATCCGTACCTATGGGACCCCACGGCGTCTGACGCTGGCCATTGGTAATTTGCAATCCCGTCAGGCGGATCGCCGTCAGGAATATTTTGGTCCTTCGAAAAGTGCCGGTATTGATACCACCGGTAAATTCACCAAGGCTGCCTTGGGCTTTGCTCGTTCCCGTGGTTTGCAACCTGAACAGTTGCAAGTCGTAGCGACGGCCAAAGGAGAGTATCTGATGTCGGTTGAAGACGTCAAAGGGCTGGAGACTGCGTTGCTGCTCCCTGATTTGCTGGAGGCCCTTATCCGAGAGTTGGTATTCCCTAAATCCATGCGTTGGGCTGATTACAGCATGGTTTTTGCTCGACCTATTCAATGGTTGCTGGCCTTGTATGACGGTGCCGTGGTTCCCTTGCACCTCGAAGGGACTGACTCCGGAAAAACTACCCGTGGGCACCGGTTTATGGCGCCCGCTGAGTTTGAAGTCAGTGGGATCGATTCGTATTTGGACGGATTGACCGAGCGTTTTGTCCTGGTTGATACCGCGCAACGAAGGGTCCGGGTGATTGAAGAGGTCAAACGGGCTGTACATGAAGGAGCCGGTGACTTCGGTGCGCAACCGGTGCTCCATGAAGGGTTGATCGACACGGTGACCAATCTGGTGGAATATCCATATGGTATTTGTGGCCGCTTTGATCCGAAATTTTTGCAATTGCCCAAAGAAACCCTGGTGACCTCGATGCGTGAGCATCAAAAGTATTTTCCGGTCGCCGGGCCTGACGGCAACCTGTTGCCGCTCTTCGTGGCGGTCAATAACACGAGGATTAACGACCAGACGCTGGCCGCCAGCGGTCATGAACGAGTCCTGCGGGCGCGGCTCGAGGATGGCTTGTTCTTCTTCAATGAAGATCGTAAAAACCCGCTTGCCGCTCTGTGCGATAATCTCAACGGGATTGTCTTTCAACATAAATTGGGGACCATGCAGGCTAAAAGCGAGCGGATTACGACGCTGGCCGCACTCCTGGCAACCAGGATCGCTCCCGAACTGAAAGAGGATGTGGTCCGCGCAGCACAACTGGCCAAGGCCGATTTACTGACCGCCATGGTTGGGGAGTTCCCCTCGCTGCAGGGGATCATGGGGCGGGTATATGCCCTGCATGACGGGGAAAAACCAGACGTTGCCCAGGCCATCGAGGAACATTATCTGCCGCTGCGAGCCGGCGGTGAATTGCCGCAGTCCCTGCTGGGGGCGCTGGTCGGCATTGCCGACCGGATGGATACCTTGGTCGGTTGCTTCGCCATCGGCGAAAAGCCCACCGGCAACAAGGATTCTTTTGGCCTCAGGCGTCAGGCTATCGGCCTGCTCAACATCATTCGCGGCTTGAACATCTCGCTCTCCTTGAGTGAGACAGCCACGGCGGCCCTCGATGGATACGCCAGCGTGGTTGAGCATGGGCCGGAGGTTATCGCCGAGGTGCTGACCTTCATCCGACTCCGATTTGAAAATGAGCAGATTGCCACAGGCTTGCCTCAGGAGTTGATAGAGGCTGCTACCACGGTTGGTTTTGATAACCCGGTTGACTGCCTCGCACGAATTGATGCCCTTGATCAGATTCGCGGGCAGGAGAGTTTTCGGGTGTTGGCCGGTTCGTTTAAACGGATCAGAAATATCATTAAGGACAATAAGGAAACCGAAGTCAATCCCGATCTGCTGACTGAGACCGCTGAACAGCAATTGTTTTCAGCATTGGCTAGGGTCCGAGAGAAAGCCTTGCCGTTGATCTGGGATCGTGAATACCAAGGGGCTCTGCTTGAGATGCTGGAGATGAAAGGACCGGTTGATCGTTTCTTCGATGAAGTCATGGTCATGGCAGATGACGAGACTATCCGTCAGAACCGGCTTAACCTGTTGACCGCCCTGGGCGAACTTGTGCTCCATGTGGGCGACATTTCGAAGATGCATGTAGAAAAAGAGTAAGATTTACCCTATAGAGAGAGGCGCAGGTGTGAAATTCTGTCCCTACCTCTGTCAAAGCGCACAAAAAAAGGCTACCCCTCAAAGGGCAGCCTTTTTTTTTATGACCGACGCTACCGTAAAGGTGAGGATGGTTATTTCTTATGACAAACGCCGCATTTGGCTAGTTCCGGCTTGTTCTTTTTGTGACAATCCTGACAGAGGGCATGGGCGGCGCCTTTGAAGGTATTGACAGTCTCAGGCAGACCGGACTGGCTGTTGTGGCAGGTTTCACATTTCTCGATTTTCTGCCCTTCAGCAAAGGAGAGACGTTTGCCATCGGGGCCTTTGCCGTGGTGGCAAGTTTTGCATTCCAAACGGGCCTGATGGGCACCATGCGGAAATTGCGCAGGCTTAGGGGTCTTAGCTGGATCAATGGTGGACTGCAGGGTGATTTCCGCTGGACCCTTGTCCCCAGCCGTTGCGAGCCCGACCAAACAAGGTACGCAACAAAACGCCAGGATAGCTCCGTAAACCAGCTTTTTCTTCATGTCACTCCTCCTCCCTTCTACTTTTAATCGATTGAGAAAATATAGTAAAGACGACGCAGATTTTATAGCGTGATTGTGGGATGTTGTCAAGCTGACGGTGTACCGGTTGCCGGTTGGCTCCATCTTGACGAAAACCTTTGTCCGATTAGCTGGAACCGTAGCTGTGCAACCCGGACAGGAAGAAGTTGACCCCGAAATAAGTGAAGAAGACGGCGATAAAGCCTATGATCGCCAGCCAGGCAATGCGGTTGCCGCGCCAGCCCCGGGTAAAGCGCGCGTGGAGGGTTAAGGCGTACATAAACCAGGTTATAATCGACCAGGTTTCCTTGGGGTCCCAACTCCAGTAGGTACCCCAGGCCTCGTTGGCCCAGATGGCGCCGGTGATGATACCTGCTGACAACCACATGAAGCCGAACACAATGGTTTTGTGGGTGAGGTCATCGATCACCTTCAATTCCGGCAGCGAGGCGAACAGTGAAGCCGCCGATGCTTTTTTATTTTGGGTCGACTGTTTCAGCAGATGCATCACCCCTAAGCCGCCTGCCATGGCAAAGGCGCCGTAGCCGATGAAACAGGTGACGACATGGGCGATCAGCCAGTTGGACTGGAGGGCCGGGATCAGCGGGCTGATCTGCGAGTCGATTCGATCGGAGAACGAGGCGTAAGCCATAGCTACCGCCACGCACGGCATGACAAAGGCACCCATCACTCGTACTTTGAATCGGTATTCCATGATCAGATAAAAAAGCGTGGTGCACCAGGCGAAAAAGACCAGCGACTCGTACATGTTGGTCAAGGGAGCATGCCCGGCGCCCATCTGGTAGGATTCGTACCAGCGGAGACCAATGGCAGCGGTCTGCACAATGACCCCGCTCAGTGCCAGTACCATGCCAATGAAACCAATTCGCGGGTGTTTAAAGAGAAACAGCCCGAGGTAAAAGGCGGCGGCTAACAGATAGGCGATCATGGTGACGCCGAAGAACTGGGAACTATCCATAATTTGTCCGTCCAGGGAATAAGTGCCTTGGGAATGAGTCTTGATACGAATTATTTCTCTAACTTGCTGATTAATTCAGAGAATTTTTCTGAAAAGCCTACTTTATTCTTATTAGCCTCGCCAGCGAAAAGAATATTGGTTCCCTCTGCACCCGGTTGAATAAAGGCATAAATTTTTCGGTGCGACAGGAAAAAGGCGATGTACAGGCCGACAAGCATGAGCAGGCAGCCACCGTAGACCAGCCAGACACCAGGATCCTTGGCCACCTGCAAGCCGGTGGCGTAGACTTGCTGCGCTCGGAACTGATACTTGCCCGACGGTCGTTCGATGATGGCCTCCTGGCCGACATTGACCCAGAAAGTGGAAGGTTCTCCCTGGTTATCGGAGAACCAGACCTTGAGTCGGCGGGTAATCTCACCCTGACTCTCCCGGTTGATGATACCGTAACTGACGCCTGCCTCACGCCAGTCCATCTGTTTCGCCGGGGAGATGACGGTGGTCGACTCTTCGGGTGCGCCCTGCTTTTTTAATGCGACGGTGTAGCGTTGGAAAGGTTGGTAACTCGATTGATAAAAAGTAACCCCTTTGTAGGTCAAAGGTCGATTAACTTCGATATCGGTAGAGAGTACGGACTGGCCGCCATCGATGACCGTGACGCGCGAACGATAGGTTTTGGGCATGCCGTTCGGGTAAAATTCAATAGTGAAACGATCGCAGCGGACCGTAAAGCCGAGTCCGAGGCGTTCACCGCTTTTAAAGGCAGTGACATGATCCGCTGTTTCTGTTTCCGGGAGCATGACCGAACCCTTGAAGGCGAAGTGCGGGTTGCGGAGTATTTTATGGGCCACCGTCGATGATCCGACCACCGCTCCGGTCAGGATAATCAGGATAGAGCAATGCACCACGTAGACCCCGAATCGTGTCCAGGCACCTTTTTCCGCAAAGAGCAGACGGCCGTTGTCCTTGTCAGCAGCCCGGGTCGTCCAACCATGGGCGTGAAAAAGCGAGGTTACCCGAAGGATGGCTTCCCCAGGTACGATTGATACGGTCTCCATTTGATGGAATGGAAATTTTTCAAGTTGTTCCGGTCTCACCATCAGACCATCTCGGCGGATGGTCCGGATGACCTGAGGAATACGTTCCAGGCTGCAGACCATGAGATTCAGGGAAAAAAGAGCGAGCAGGGCAATGAACCACCAGGAATTGTACATATCCGGAATGTCAAGAATACGCAGAAGGTTGGCTGTTTTCAGGCCATACTTCTCTATATAAAATTCCTGAATATTATTTTGGGGGATCAGTGTACCGATGATCGAGGTGGCAGCAAGGCAAAAAATGAGAAACAGGGCGAGTTCCACCGATGCGAACAGGGCAACGATCGGATTTTTTTTGGGTGGTGTCATGGGATTCTATTTGAAGAGTATTAGGCGTGGTTGTTTATTGCTGATTTGACTCGGTTGGGCTAATGAACGTATGGGAGTTCATTAGCACGGCATGCTGCAACTATCAACAAACAAAATCGCTAGTTCGATAGCGTACCACGGTGTGGTTTGCTGTCGGCTTTTAATTATCGAATAAGCATGGAACTGTTTCTGATGACCGCGACGCGTTGTCGTTCCTTTGCCAGTAGGTTGTCGACCTGTTTGCTGCTCATCCGGGTGATGCCGATCCGGGCGCAGAGGTTATGGTCCAGGTCGGTAATCAGGGAAATCCGAATCCGGTTGGTTTTTGCCATCATGGCCAGCGCGGTTCCGCCGTTGCCGCTATAGTCGCGGGCCAGTTGGTCAAAGGCCGTTTCCCAGTCGCCCGTCTCGAAATAGGGAAGAAAGGTTTCGGAGCCGATGCCGTCCGGACACTCGGCCAGGAGGATCAGTGTGCCGCCATCCCGGACAAAAGCAGCGGCGTTATCGATGGCCTTGTGAGCTTGAATCATGTTGATATCTTTGGGGTAACCGCCTGTAGAGGCCAAGACCAGATCAAATTGCTTATTAATACTTGCCCGGTAATGAAGGTCGTGTTCCCGGCAGACGCTGAGGAAATCCTCGTAGGTGCGGCCAAAACGAAAGGCGGCGATTTCTCCGGTGCTGCTCGGCAAGCCATGAATGGAAAGATAGGGCGGCAGCAGTCGGTTGACTTCAGCCAGATCTTCGGCAAGGGGATTGCCCTCCAGTCGCCCAGGCCGGCAGCCAGGGGACAGGGTTCGTCGGTCGGTATCGAGAAAAAGTCGGTGATTGTCATAGATGGCCTGCTGCTCGCCCAAACCCGGGAAAAGGAGTTTGCGGCCGCCGCCGAATCCGGCGAAATAGTGGTGGGAAATCGCCCCGACAGTGATGATCAATCCAGCCCTCAGCAGATCTTTTCGCATCCGCACCGGGGTTCCGCGACTGGTTGCTCCTAGCTCAACGAACAGCTCAGGGGCGGTGCTGCAGTGATGGATAAAGGGATATTCACGAAATGTCGGCCCGTAAGCGGCCAGAGATTCGGCCTCACCTTGTGGCGTATGGTTGCCGTAGGCAATATAGAAAACGATGCGCTCCCGCTTGACCCCTCGCTCTTCCAGCATCTCCACCAACCAGGGAAGCACAAGGGGATACCCGCACAAACGGGTCTTGTCGGCTACCACAATGGCGACCGTTCCCGTCGGAATGATTACGGGGAGGAGGTTGGCCAAGCCATGGCGAAAGTTCTCGGGAGTAACGGATTGCAGCGGTTCGCGGATATCGAGGCATTCGGCGGTGGCGGGAATAGTGCATTCCCTGGTGCCGCGGCCATAGCGCAGGGCGATAGTTTGCCCTGCCATCATCCGTGTTGCTCGGTTATAGCCTGATGGATCAGTTCCAGGGTATGCACCGCCCTGATCGGCAGGCCGGCTCGGTTGATGATGTCCTGCAGTTGCAGGATGCAACCGGGGCAACCGCTGGCGATGAGGGTGGCTCCGCTGGCTTCCAAACCCGCTAACTTGCGGTCGCCGATTGCCCGGCTGAGTTCGGGGTGGGCCGCGGTGAAGGTACCACCCAGACCGCAGCAGAGCCCCGCATCCGCCATTTCGATGTACTCGAGTTGGGGCAAAGCCCGCAGGAGTTCGCGGGGCGCTTGGGTGATGCCTTGGGTCCGCAGGTGGCAGGGGTCGTGGTAGGTGACCCGTTGACGTTGCGGCCATTTGGGTAGGGCCGACAACTGGTCGATAATCCCTTCTTGTTTGAGGAAGGCATGGATATCGACGATGGGAACGTCGAAGCGGTAGCCATCCTTTTCCGCATAATGGCCGGCGAGCGCCCCATGGCATGAGGCACAGGCGGTGAGGATGCAGGCCACTTCGCGGTCGGCAAAGGCCGCAAGGTTAGCGGTGGCCAGCTTATCCAGTAGCGGACCGTTGCCGGAGGAAAGTGCCGGCATACCGCAGCATCCCTGGTTTTTAGGGAGGGAAACCGGGTAACCGAAGGCTTGCAGCAGTCGGACCAGGGCCTCACCTACTGCGGGATAGAGGTAGGTGATCGCGCAACCGGCAAAGAAACCGATCACCGGTTTGTCAGGCTGTCCCTCCAGAAATTCCGGCAAACGGGCAAAAAGATGATGGTCCGGAATGGGCGGGAGGGTACGCTCTTTGAGGTTGTCCGGGGAAAAACGCAGTTGCAGGCCGCTGGTCGCCGGTATTTTTTTAAAGAGCAGAGGGGAAAGGAGACCCGCCCCCCGGAGCACTCCCTTGAGCAAGGTTGGGCTGCCGGTAAGGGCGGCTACGCCTTTGCCGATGGGCGACAACCCCTGGTCCGCAGTGATCCGACGCCGGAGCGCGGCGACGATGGCATCGGTCGGCACCTGGTTGGGACATTTGGTCACGCAGGAGCCGCACATCAGGCAGAGGCTGATCTCTTCCTGCAACCGCTCATCTAAATCGATGTCGCCGGCAAGTACGGAAGCGGCCAGGACGATCTTGCCGCGAGCCACCGAGCCCTCGCTGCCGGTTTCCAAGTAGACTGGGCAATGAGCCTGGCAGGCGCCGCAACGGACGCACTGGGCCAATTGCGCCCCATATTCTTCCAGTGTTTTTTGTATAGCCATGACGTCTATGAAGGTTGGCTGGAGGGACTGGTTTCAGAGACTGCCTCCGGGAAAATCTTGCCCGGATTCATGATGTTGTTGGGGTCCAGGGCCTTCTTGATTGCCTGCATGGTCGCCATGGTCGCCGGGTTCAGTTCCATGCCGATAAAAGAGGCCTTGGCCGTGCCGATGCCGTGCTCGCCACTGACCGAGCCGCCTAGTGCCACCGTAGTGCGGAAAATATCGTTCAATGCCTGTTGAACTTTATTCTCCATACCGCTTTCCGCCAGATTCACCATGACGTTGACATGGATATTGCCATCGCCGGCATGGCCAAAGTTGACAATGGGGACGCTGTACCGGGTTGAAATCGCTTCCAGGGCGCGGATCATGTCTGGCACCTTGGATCGCGGCACAACGATATCTTCGTTGAATTTATCGGGGTTGAGCCGGCGCAGGCTGGGGCTGATGCTGCGCCGGACCTTCCAGATCGCCTCCGATTCTTCAGGCGTTTCGGCTATCCGGCTTTCCAGGACTCCCAGGGGCCGGATTATTTCCAGGATTTTCCGGGCCTGCCCGTCGAGGGCTTCGCGGTCGCCATCCACCTCGATGATCAGCACCGCCCGGCAACCCAGCGGCAGATCAAGCGGCATGGCTTTGCGGACGCAGTCGATGGCAGACCCATCCATGAATTCCAGGGTAGTGGGGATGATCTTGCCGCGGATGATAGCTGAAACCGCCTGGGCGGCCCCGTCGATGGTCGCAAATGCCACCAGCATGGTCTTGCAGGCTTCGGGCTTAGGCAGTAAGCGGAGGATGATTCGGGTGACGATGCCCAACGTTCCTTCCGAGCCGACAAAGAGCCGGGTCAGGTCATAGCCGACGACGTTTTTCATGGTCCGCCCGCCGGTGTGGATAAGATCGCCTGCCGGGGTTACGACGTCGAGGCCTAAGACGTAATCTCGAGTGACGCCGTATTTAACACAGCGCGGGCCACCGGCGCATTCGGCGATATTGCCGCCCAGCGTGCTGAAATCTTTGGAGGCGGGATCGGGCGGATAAAAGAGGCCGAGTTTTTCCACTGCCTGCTGCAATCGTCCGGTGACCACGCCTGGTTCGACGATGGCGATCAGATTTTCGGTGTCGATCTCCAGGATATGGTTCATTCGGGTAAGCACCAGCACAATGCCGCCTTTGATCGGCAGGCTGCCGCCGGTGAAGCCGCTGCCCGCGCCCCGGGGCAGGATGGGAATCCGCTCGGTATTGGCCAGGCGGACGATTCGGCTGACCTCGTCGGCGGTGCCTGCATGAACCACGATATCCGGCAGAAACTGCTGCTGAGTGGCATCAAAAGAGTGGGTGAGCCGGTCGGCGATGCTGCTTGAGACATTATCAGCCCCGACGATGTCTTTCAGAAGCTGCAGAATCTGGTTGTTTGGCATGGTGTCAGTTTTCTATCCAGAGGAAAATATCAGGGGCGGGTCACGGAAGGCAGGTGCACGGTCATCTGCGGGAAGGGTATATCCCAGTTGTTGGCATTGCAGCAATCGACACACCATTTGCCCAAAGCTCGTTCCAGTCGTCGATAGGCGGCGGCCTGTTCACCTTTGAAATCCGCCAGGACGACCAGGTCCAGCGACGAGGCTCCGGCTTGGAGGAAGTCGACATTCAGACTCAGGCAGTCCTCACCGTGACCGTTTTCCTTCAACTTTTCCTGGAGAAAGGTCTTCAAGGTTTCGGGGACGGTGGTGGTGATCACGGCCTGGAGGTCATAGGAGAGCCCGAAGGGTACCCGGATGCTGAAATTGCGCGAGAGGTTGGCCGGTGACTTACCGAGGAAATCTCCGGTCTGGTAGATGGTTCGCCGACCGCCGAGTTCGACCACCTCGACCTGTTCAAGAGAAAGGCTGGCAACCTTGGCAAAGGGTTTGCCGTCAATCGCCACCCAGTCACCTTTTTTGCACGGAAACCAGGGCTCTTCCACATGGTACGGCCGGGAAATGAGACCGATCATGTTCTCGATCGGAATGCGAACATGCATGGCCAGGGCCGGGTTATACAGCTTGCAAAAGACGTTGAGCGACTCCACCTTCCAGGGCACGCCATTATATATGACCCGCTCGCCCTCGCGGATTGAACCCATGTTGAGCACCAGTCGGACCTGCTGCCACATCTTGGGCAGGGCCTGACGTACCGTCCAGATGAGCCCCAGGAAGATGATAATGGTCATGCTGAGCAGAAACCAGTCCTCGGCGCTATACAGCACGAAGATCAAGCCGCAGATAGCCGAAGCGACCGAAAAGATCTGAAAGAAGATATCGAGGATGCGAACATGCAAAGGACGCTGTTCCTTTTTTGAGCCGGGGAGCAGATAGAGGATCAGGCGGGAAAGCAGTTTGAACGCCAGGAGGATGGCAACAAAGGCCAGGAAAGCGATTAGCAGGTACAGGCCACGGGTGCGGAAAAACTCCCGTATGGAGTTGCCTGAACTTTTAATCAGCGAGGTATCCTTATTTTCCAGTTTGCCCAGTTCCAACTGGGCCAGTTCCAGTTTGCTGCGAATGCGCTTCTCCACATGTAGCCAAGCGGGCAGTAATTCCCCCATGTAGGCCTTAATCTTGGGATCTTTGGACTCAGCGATCAGTTTGTTGAGGTTTTCCACCGCCTGGTGGGCGGTGGCGGCTTGGGTATTGTAATCGGCAATGGTGTCTTTAAGTTGGGTTTTCAGCCGGGCACGGGCGGTGAGTTGCTTGAGTTCCTTAATGCTCGGCTCCAGCAGGGTGGCCAGTTCATCTTTCCAGCTGAAAGTTTCCTGTTTTTTCTCGGCAAAGACGTCGGATTCCACCCCGGTGGCGATCCGCTCGAAATCGGCTCCGGTCTCGGAAAGCTGCTTGTCCAGTTTGGTCAACTCTTCTTGCAGACCTTGTTTTTCAGCTTCCGAGGTGCTGGTTTTGAGTTTTTTATTGAGGACCGATATCTGCTGTTTGATGGTTTTCTGCAGATCCACCAGGGACGCCAGCATCTCGAGGGATTCGATTGCTTTTTCTGTGCCGTTGAGCTGTTCGGCTAAATTTTTGGTGAGAACGGATTGGATCTTGATCTGAAGTTCCTGCTCATCACCTGTTTCCATCGTTGAGCGCGAAGTGTTGCGGATTCCGGCGAGCAGCGGCGGGGTGGTGAGGATCTGGCGAAGGGGCGGTTGTCGAAGGAGGATGCCTTGCCAGGGGAAGGCTGGTTGCGCCGGTTCTGCGGAAGCAGGAGCGAGTAGTGGCGGGACATTGTTCAGCAAGCCGACCGATTTTTTGGAGGGGCTCTTTCGTCCCCGCAGGGCGGTTTTGGTCCCGTTGGTAATTTTTTTCGGTGTGACGGTCTGGGCGGGGGCTACACTCTTCGCCTCCGGGGCCTCGGTTGTTGGCGAGGGGAGGGGGGTGGCATCTGTTGATGCTTCTTTAGGCAGCAGCGGGGCAGGTTGGGTTGATTCGGACTGCGCTGCTATGGGCAAAGGAAGAATTCCCTCCGGTTTGTTATCAGCCGGTGCGGATAGTACCGGCGCTGTTAACAGAGGGGGCGGCGTCTGCTCGGGGGCAACGGACTGTTCCTCGGCAAACACGGTGAGAGCAAAGGCCAGAAGGATTGAACAAAAGAAGGTTATTCGCATGGTCAGGTCAAGGAGGAGGAATGTAGAGGTGGACGAAGGAAGCGGTCGGGTATAGGGCTTCGCAGGTCAGGGTGCCAGCCGTTCAATCGTCCAACTGCCGTCAATTTGATGAGAATACAGAAAACGATCATGAAGGCGGCTGGTCTGGCCCTGCCAGAATTCGATACTGACAGGCCGCACCCGGTATCCGCCCCAGAAGTCGGGCAGGGGGATTTCCCCTTTAAGAAATTTAGCTTTAATTTTATCCAGTTCCATCATCAACAGCTGCCTGGAGGAAAGCACCGAGCTTTGCTGTGAGATCCAGGCGCCCAACTGGCTATCGCGCGGCCGACTGGCAAAATAGCGGGCCGATTCAGCTGCACTGATTTTTTCAGCAATGCCGGTGATGGCCACTTGGCGCGCCAGTTTGATCCAGGGAAAGAGCAGGGACACCTGTTGGTTTCCGGCGATTTGTTGCGCCTTGCGGCTGCTATAATTGGTGAAAAAGACAAAGCCGTTGTGATCAAACAGCTTCAGCAGTACGGTTCGCAGGGTCGGTTGGCCATCTGCCCCCACCGTGGCCAGGCTCATGGCATTGGGTTCGGGCAGGTTTGCATGACAGGCATCGTTGAACCATTGCTCGAACTGGCGGAATGGGTCGGGGGCAAGCATCTCCCGGCTGAGTACCGGACTGTTATACTCTTTACGCAATCCTTTAATATCCATTTTTCCTACCCTCTTATTCCTCTCCAAATACGGTTTGTAACTTGACCAAGATAAGCTGAACTCTCTTACAGGTCAACGTTGTCTTGTGAATACTTTGCTTTCGGCGGATGTTGGTCTTTTTCAAGGGTGGGCGGTGACCTGGCCGGTCACGACTACGCGAACACTTTTAGCGGGTGCGCAGGGGATACCGGCGTCAGTTGCATATTTCTCCCCGCTTGTCCACCGGGGTTGACCGCATTGCTGATAAAACGGTGGACAGAGAGCCGAATTCTTGCCCGGCAGCGGGTGCAGCACAAGAAGATGCGGAGCGAAAAGGGCGGGGGAAAACCATGGCACATATTAAACACCATCGACCATGGGCGGGGTATCTGGAGGAATCCTGCCTTTTGCGCATTGATTAGCTCGTCTTGTCAAGGCCATTAAATTTTGCAGTTATTGCAACCGCTCATTGTCGCCAGGGCTGGTCTTTTCCTGGGCGATTTCATCGTAAATCTGGTGGAGGTGTACCGGGGCGGTCTTGCGGCGCAGACGGAGATTGAGCATCTCCACCAGAAAGGAAAAGGCCATGGCGAAATAGAGGTACCCTTTGGGCATTTCATGACCGGTTCCTTCGGCCACCAGGGCCACGCCCACCAGGACGAGAAAGGCCAGGGCCAGCATCTTGACGGTCGGGTGCTTTTCGACGAAATCACCGATCGAGCGGGCCGCCACCATCATGACGCCGATGGCGATGACAATGGCGGTCACCATCACCCAGAGATGGTCGGCAAGCCCCACGGCGGTGATTACCGAATCCAAGGAAAAAATGATGTCGATTATGGCGATCTGGGCGATAACCAGTGGCAGCGCCGAGGCCATATGCTTGGGGCCTTGAATTTCTTCACCGCCTTCCAGGCTGCCGTGGATCTCGGTCACTGCTTTATAGATCAGGAACAGGCCGCCGAACAGTAGGACCAGATCACGTCCGGAAACCGGGTGCCCCATGACCTCAAACAACGGTGCGACCAATTTTGCGAGCCAGGCCACCGACATCAGCAGGAGAATGCGGGTGCCCATGGCTGCAAGCAGGCCGAACTGACGGGCGAACGGGCGTTTTTTGGCCGGCACTTTCCCGACCAGCAGGGTCAGGAAAACGATATTGTCTATGCCGAGAACAATTTCCAGCACGGTCAGCGTCAGCAGTGAACTCCAGATGCTAATATCCCACAACCATTCCATAATTCGCTCTAATTTTATTAATTGATGTTGTTGTAGCCGATGATCTTACAGCCCGTTGCTATGCCTGTCATGCCGTGCATCGATTCATCTTCCGTAAACCCTGATGGCGAACCGACCCTTCCTGGCAGCACTTTGTTCCCCACGGAATGTACGACTCCTTTTAACTCGTGCGGCCAAGGGTATGGATAACCTATAAGCGCTTAATTTACCAATATAAGGGATTTGATCTTTGATGAGTTGCGAGTCGATACTGAGGAACATCGCCGTGCACAAGGGCGGTAATCAGGCCGTCGGCGGCAAGTTGCTGAACAGCCTAATCTGCATGGAAAGGAAAAGACAGCGAATAGGAAAAGAGGGGGTGTCGTTTGCTTTCAGCGTGTCTCAGGTGTTCTTCTGTTGGAGCGATGCGGGTTTATATCCTTGAATTTATTTAATATTTTGCTATGAACCGATTCCGGAACATACTCGCTGACAATCTGTTCCCACCCATCTGAACCGACCAACCCCTTGACCATGCTGGAACTGACTTCCACCAGATACCGAGGCGACATCATGAACAGGGTTTGAATAGTCTCGTTCATGTTGCTGTTGACGTACCGCATGCTCCGTTCGTAGGTGTAGTCCTTCTCATTCCTGATGCCGCGAAGAATGTAGTCAACACCGATGGTTTCGGCGTATTTCACCAGAAATTTATTTTCAAAATGGACCACTTCGACATTGTTGAATCTGGCGCACATCTCCCGTAGCATTTCCAGACGTTCCTCCAGGCTGAAGGTGTACTCTTTCTGGGAATTCTGTCCGACCGCGATGAAAAATTTTGAGAACAGCCTGGCACCTTGTTCGATCATCCACAGATGGCCGTTGGTCGGCGGGTCGTAACTTCCAGCGTAGATTCCTCTCATGGGATATCCTGGACCTCTATTAGGATGATCTTTGTTCGCCCAGCCTGTCGTGCACAGAGCAACCGGTGGTCACGTTTTCCGGATGATGGTTCAAACATCTGCTTTTCCGATTTTGGGAACACCCGTGCGGCGTCCATCAGCGTGGTTCCCGCAATAGGGTTCCCCTGCGTAACCTTAGCCGTACTGTTTGCTGCTCTGGCCATCCTGAGGGAAAACAGGCATGGCGATTGGCAGTAAGCTATAGCAAATAGGTCTGTTGCCCGTCAATACTATATTCCGCCTGACCGCTCTGGGTGAAAGTTGGAATCGCAAGGAGATCACCAATATTTTTCCCTGACACCACAGCTTGGCCCGATGTGGTCTCGAAAAATTATCTTGAATGCATTCCTTCCCCATCTTTCGTGGCATCATCAATATCCCGAGGTCATGACTCTGCCCAATATTTTAAGGGCTAGGTGTGCAACGCGTCCCGATGCGGATGCAGGCTTTCAAAAAACCAGGCCAGGTGTTCATAACGTGTCGCAATAGTGACGGGGGATAGCCCTCGCTCCTCGCGCAAATACCGAGCAAAGGCGGCGATTTGAGCTGTGAAGGGCTTCTCCACGGCAGGGGGCGGTTCAAGGCAGCCGAGGCTACGCACCCATTCGGTGGTGACAGTGACACGTTGAACTGGAAGGGCATTTCTACAGTGCCCCCCATCGGTTGGTGAAAGAGCAGGTGGAGCTCCGTTACACCGAGACGATCGTTGAGTGTTTCTATAAGGGCAACCGAGTTGCCTCTCACCGCATATAAAAAGGGGACAGAACTATTATAGCTGAAAGATTCCAACCTGGGGGGCTGTTGAAGAACAGGGCAGTATCTACACCTACTTTGCCGAAAATATCTGTTAACTAGCCGAAAGATAAATATATACCGTCGTTCCTTATTTTATGGGGAGAGGATTGCCGGTGCAAAAGGACGATTCGTTACGGGTTACGGTTACTGATGAACTAACTTGAACGGTTACATCGGCTAAATATACGTTCTAGGTCTTAATGTGAGACTGGATGTTTCAAGTTGAGAATGATTTGTTCGGGACCTTATAGCTAACATTTTGATATACTGAAGTTTTTCAGAAAATTATTTTTGGCACGGTAATTGAAAAGTTTCAGTCATGGCAAGGACCAGGGCGCGATGATTATGAAAATATTACGGGAAGTGCGCCTGCCGTCGGTATGAAAAAATTGAAGCAGGCTTCGTACCTTCCGACGAAGAGCCTCTGCAGTGTGACTGTTGATGCCAGCGAGTTTTCAACCCGCTTGCTTGCCAGCCTTATTACCGACCATAAATTTGTTTGGAGCGTTGCGTAATCAAGTGGGTTGTTCGCAACGTAACTACTGGGCTTTGGATAGAACCCCATTAAATCACAACAGAACATGAGAAATAAATGTGCTGCAAAGACGATTCGTTATCGCCATCCGTTTGCCTGCCTTATCTTCCGGAAATCAAGGAGAATAGCATGACCTGCAAGGCGATGAACTGCACAATGACGTTTTCGCTTCCCATAATTATTGGACATTATGGGAGGGCAGGGCGGTCGAACGCCAAGGCCGTTTGCTGGACCAGAGCCAAAGTTTCGGGGGGATGTACATCCAAACTATCCGGATTGAGGAAATGCTTATGAATCAGAGCTATGATCTTTATATCAGTTATCACCATACTGATTGTGTTGGTGTCGATGCCCTGGTCGCGGCTCTCCGTGCGGAAGGTCTCAGCATCTGGATTGACCATTACGAAGTCGAGGGCGCGGAAGCAATCCAGGCGAGCATCGACCGGGGGTTGTCCAAATCCAAGGCTTTGTTAGCTTGGTTTTCCATGGATTATTCTCAGTCCCGGGTCTGCCAATGGGAACTCACTGCAGGTTTAATCGCCGTTGAAGCGAAGACGGCACCGGTCAAACGATTGCTGGTCATAAATCCGGAGGCCAGTCTTGCCCCCTATCAGCCGCACCAGTTGGGTGACCTGCTCTACCTCTGTTTTGAAGGGGATTACATCGAACTGGCCCGACGTATTGGCGAAGCCATTCGTCCTATCGAGGGGACCTTCGGAGACCTGCGTCCCCAGGTTAAACCGCGTTGGTACGGCAACTATCACGGTTGCGGCTCTAATCGTTTTGTCGGTCGGGCTTCCGACCTCTGGGACATCCATACCTCCCTCTCCACCAACTTGTCTTCTCTGCGCTTTAGCAGTGGAATGGTTCAGGTACGCGGCGGCAGCGGTGTCGGTAAATCGATTCTGGTTGAAGAGTATGCGCTGCGCTTTGGCTCCAGGTGGCCCGGTGGTATTTTCTGGTTTAACGGGTTGGGAAGTCGCGAAGACTTGGCCGAATCGGCAGAAGCGCTGAGCATTCGCCGCCGGCACGCCTATTCGAGTCAATTGGCTGGTTTTGCACGGCAAATGGGCTTAAGGGTTCGCGACAAGAGTGATCAGGACCTACGTGCCGATATCGGTCGCCTGCTGACCGAGCCCTATCTCTGGATTGTTGATGATCTGGCGGCCTGTGAGGGGAGTGAATTGGAAGGATGGATGGCGCCCTCAGGCCGTGGACAGACCTTAATTACAACCCGTTCTCAAAGGATAGACTGCATAGGCAAGTGCATAGATCTAGCTGAATTGGCGTGGGATGAAGCCCGGAGCCTGCTTACCTTCGAACATCCACCCGGTTTGGACGAAGCTGAGGCGATTGATAAGATTCTCGATTACCTGGATGGCCATGCGTTGGCTCTGGACGTGGCCCGCACTGTTTGTCGTCGTCACGGTTATAACCATTTTTGTCAAAGTCTGGACTGGCCCTGCGTGGAGGCCTTAGGTCTGGCGGCTCAATTCGAGGAAGACCTGCCCCACCACGGGTATAACCCGTATATCGCCGCCACATTGTTGACCAGCATTCAGCAACTGGATGGACGAGGGCGGGATGCTCTGCGTCTGGCGACGCAATTGGCTGCGGCCCCCATTCCGGTGGAGTTGTTGACAGCCACCCTGGCCTTTGGCGACGGCCTCGGGCCACAGGAGGGGGAGAATCGTGCCGTTCTCGGGTTGCAACAAATCCTGTGTCAATCTCTGGCCGAAGAAACCTCAGATATGACCGCCTATCGAGTTCATTCTTTGGTTTGTCATACGCTGCGGTATCATGATATCAATCAAGAGCGACAAAGCCACTTACGTGCCGCCGCCATGACCGTGCTGGCTGAACGGATGGAGGGTGCCGACGATATACGCCAGCACCGTACGCTGACGCTCTACCTACCTCATGTGCAGATGCTGGCTGGAGAGGCTGACAACTGCGACAGTCTCAATTTGGCTGGTTGGCTGGGGTGGCATGAATGGGCACCCGGTCGGTATCAGGCTGCTCAGTTCTGGTGGGATATCGAGTATCAGGGCTGTAAAGAATTGTTGGGCGAAACCCACTCGGCCACGCTCAATAGCATGAATAATTTGGCCGAAACGCTCAGGCATCAAGGCGATTTTTCCGGGGCCCGAATTTTGCAAGAAAAAGTGGTGGAGTCTCGTCGCTTAATACTAGGTGGAGACCATTCCGCCACCCTGATCAGCATGAACAATCTGTCAGAAACGTTTAGAGATCAGGGGGATTTTACTCGTGCCTGCGCGTTGCAGGAGCAAGTGCTGGAAACCAGCCGTCGGGCATTAGGGGTAGATCACCCGAACACCCTCACCAGCATGGGGAATCTGGCCGGGACACTCTGGAATCAAGGCGATTTTGCCGGTGCCCGCATCCTTGAGGAGCAGGTACTGGAGGCCCGTTGTCGTGTCCAGGGCGAGCAGCATGCCGACACCAGTATCAGTGCTTGGAATTTATTTCGGACCCTTGATCAATTGAGCGAGTTCGTCCAGGCGCAAGCCGTGCTCCGCGATAACCTGATCTGGTTGGCAAAGCGTGATCCAACCGGTTTGGGGGCGCAGCAGCGACTGATACGGGAAGGGGTGCTGGAGATAATCGCCAATCCGGCGTGCCAGTCGCCACAACCGGAAACCGTACCGTTGCCTGTAAACAGATACCATGGTGAATCTTTGATCAAGCCGTAGCCGATAACCACTGCCCCAGGTGACGCACAGCTCCCCATCAAGCGGGACTCTCCCTTTTAGTTACAGGCATCATCCTCACCGTACCCTATCCGCCTCTTCTTCAGACAATTGAGGAAGGGGCGGCTTTTTTGGGGCATGGTGGTGTCTTGTGAAATAAAGGTGCCGAGTTGAGGGCAACGCTCACCGGAACGCGCTTGTTACTGCTCGCAAGTTGCAAACAGGTTTTAAGGGTTGATGAAATACCCTTGACGTATCTCCCTTTCATCTATAAGAATTTATTCAGATGCGACTGTTTTAAAACGGATTGTCCGGCAAGGGCGCGGCTTGACGGCACGCAACCAGCCAATTGTTTTTCCCTGAAACCAAGGAGGACACCATGACCACCAAGGCACTTTGCATCGGTATTAATGATTATCCGGGTACGGGCAATGATCTGTCGGGTTGCGTCAACGACGCCAACGACTGGGCAAGTGAGTTGAAAGGACGTGGTTTTACCGTCAGTATCTTGCTCGATGCGATGGCGACTCGTGCTGCCATGGTTGCAGCGATCGGCGGCATTATCCAAGGAGCGGTGAAAGGCGACACCTTAATCCTTACCTACTCCGGTCACGGCACCTGGGTTCCGGATCGCAACGGCGATGAGCCCGACGGTCGCGACGAGGCTCTTTGCCCCTACGACCTGTCGACCAAGGGAGCGCTGCTCGATGACGATATCCACGCCCTGTTTTCGCGCCGTGTCGCCGGAGTGCGCATCGTCCTGATCTCCGACAGTTGTCATTCCGGCTCGGTGACGCGTGGCCTGGATGAGGAGCTCGATCCCGGAATGCCTAAGATTCGCTTCATGCCGCCTGAGGCCTGGATGCCCAAGGATCAGCTGCCTCCGGCCCAACTGCGTACGGTGGCGCCACGCGCTGGTTTCACCCGCGCCGGTGGCGATTTGCTTCTGGCCGGCTGCCAGGACACGGAGTACAGCTGGGACACCAGCTTTAACGGCCGGCCCAACGGCGCCTTTACCTTCTATGCGCTCAAGGCCCTGCGCGATGCCAAGCCACCGGCCACGTACGAGGCCTGGTTCAATAAAATTCGGGCCTATCTGCCCTCCACCCGCTTGCCGCAATCGCCCCAGATTTTTGGGACCAAGTCGGCTCGCCGCTTCAAGGTGTTTGCCTAAGCATCTAATTTCTAATCGCAAAATCCGGTCAGAAACCTAGCCGTTGTTTGCGCTCTGGATTGAAAAATTCAGGTCAGGTGGGGAAACGGATCTGTCGTTTATCCCCTGACCTGGCTAAGTCCTGCAATAAATCAGGTGGCCAAGCCGCCAGACACTTGTTCACCCTTGTTTTTGGACCTCCGGTTCTTCGTACTCAAACATTTCCTATTGTCCCCAGAATGCCCCTATGAGCACTCCCAATCCCGAGCTGCAGTTGGCTGAAGCCTTTGTCGAGCAGACCAACTGTTCGGTTTTTCTCACCGGCAAGGCCGGCACCGGCAAGACCACCTTCCTCCATGCGATTAAAAAACAGACCCATAAACGGCTGGTGGTCACCGCGCCAACCGGGGTTGCGGCAATCAATGCCGGCGGGGTGACCCTGCATTCCTTCTTCCAGTTACCCTTCGGTCCTTTCCTTCCCGGTAGCGAGGCCCACACCGCCCAGCATCGGTTTAGCAAGGAAAAGAAGAACATTATCAGAAGTCTCGATCTCCTGGTGATCGATGAAATCAGTATGGTCCGGGCCGATATGCTCGATGGGGTCGACAGTGTGCTCCGGCGCTATCGACGTTGCGAGCTGCCTTTTGGCGGGGTGCAACTCCTGATGATCGGCGATCTGCATCAGTTGTCACCGGTGGTTAAAGAAGCGGAATGGCAGTTGCTTCGGGGTTTTTACGATTCCCCCTACTTTTTCAGCAGTCAGGCCCTGCGCCGAATCGAGCTGGTCCCCATCGAGTTGCAGCATATCTATCGCCAGGCGGATAGCAATTTCATCGACCTCCTCAATCGGGTTCGCACCAATCAGCTCGACCAGGCTACCCTGGCACGGATCAACGTCCGCTATCTTCCAGATTTTTCGCCGCAGGAGAACGAGGGGTATATTACCCTCTGCACCCACAACCGGAGAGCGGATACCATCAATGCGGCCAAGCTCAAAACCTTGTCGGCCAGGAGCCGCCGTTTCGAGGCCCGGATTGACGGCAATTTCCCGGAACATATCTTCCCCAACGCCGCCAGCCTGGAGCTGAAGGTCGGGGCGCAGGTGATGTTCGTCCGTAACGACATGAGTCCTGAAAAGCGCTATTTTAACGGCAAAATCGGTAAAATTACCGGGATCTCTGATGATACCGTCGAGGTCGTCTGTCCGGGAGAGACGGGCACGATTGAGGTCGGACCGGTCACCTGGGAAAATATCGAATATACCGTTGATCCCGAAACCACCGAAATCTCGCAGAAGATCATCGGCACCTTCAAGCAGTATCCCCTGAAACCAGCATGGGCCATCACTATTCATAAAAGCCAGGGCCTCACCTTCGACAAGGCCATTATCGACGCCCAGGACGCCTTTGCCTTTGGCCAGGTCTATGTGGCCTTGAGCCGCTGCCGCACCTTCGAGGGGTTGGTGCTCAGCTCGCCCCTCAGCCCCCAGGCGGTGAAAACCGACGCGACTGTCCTCCATTTCGTAACCGGGGTCGAGAACAATCCCCCGACCCCGGAGAAATTGGCCCTAGCGAAAATTCGTTACCAGCAACAGTTGCTGCTGGAGTGTTTTGATTTTGAACAGTTGCGCCGTTATCTCGGGCGTTTGATTGGCCTGCTTCGCGGCAACGCCAGCGTGATCGCGCTCCAGGCCAGCGGCGATATCTTTGCGATTGGTCAACAAACTCAGGAGGTCATTTGTCTGGTCGGAGATAATTTCAAGCGGCAGTTGCAGAGACTCTTCAGCGACAACGTCGCGCCTGTCAGCGATCCTGCTATTCTCGAACGGCTGGCCAAGGCCTCCGCCTATTTCAACGATAAGTTGCAAATCATCCTCTTGCCGGGCCTCGAAACTTTGGAGGTGGAGACCGACAACAAGGAGGTCCGCAAGAAGATCCTGGACGTTCTCAAGCAACTCAGGGAAGAGGGAGCGGTCAAACTGGCCGCAGTGCAGAGCTGCGCGGACGGCTTTTCACCGTCGCGTTATCTCCGCGCCCTCTCGGCGGCAGCTATTATCCCCACCGAAAAAAAATCGACCAAAGCCACAGGTCCTCTCTATTCCGAGGCGGATGTCGGTCATCCGGTATTGTTCCAGCAATTGCGGGACTGGCGAATGAAAAAGGCCGAAGCCCAAGGCGTGCCGGCGTTCCATATTCTCCACCAGAAGCCCTTGGTGCAGATAGCGGTCCATCTGCCCGATACCCTGGCCGCCCTCAAAAAGATCAAAGGGATCGGCGAGCGCCTGGCCGAGAAATATGGCGACGAACTAGTGACCCTGGTTGCCGATTACCGTCGGGAGCATGGGGTCGAAGAAGTAACCTTGCCCGAAATCGCTGCCGCCAACTCAGTCGAGCCGAATAAAATGGGGGCGGTCCGCAAGGAGGACAGCAAAAAAATCAGTTTGGAATTATACCAAAAAGGGATGTCAATCGATGAGATTGTCGAGGCACGGGGGATGGTGCGGCAAACCATCGAAGGGCATCTGGCCTATTTTATCAAAAATGGCGAACTGGGCCTCAGCGGTCTGGTCGACGAGGCCAGGCAGTGCGCTATTGAAGAGAAAATCCAGGAGTTGCCGCAAGCATCCCTCAAAGGGTTGAAAATAGCCCTTGGCGATGACTATTCCTACGGTGAGCTCAATTTAGTTTTGGCCCACCTGCATTATAGCGAAACCCTTTAACGAACGATTTTGATGGAAATTTTAAAGATGTTGCTTTCATACCCGCGCTGGAGGAATGTGGGAAACGCCGCATCGGCCGAGGTGGCCGGGATGCCACGCCATCATAATGATTATCACGACGGCCTCTATTTTCGACCGCGCGAGATCTCGGGCCGTTTTCCTCCCACAGTGTGTAAATTTCCCCCTACAGTCGAAATGACAGGCGTGCAGCCCGGCGCTACATCGGTAGGTTGATGCGCAACGTCCCTCTGCAACGAACAACCATTCCTTGAACACGCACATCTCGGCATTGACGGCGAGCGTTCCTTTGGGTATGTTGACACGAAAAATAAACATATCGTGTTTCAATGTCATCCCCCCGAACGATATTAGGAGCCGCTAATGCTATTTCCTATCTCCGGCGTCACCGTTGAACTCTGGATTCCTCCATTGGTCGCTTTTTTTATCTCCTTTTTCACTTCCATGGGTGGGATTTCTGGCGCTTTTCTTCTTCTTCCATTTCAGATGTCCTTTCTCGGCTATACCAGTCCTTCGGTGAGTTCTACCAATCAATTGTATAATATCGTGGCCATCCCTTCCGGGGTGTACCGGTATTGCAAGGAGGGAAGGATGGTCTGGCCGTTGACCTGGGCGGTGGTAGTCGGAACCCTGCCGGGGGTGTTCATCGGTGCCTTCGTCCGGGTCAACGGGTTGCGTGATCCTCGCAATTTTAAACTGTTCGCGGCGGCAGTGATCCTCTACATCGGCATCAAAATGGTGGGAGATCTGCTGAAAGAAAATGCGGTCAAGGCCCAGAACCGTGCACCAAGCGATTCCGGCAAGGTGCTGGCGGGACCGTTAAGCGCCACTTTCGGCAATCCGGCGGCTACGGTCAAAATCACGCACTGCAACCTGCGACGGTTTGGTTATACCTTCCAGGGAGAGACCTTCGATGTTTCAACCACGGGCATCTTTATTCTCTGTTTTATCGTTGGGATTGTGGGAGGGGTTTACGGCATCGGGGGCGGTGCAATCATCGCCCCATTTTTGGTGACTTTTTTCGGCCTGCCGGTCTACACCGTGGCCGGGGCGGCCCTGATGGGTACCTTTGTTACCTCGGTGGCCGGGGTGGGTTTTTATACTGTGCTGGCCCCGTTCTATCCGCAGGTATCGGTTGCTCCGGACTGGCTGCTGGGGATTCTCTTCGGGCTGGGCGGCATCGCCGGGATGTACCTGGGGGCTCGCTGTCAGAAATTCGTGCCTGCAAGAGTGATCAAATGCATGTTGGTGTGCATCATGTTCGGCACTGCCTTTAAATATGTGCTGGAATATTTCAAGTAACAACTTGGACTGGTCAGGCGAGGAGCCTACAACCGGTTCGATCGAAAAAGATTGCTAACTACTCAGGGTGGAACAGTCTCAGAGGTTCAAGTAAGCCGCTACGCGGCAGGCCCATCCTGCCACCCCCGCATTCACGCCTGCCGTTTTCCTCGATTCCCTCATTGTCTCGATAAAAACTTTCGTACCCGTCGGCCTTCTGGTCAGCTTCTTTCCATCCATCAACCCTTTTGGAAAGGAGCAATCATCATGACCGACTGGTACGAAAGATCGTTCAAAGCCCTGCAACTCGCTGGATATGCCGAAAAATCGCAACAATGCTACCTGCGGGCCATCCGCCTGCTGGTGGAACATGCCGGTAAAACACCCGATCTCGTGACGGAGGAGGAACTGCAGGACTATTTCCTCCATCGGAGAAACGTCAACCGATGGGCACCGGGCACCATGCGTATCTGCTACAGCGGCCTGAAATTCTTTTTCACCCGAGTTCTACGGCGCGAATGGGGCACCTTCGAGTACCTGCGTGCCCAGCGGGAGAAAAAGCTGCCCTCGGTCCTTTCCCAGGAAGAGGTGCGGCGGCGGCTTGCTCAAGTGCGCACCAGCCACAACCGCGCTTTCCTCTCCACTGTTTACGCCTGCGGCCTCAGGTTGCAGGAGGCGCTCCATCTTGAGACCACCGATAGCGACAGCGAACGGATGATGATCCATGTCCATCGGGGCAAGGGGGACAAGGATCGGCTTGTGCCGCTGCCCGCCGGACTGTTGAACATCCTGCGGAACCATTGGCGCACCCACCGGCATCCGGCCCTGCTTTTTCCGGCCGTGGGGCGCGGCCGCAACACCGCAAAAAATGCCACCGCCCCCATGGCCATCGCCACCGTGCAGGGCGCGTTGGGCGATGCACTCATGGGGGATCTGCGATGAGCAGCATCAACGAGATCTTCCGCACCTTTGGACCGGAATACCTCCGCCGGTTCGGCCAGGATATGCCCGCGCAACACCGCAAGGTGATGGCCGACATCTGCGCCTGCCGCACCGAAGCCTTCGGCACAGTGGTGCACCGCTGTCCGGACTGTGATCATCGCCAGCTGGTGCACCGCGCCTGCGGCAACCGTCACTGTCCCGGCTGCCAGCAGCACAAGGGACAGCAGTGGCTGGACCGGCCGCTGGCATCCCACCAGCCTGGGTTTCTATCTTCCGGTCCGAGCCCTGG
>JAFLKR010000201.1 GCA_019163135.1 Desulfobulbaceae bacterium | reverse complement strand
GGCATGACCATTGCCCTGCTCCTGGCCGTTGGCCTTAATTTCTTTGCCTACTGGAATTCGGACAAGATGGCGCTGGCTATGAATCGGGCGCGCGAAGTCGGCACGGCGGAAGCGCCCGACCTGCACGCCTTGGTTGCCTCACTGGCGGCCCGGGCCGGCATCCCCAAGCCCAAGGTCTACGTGGTTGACAATTCCACCCCCAATGCCTTTGCCACCGGACGCAATCCCGAACATGCGGCGGTGGCAGTGACCACCGGCATCCTCCAGGTGCTTGATCGTTACGAACTGGAAGGCGTGATCGCCCACGAGCTGGCCCATATCAAAAACCGCGATATACTTATCGGCTCGATTGCCGCGGTCATGGCCGGTGCGATTTCCTATCTGGCGACCATGGCGCAATGGGGCATGCTTTTCGGCGGGAGTCGCAGTGATGAAGAAGGCGGCAGCAATCCTCTGGTCATGCTGGTGACCATGCTGGTCGCCCCATTGGCGGCAATGCTGATCCAGATGGCCATTTCCCGCAGCCGGGAATATATTGCCGACGCCACCGGCGCTAAAATTTGCGGCCATCCGAAATCGCTGGCAAGTGCTCTCAACAAGCTCTCGAATTATAATGAACAGCGACCGATGGACGTCAACCCGGCTTCGGCGCAGATGTACATTGTCAATCCCCTCAAAGGCGGCTCCATCGCCGGTCTGTTTTCAACCCATCCGCCCATGGAAGAACGCATCCGCCGCTTGTTGTCGATGTAAACCTGCCGCCGAATGGCGCGTTTTCCCAAATTAAAGCAGCGCCATCACAGATGACTGATCAGGTCGGCAAAGGCGCGGGCGTCAAGGCACCCCTGCCCCAACATGATCCCGGCAAGTCCGGGAATCTGCCAGATGCTCCGACCGTTGGCCACGGTCACGCCGCCGCCGTACAGCACCGGCCGGTTGTCGGTTTTTCGGGCGATCTGGGCCAGCGTGGCGGTGATTTCCGTCTGGTCCCTGGCCATCTCCAGCGCCACCGGGGTTTCCGGAGTGTAGGCCCAGAGAAGTTTACCCAGTTCCTCTACCGCCATGGCGGCGGTTTGTGACACCAGCAACTCCCGATTCAAACAAACGATGGGCTGAAGTTCTTCTGCCAGCGACTCATAGGCCTGCCGGGCCACATCCTGTACGGTTTCATGGAAATAACGCCGCCGTTCCTGGTGACCGATCAAGGTATATTGCACCATGCCTCGCAACCATGCCGCCGGCAGCGATCCGGTGTAGCTCCCTTGCGGATACGAGGAGACCCCTTGGGCGGCCAGGGAAACTCCGGCAAGCTTCCGGGTCTTTTCAAAAACGCGCTCAAGGTAAAACGCCGGGACCGCCAAGACCACTTCGACTCCGCTACGAGGCTGATAGGCGGCGGCAAAGGCCTCGCACCATTGCATTGCCTTTTCCGGCGAAAGATTTGCCTTCCAATTAGCCAGTACTATTTTTTCCATAAATTTCTCCTGTTACAGAACATTCATGCAGGAATGGGCAGCCATCAGGAGCCGAGACGCGGCCCCTCCTGGCGCAGACTCTTTCGATCGATCTGATGCGCCTGGGGGACCTTGCCCGGTCCCAAGCCTTGCCGCTCCATGTTTCGCGGCAGCAGGGTCACCACCGCTCCGATGATCCCGAACACCACCAGGGTCAAGACCAATACCAGGATGAAGCGTCGAAGGAAGTTGCCTCCTGGCTTGCCCGAACGCGGGGCCTGATCGGTGCGCATCATATCATCCGGTTTCGGGGGTAAGAAGGGTCGTCAGCAAACGCCTGACCAACTGCTCGTCCGCCCCCGTGATCGCCACGGTTTTGCTGCGACTCTGCTGGCCGATTTTGATGACCAGAGCGGATTTGGGGAGATGAAACAACTTGGCCAGGAAGGCAATTACCGCCTTGTTGGCTTTGCCGTCAACCGGCGGGGTGGTCAGACGAAGTTTTAGAGCGTCACCCTGCAACCCTGCCAGCGCATTGGCTGAGGCCCGGGGTTGGACACGCAGACGCAGAAGCAGGGAGCCATCAGCCAAAACCTGCAAACAGGGAATTGCATCACGGGACGGCATTACCTGATCAACAAGCGGTTGCCGGTTGCACCTGACTGATCGGCTACTGCAGGCTTACGGCGATCTGCTGCAGAGTCGGCACCAGAAAACTCTGGAGAAAGACGATGACCAGGATGAGCACCATCGGGCTCAGGTCCAGGCCGCCCATCGCCGGCAGTACCCGCCGTATTCTCAAGAGGAGCGGATCGGTAGCCTGATGGAGGAAACGGACAATGGGGTTGTAGGGATCGGCATTTACCCAGGTGATGACCGCGCGAGCAATGACCACCCAGATATAGGCGCTGAGGACAAAATTGATCAGTTTGGCGATGGCCAGAAGGAAATTACCAAGCATAAACATAATGGTTTCCTGAAATGGTTAATATAAGAGACGGCTGTCTCGGCCGTTCAGCGACGGCTTACCCCGTCTGCGAGTTGCAATCTTTAAGCGGCAGGCGGTCGTCCCTGCTCACGCCACCCGGCTGCCGTTGGCAATAGACCCGGCGACCGTGGCCAACACCAGTTTTTCCGATCCGTCCGCCTGGAGTTCCTTGGCCGCCAACACCATGCCGTGCGACAGAATGCCCATGAGTTTCGCGGGCTTCAGGTTGGCGACGATCAGCACCCGCTGCCCGATCAAGGCCTCGGGACTGTAGTGCAGGGCGATTCCGGCCACAATAGTCCGTTCCTCCGGCGCCTTCACGGTCAATTTGAGCAGCCGCTCCGATTTCGCCACCTTTTCGGCGGCCACAATCTCCGCCACCCGCAGTTCGACGGCTTTGAACTGATCAAAGGTGAGCACCCCATCCTCAATCATGCCGGGTTGGGATTTGTTAGCCGTTTGCTGCTTGCCGGTCGCGGGCAAGGCGACCTCCACCCTTTTTTCCACCCGCGGGAACAACTGGGCACCCTTATCGATGCCAAGCCCGCTGGGTAATTCACCCCACTGACCCACGGCTTCCAGACCCGTATCGGCAAAGGCATCCTTCATACCCAGGGCGGTCGCCATCTTCTCGGCAGTCTCCGGCATGATCGGCTTGAGGACCAGCGCGATCATCCACAGGGCCTCGGCCAAATGGCACAGCACCATCCGCAACCGCTCCTCATGGCGCGCGTCCTTGGCCAATTCCCAGGGGGCATTGGAGACAATATAGCGGTTGAGCAGACTGATGACCTCCCAAATGGCCTGCAGGGCCTTATGGAATTTGAAATCATCCATGCATTCCCGGTACTGGGCAACCATGGAGGCCATGGCGCTGATCAGTTCACGATCATCAGGTGTAAACATGGCCACAGTGCCGCGCTCCGGAATCCGGCCCTGGGCGTACTTGTCGATCATGGTCAGTGAGCGGGAAAACAGATTACCGAGGTCATTGGCCAGGTCGGCATTATGGCGGGTAAGGATGGCATCGGCTGAAAACGAGGAATCAAGACCAAAACTCATCTCCCGCAGGACGAAATAACGCACCGTATCGACCCCGTAGGTATCGACCAGTTCCTTGGGCCTGACCACATTGCCGATCGACTTGGACATCTTGGTGGCATCAACGTTCCAGTAGCCGTGGACATGAAGCCGCTTGTAGGGGGCCAACCCCATGGCCTGGAGCATGGTCGGCCAATAGATGGCGTGGGGCTTGAGAATATCCTTGGCGATCACGTGCTCGGCCGCAGCCCAGTATTTCTCAAAATCCGCCCCATCGGGATAGCCGATGCCGGTGAGGTAGTTGATCAGGGCATCGAACCAGACATAGGTGACAAAATTGCTGTCAAAAGGCAGCGGGATGCCCCAGGTCAGGCGGGCTGTCGGCCGGGAAATGCAAAGATCTTCGAGCGGTTCGCTCAAAAAAGACAGAACCTCGTTGCGGTAGCGCTCCGGAGTGATGAATTCGGGGTGGGTCTTGATGTGATCAATCAGCCAGTCCTGATATTTCGACATCCGGAAAAAATAGTTCTGCTCGCTGATCGCCTTCGGCTCGACCTGATGATCAGGGCATTTGCCGTCCACCAGTTCCTTCTCGGTGAGGAAACGCTCGCAGCCCTGGCAATACAATCCCGAATATTCACTGAAATAAATATCGCCCCGGTCGTGAACCAGTTGGAGAATATCCTGCACGGTCTGAACATGGTCAGGATCGGTGGTGCGGATGGTATAGTCTTGGCTAATGGTTAACAGCGGCCAGGTTTCCTTGAAGGTCGCGGCGATCCGGTCGACATATTGCCTGGGCGTTTCTCCGGCCTTGGCAGCGGCTTCGGCGATTTTCTCGCCATGCTCGTCGGTCCCGGTCTGAAAACGGACATCGTCGCCGCACAGACGCTTATACCGGCTATAGGTATCGGTGACGATGGTAGTATAGGCATGACCCAGGTGGGGCATGGCATTGACGTAATAGATCGGCGTGGTGACGTAGGTAGTCATAAGGTAAAACTCAATAGGTTGAAGCTGCGCGTGTTTTTGTCGATCTGCTACCAGTGGGCATTACTCGCCCACCTCTGTCTCGTCCGAATCGTCCTCGGCAAGGTCCTGCACCCCCCAAATATCGATGGACGTTCGGGACTTCTTCCCCGATCCTTTCCGGCCGGAACTTTTGGGCATCGGATCCGCCGCCCGCCATTCTTCCTCAGTAAACAACCGCTCATCGCCCCCGGAAGCAACCGCCACCACCTTGCCGAGCAAGGGAACCTGCCGGGTTACCATGTAGGTCTTGCCCTCGAACTGCATGGAACGCCCCACTCGCGGCATCCCTTTTTTCATGACCCGGTAGGCTTCGTACTCATAGGTCAGGCAACAAAGCAGACGATTGCACAATCCCGAAATTTTCGCTGGATTGAGCGGCAGGTCCTGGGTTTTGGCCATTTTGATCGAAACCGAATCAAATTTAGTCAAGAAAGATGTGCAGCATAACTCACGGCCGCAGGCCCCGAGTCCGCCGATCATCTGCGTTTCATGACGAACACCGATCTGACGCATCTCCACCCGGGTACGGAATTCCTGGACCAGTACCTTGACCAGTTCCCTGAAATCAACCCGGCTTTCGGCGGTAAAATAAAAGATGATTTTGGAGCCGTTGAAAAACCGTTCAACCCGAACCAGATGCATCGGCAGATGGAGAGAATCGATGTGTCGCCGGCAGAGTCGAAACGCCTCCTTTTCCAGTTGGGGCAGAAGGGTATATTTTTCTTTTTCTTCGTCGCTGGCCCGGCGATGGATCCGGTAGCTCACCGGCCGTTCGATCCCGGTACCCACCGCTCCGGCGGAACGGCCCACCACCATGGCCGGTTCCGGCCCCTGCTCGGCCCGAACCATGACCTGATCGCCCCGGACCAGATCGGCGGCCTGGGCGCTGGCGGTGAACTCCTGTCCCTGGTCGCGAAAGCGGATTTTATAATAATGAAGAACCACTTCCTCACTGCAGCTTTCCCCGATTTGGGGAAGTTCAGCGGGTTGTGGCCCGGTCTGAAGATCTGTCATGTCGTTTCACGATGAAGGAGTACCGTAGTCAAAAAAATCCAGGAGAAGCACTTCGCTGGTCAGACCACGGTTGCAATTTCTGGCAAGTGCTTGTTCCGCCAGATCAATAGCGGCTATCTTAGCAGAAACCTGCGATACATTCCAGCGTTCTCTTGCCCGCATCACCTCCGGAACAAAGGGAGCGCAGTTCACCGAGGTTCGCGCCGCCAGGACGTTTTTAAAAAAGATTCTGAGCAGGGCCAGCAATGGTTCAATGCCCTCTTTGCTCTCCGCCAGTTCAGCGGCCAGGGCCAGGGCTTTTTCGACCCGCACCGCCGGACTAGCCCGGTCAGCGACCATTTCGCTGATCAAACGGTGGTACAGAACGAGGATTCCATCGGCTTCAATGGCCAAGGCCTGACCGGGGCAACCGTCCACCAGGGCAGCCAGTGCCAAGCTGCCAGCCGCATCCAGGTCCGGCTTGCGGCCACGGATGATCTCAGCCGCCAACTGAATTGGCAGCGGCGAAAAAGGAATAACCTGGCACCGGGAGACGATGGTGTCCAGCATCGCGCCGGTCGCGTTGCCGACCAAAATAAGTAGATTGTTGGCGGGCGGCTCTTCCAATATTTTGAGCAGGCTGTTGCCCGCCTCCCGCCGCATGGTATGAACCTCTTCCAGTAGAACGATCCGCTGGCCACTCTCAAACGGCGCAAAATTGAGCGCTTTTTTGAGATTGCGGATCTGGTCGATCTTGATGGCCGCGCCCTCCGGCGCTATCCGTAGAAAATCCGGGTGATTACTCGATTGAAATTTAAGGCAGCCGGGACAGGAACCGCAAGGTAGGAGTGCTTGCGGCCGGCGACAGAGAAGGACCGCCGCCAGATCGAGCGCCACGGTGGTTTTGCCCACCCCGTCCGGCCCGGTAAAGAGATAGGCATGGGCCAGGCGGCCGCTGCCCACGGCCCGACTCAGCAGGGTAAGGGCTTTGGTCTGTCCGAGTATCGCGGAAAAACTCATGACTCAAAACAAGGTCTGTTGGCGCTGGGGAACCACTTTTGAGGACCGCGAAGGTGGAGTCGGTTCGGGCTGCGGGGGGGCTTCCCTCTCCTGCACCTCCTCCCGTGAATCTGCCGATTCGTCTTCATTACCGCCGGCCCGGAGGTAAAGATACCGCTCCAGATGGCGCTGATAGTCGGACCATTGCTGACCGGTACCGGCCATTTTGGCGCGAAGCCCCTCCATAAAGTTCATCTTGGCATCCATATCGTCGAGATGATGGAGCAGGATGGCTTCGGGAGTCATCGGCAACACCGGTGAACCATAGGCAAACTGCCCGTGGTGACTGAGGATAATATGCATCAACTGATCGACCTGATCCGTGGTGAGCTCAGCCACGCTCTCCGCAGCCTTGCGAACCATCTCTACCCCCAGGACCAGATGGCCGACCAGTCGGCCCCGATCGGTGTAGCCAAAGGGTGGCCGGGCAAAATCGAATTCCTCGATCTTAGCGATATCATGGAGCAGCGCGCCGGCGATGAGCAGGTCCCGATCAAGCAGCGGATAGTGAGCCGCAGTCTTTTCCGCCATGCCGACGATGGACAGGGTATGCTCGATCAGGCCGCCGATATAGGCGTGGTGCATCTTCTTGGCCGCCGGCGCCCGCTGGAACCGGGCCAGAGTCTCACCCTGAAAAATAGCCTGGATCAGGGCCTGGATCGCCGGATTGCCGATGCCTGCAATCACGGCGTCCAACTCAGCCGCCATCTCAGCTGGCGGCCGGGCGCTGGTTGGCATGTAATCTCCCAACTGCACCGTATCCTCTGCCACCCGCTGGAGGCTGCTGATCCCCAGCTGCAACTGGTCGCGGAAGGGTTTGGCGATGGCCTGCACCAGCACAAAGCTCCCCTCCTCGGCCTGAGCCGCGAACTGGTGGGCGTTCTCCCAGAGTCGGGCCTCGATCTCGCCGGTTTTATCCATCAGCCCCAAGGCCAGGTAGGGTTTACCCGTCTTGGTTTCGGCCAGAGTTTTTCTCGAAACAAGAAAAATATCATGGAGTTGCTGCCCGGCAATCAACTGGCCGACAAAGATTTTTTTTCCGACAACAGGCGTCATACGGTCGTCCCATCCTTGCGCAGACGTGTCAAGCCGCAGCCCGTCACTAGAAGGCGGTGGCTCCAGTGAGAGCGCAGCTCACACATTGAAACGAAAAAGGATGCAATCCCCATCATGGACCACATATTCCTTACCCTCGGAGCGCATCAAGCCCTTGTCACGGGCCACCGATTCAGTCCCGCAGGCAATATAATCATCATAGGCGATAACCTCCGCCCGAATAAAACCGCGCTCAAAATCTGAATGGATCTTGCCCGCCGCCCCTGGTGCCTTGGTCCCCTTCTTGATCGTCCAGGCTCTGGTCTCCTTCTCACCCACGGTGAAATAGGTGATAAGTCCGAGCAATTCGTACCCCGCCTTGATCAAACGGTGCAGCCCTGGCTCCTCCATTCCCATGTCCGCCAGAAACTCCCGTTGTTCTTCGGCATTGAGCAGGCTCAACTCCTGTTCGATCGCCCCGGCAATGGTAACAATCGAGGCTGATTCCGCAGCTGCGGCCTTGGCCAGCAGATCGACGTATTTATTGCCCGTAACCAGCTCATCTTCACTGACATTAGCCACATAGAGCACCGGCTTGGAGGTCAACAGACAGAGATCGCGGAGCAATTCTGCGTGCTGATCACTTTCGACGGCCAGGGTCCGGGCGGGTTGGCCCTGGTTGAGTACCCCCTGGAGTTGTTCGAGCACGACGGCCTCGGCCATGAACTTCTTGTCGCCTGACTTGGCTTGGTTGCGCGTTTTGGCCAGTCGCTTTTCCACGGTATCAAGGTCGGCCAGGATCAATTCCATGGAGATCACCTCCAGGTCGCGCAACGGGTCAACGCTGCCGTCGACATGGACGATGTTGTCATCCTCAAAACAGCGCACCACATGCAAGATGGCGTCAACCTGGCGGATGTGGCCAAGAAACTGGTTGCCCAACCCCTCGCCCTGGCTGGCACCTTTCACCAGACCGGCAATGTCGACAAACTCCATCTGGGTGGAGACTTTGCTTTTGGTCTTCGCCAGGATGGCCAGCCGGTCGAGTCGCTCGTCCGGGACCGGCACAATGCCGACGTTGGGCTCAATGGTGCAGAACGGGTAGTTTTCCGCGGCGATGGCGGCAGCGGTCAAAGCATTAAAAATAGTCGACTTGCCCACATTGGGCAGTCCGACGATTCCACAACGAAATCCCATGGGATCCTCAATAGTTCGGTATTGGCAACGGCAGGGGAATTGGAGCGGATATCGCGGGCTCCCTCTTGCTTACCCCGATAATTCGGGTATAGTTGCGCTGTTTCCACCGGTCAGGCCGGTTCCCTGTGATACACTATCTCTAACGCCTTGTGCAAGCAGTTATGAAATTCGACATCCTGATAACCGACTGCACCCTGCTTCCCGCCCCCGGCGAGGAAGCCCTGATCTCCTCCGGATTTATCGCGATCAACGCTGGTCGGATCGCCGGGCTTGGCCCGATGGCGGAATGCCCGTCGGACGCCACCGGGACACGCATAGACGGACATGGACAGTTGGCCATGCCCGGCCTGGTCAACGGCCATTGCCATGCGCCCATGACCATGTTCCGAGGGTTAGCCGACGACCTCGCCCTGGCCACCTGGCTCCAGGACCATATTTTTCCAGCCGAGGCCAGGCAGGTTAATCCTGATATGGTCTATGCCTGCGCCCAACTGGCCGTCGCCGAGATGCTGCTGGGGGGGATTACCACAGTGGCCGACGGTTATTTTTTCGAGGACGAGGTGGCCCGCGCCTGTGCCGATACCGGCATCCGTTGCGTAGCCGCCCAGGCTGTCATCGATTTTCCGGCGCCGGGCGTGCCCGATCCGGCCAGGAACATCGAGGCCGCGCACCGCTTTCTTGAACACTGGCAAGGTCGCGATCCGCTGATCACCCCGGCAGTCTTTGCCCACTCGCCCTATACCTGCTCTCCGCAGACCCTGCGCCGGGCCAAGGAGCTGACTCGCCACTTCCAAGCCCCCTTTTTCATCCATGCAGCTGAAACCCGAGATGAAATCGCCCAGATTGCCGACCCGATGGCCGCCACCCCGATCCGGCACCTGGAGGCCCTCGGCCTGATTGACCGGGACACGGTCTGCGTCCACTGTGTCTGGGCGGATAATGACGACCTCGACATCCTGGCAGAACGGCAGGCGGGGGTGGTCATCTGTCCGCAAAGCCATCTCAAACTGGCCTCCGGCCGGGCCCCGCTCCTGGCTATGCTCAATCGGCAAATCCGGGTCGGCCTGGGCACCGATGGGGCGGCCTCCAACAACAGCCTGGATATGTTCCGCGAAATGGATTTGGCCGCCAAGGTCCAGAAAGTTATGCCCTGCGACCCGGTGGCCGTTCCCGCCGCCCGAATCCTGGAAATGGCCACCAACGGCGGCGCCGAAGCCCTGGGATTTGGCCTTGGTCACGGCCTGCTGGCACCCGGCAGTCCGGCCGATCTGATCCTCATCGATCTGCAGCAGCCCCACCTCCAGCCCTTTCACAACCCGAGTCTCCTGGTTTACAGCGCCGGCGCCGCCGATGTCCGCACGGTCATCGTCAACGGGACGCTGGTGGTCCATAACCGGCAACTGCGCACCATCGATCTGCAGGCCAGCATGGACCGGGTCCGCCAATTGGCGATTTCGTCGTAAATCGGCCTGCCTTCTGCCAGCCAGTGGTTTTGCGGATTCAGTCTTTTTCGACGCGGAGCACCTGCACCGCCCCCATCTGGCGGATGCCGCTGCGGGTCAGGCGCGCGCCCTCGACCACAGCCACAATCTCGCCGGTATGAATATAACCCCACTCCCTGGCCATGGTGAGGGAACGAAACACCATCTCGGTACGGCCCAACTCCTCGCGGATGATCAAAGGGAAAATATTATTATAGAGACCGGCGTGGCGAGCGACATGCAACGACTTGGTGACCAGCAGGATCGGCACCTTGCGGTTCCACTTGGAGAGCGTCGGATAGAGGGTGCCGTCCGGGTCAAGCAGCAGGGTGGCGGTATTGGTGCTGAGGTTGGCGACCGCGGAAAGAGCGGGATTGATGGCCGCATCCTCCATCAGTTGCTGATAATGGTCGGCACCGCCGCGCGCATACCGCTCCTCCTCGCAGATGATCGAGGCCATGGTGCGCACCACGTTGACCGGATCGACCCCGGTGGCCGTCTCCTGGGAGAGCATTACCGCATCGGTCCCCTCTTTGATCGCCATACTGACATCGGTGACTTCCGCCCGGGTCGGCCGAGAGTTGACGGTCATGGAGTCGAGCATCTGGGTGGCGGTGATTACCGGAGTATTCATTTCCCAGCACAACTGGATAATCCGTTCCTGGATGCGAGGCACCCTTGCGGCCGGTAATTCCACCCCCATGTCGCCGCGGGCAATCATAATCGCATCGGAAATTTCGACGATCTCTTTGATATTCTGAACCGCCTCCGGCTTTTCAATTTTGGCCACTACCTTAAGATTGCGTTTGCCCGAGGCTTTGATATAGTCCTTGATCGTCTTGATTTCCTCTGCGGTGCGCACAAACGAGAGGGCGACATAATCGATCGAATGATTGAGGCCCCAGTCGAGATCGCGCCAATCCTTTTCAGTGACGCTCGGCAGCGAGATCGCGGTAGAAGGCAGATTGATCCCCTTGCTCGATTTCAGGGTACCGCCGACAATCACCTCGCAGTGGACTTCCTCCCGTCCTTCCTTAACCACCCGCAATTCCAACAAACCGTCGTCGAGCAGCACCGGATCGCCGACCCGCAGATCTGCAAGGATCCCCGGGGTGATGGTCGAAATCCGGTCCACATTCCCTTCCACCGGTTCGGCCTGAATGATGAGGACCTCGCCCGCCATGAGCCGAATGGCACCGTCTGCCATCAGGCCGGTACGGATTTTAGGCCCGCACAGGTCCTGGAGTACGGCAATGGGTTTTTCCCAGGTCTTTTCCGCCTCACGAATGGCCAGCAAGGTGGCTTCGTGGGCCTCGTAACTGCCGTGGGAAAAATTAAGCCGGGCCACATCCATTCCGGCAAGAATCATTTTCCCCAGCATCTCCGGACTGCTGCTGGCCGGACCGATGGTACAGACAATCTTCGCCTTCTTGTTGACGCTGGTGTGCGCCTGGGCGGGAATGCTGGCCAACCGCTTGAACAGGGCCTCAAAATCAAAAGGTTTGGAAAGCACGCCGATGACATTGGGATAGTGTTCAAGACGATCGAGAGTATGCCGGTCATCATGGGAGGAGGTGATGATCAGGATCGGCAGATGCGGGTTGATCACTTGGATGGCCTCGATGAACTTAAATCCGTCCCAATGCGGCATATGAATGTCGCTGAGAATAATATCGTAGGCGTTCGAGGTCGCCAACTGAAATCCCTGATGGCCGTTATCGGCGGTGTCGACCGTAAGCCCCGCTTTTTCAAGGCGGGATTGCAACAGGTGCTGGGTGGGCTTGGAGTCTTCGAGAATGAGAATACGCATGGCAACCTCTTGGGCAAGGGAGTTACAGGTTGTCTTCAATGATTCTATGTAGCATAGTGGAAAAAAGAACAAATGGGAAAAAGAAATCCCCTGCTTGCAAGCGGATCGTCCGCTTTCGACCGTTGGACATTCTTTTTTATCAAGGTTCGGGCTTGCCCGACAGCAAGGAGGAGCAAATGCAAGTAATCATGGATCTGTGTATCGTGCCGCTTGGTGTCGGCGTGAGCGTTTCCGCCTACGTGGCCGAGTGTCACCGGATTTTGCAGACCGCCGGACTCAAATCGCAACTGCATGCCTACGGCACCAATATCGAGGGCGACTGGGATACGGTAATGGCCGCGGTCAAACAGTGTCACCTGCGGGTGCACGAGATAGGAGCCCCCCGGATCACCACCACCATCAAGCTAGGCACCCGCACAGATCGCGACCAGACCATGGCGGACAAGATGCGGAGTGTGCAGGACAAGTTATCGTAACGCCGACACTTATTACAAAGGCGGGCAATTTCGGTAACCGACCGAGGGAAAAGAAGATTGACAGCGTGGAAAGATTCAGGCTGGAATGCGGCAGGCCAATAAACAATGGGTGCATGGTAATACTGATGGCCAGGCTTTATTGGCTGCGGTAGCTTCGACTTAGAAAGGCGGTAACCTCACTTCATTTACCACCCAGGCTACGATTCAACAACTAATTGAAATGATTGTATTTTCCAGGCACATTTACCGGGCCAAAATGTGGTGCCCATGAAGTTGCTGGATATGTTACTTGAACCTAATGCACATGCCTATCTCTGAAATTCGGTGGGCTTGGTGGAATTGACTGACTGGCGGGATGGGTACTGAAAAAGCGTTACACCCTCTCCCAGAGGGGAATCTAGAAGATAGCATAACACGTTATTTTACTTGATCTATTTTCTTTTCGGCAATTATTTTATCGACCGCTGTCAGCATTCTCAAAGCCTCGGATCTCTGAGGAGCGGGAATGTCCACATACACCTTGAGCAATTCCTTATAGTCGTCCATCTTTTCCAATAGTCCAATTCCAGAACTAAAATCATTAAACTCCGATTCCTTGTCTTCTTCAATCGGTTCAGACAGTATGCCTGGGAAATCGATTTCTAGCGTCTGAAGCATATTGAGATATTCAATGACATTACTGTATTCTTCGGGTGGAGTTTTACAGAATAATACCGCAAATTCTCCGTATTTTTCATCGTATAAGTTCATCTTTGCCGCGAAGGCTTTCTTTGTCATATCTTTCAATAAATACTCAAATAATGCTTGTGTGTGGCGTTGGAGTTATGATCGAATCTGGTGCTTAGAAAACAAGGAATCATTTCCCTCGATTTGCATCAATCGATTCGCGAAGTTCCTTGCCGACTTTAAAGAAAGGTAATTTTTTAGGCTTTACCAATATCGGAGCGCCAGTCTTTGGATTTCTTCCCGTATACGTCTCATATTCCCTCACGGTGAAGCTTCCGAAACCGCGCAGTTCGATATTATCGCGTCTCACCAGCGTCTCGATCATTGTCTCCAGAATCGTGTTCACAATGGATGCGGCTGTTTTGGTAGGCAAACCGTGATCTTGAGCGAGTGCTTCTATCAATTCTGATTTGTTCATAAGGTGCCTCTAAGGTGCCTCGGAAGTTTTGATAACGCTAAGGTATTTAGCCATATGATATCAACAGCATATAAAATAACCAGAATTATTTCCCAAGAGCAGGATAAACAGAATCACACAGGCCTCCCTCTGTAATTCCCGTGGGCTTAGCGGATTTGGTGGGATCGAAAACGAACACTTACCGAGATTCATCTTTGACAGTTTTTTCTTAGCCAAATTTGTCATCCTATGGGTACTTCATCGAAACCAAGTCCTTGTTGTATCAATTCCGCATTGTGACTCTGAGACTATGCACGTGAATCTTGGCTGTAACATCCACTACCTGCCACGGTGTTCAGTGTCCTGTAACTACTGGAGTTACGAAAGATCAAAAACAGGCCGTTTCGAAAGGGAAAGGCACTGATTATTTTTTTGACAATTCTTTATATAAATCCTCTACTGCATTAGCATATAAATGAAGAGTGTGCATATTGCAATAGTTGTCCACGTGCGCTCTTATAGCAACAACACTGATACCCGCACCCAAATTCTTACCAAGGGCACTATTCTTTCCTGAAATATACCCCAAAGACCATTGTTCGTATTGCGAAAGAGATTTTGAACGCCGTTGATCATCTAGATACTTTCCACATTCCAAAGCTCCAGCTCCAGCTCCAGTGCCAGTTACCCCTCCAGTTCCAGGGCCAGGCCCAGGAATATACCTATTTATCTTATTTTCGGCTGAACATGTCGAATGGAAAGCTGCGATAACAAGTAAAGTCAAAACTACTCTATTTACGATATAGCGACAATAATTCATGGTTGTTTCCTTCTGCCACCAGCAGAAAATAAGCATTAGGGGACCTCAAACTTGCAGCCCATCTTGTCCCCATTGGAAATAATTGGCGATTCATCCGTGTTAAATCAAAATGTTTAACAGAAACAACTCAACACAAAAAAGAAGTACCATTTACTTGAAAAAAATTCCTGACACCAGCGAGCGTACATAGCCGTGGCAGTTCCTGCTAGCTCCCGTGTATAATCGGTGGAGATGATCGCAGAAATTGCTTGAGCTGCAATGCGGGGGAAAGCTTTACTGAGACAACGCCTTTATCATTGGGGGAAGCAGGAAGCAGATCAATAGCAATGCCATAGCAGGGCGCAATAAATTGACCGGTCGCATGTTCCGTCCCATGATGGCGGTAACCATATGATTTGCAGCCGAGAAGGCAAAAAAGAGCAACATCGCTGCAACGATGGTCGCATCAGCATATACTCCCCAATCTAGCACATAAACAAGCACGGCTGTGAGGGCAGTAGCCGCATTGGCTAGGCCCGATTGAATTTGATACGACCGATTAGGCATATAGCCAATTTTATCAGAAGCTATTTCTCCCAACACCAGAGATTCAAAGGCCACTGTCCCTGACATAATAATGACCACGGATGGGCCAAGAATATGAAATGTTGCTATTGCATCATTGCCAAAATAGTAACCCAAAAAAAAGCTAACCCTATACCGAAAGGCCGAAGCCACTCCATCGCTAAGGACAGTCCCTTTTGTGTCATTTCCTAACCTTTTGCTTATTTGCTTTACAACATAGCTGACGTTTTCCACACAAGCCTACCTACCTCAATATTTCAGTGGGCTTGGCGAAATCGGTGGGATTGCCCGACTGACTGGCGAGGTAGACGGAACTGACAAAACGTTACGCCCTCTCCCGAAAAAAAAATCCAGAAGGGGTCGTAAAATCATTTCATTCCTTGATGACTTTTTTCTTCGTGCGGGCATCGATAGCCTTGCGAGATTATCCGGAAAGCCTCTCTCTTTACCAGACCGAGATCGCTTCTCTGAAAGTGCCTTTGCGCAAAGTGGCTGGCGAACCGACAGCCCATGCTTCTGGCAATATTCTTTTGAAGAGAGACCATGACTTCAGGTGCGTAGCAGACAGCATTTTAAATTCCTACAACATTCCCTTCTCGAACATTTAATCCTGCGCGATGCTTATCATGCTGCAACTCGGATCGGCACAATATTATTTTTTCCACCAGCCTTGAGTCGTTCCAGATAGTCAGCCCAATCCTACATCATTTTCTTCCTTTCGGGAAGATGGGCAGTCCTATTGTATGCCCTGCCCAACGGATCGCGAACAGTGCGTGCTAATTGGTGCTCTATAAAGTCAGGGCGGACACCTAGCACCTCGTCCAGAATTGTCCTTCCGACCGCCCGCCAACCGTGGCCGGTGATCTCCTGCGTTGCGTCAATGCCCATTCTTTTCATTGCAGCATTAATAGCCATGTCACTCATGGGTCGATTGTTGCTTCTCTGCGAGGGGAAAACGTAAGGAGTATTCCCGGTCACAAGGTGGCGTTCCCTTAGGATGTCGATTGCTTGGGTTGCAAGCGGGACAATGTGCGGAGTTTGAGTTTTCGTAACGAGGTAGCCCCACTCTACTTTTTCAAAATTCATAGCCACCCACGTCATATTTCTGAGCTCCCCGGGTCGACAAAAGAGTAAAGGTAACAATTTAAGGGCGCATGCCACGACAAACGAGCCAGTGTAATTGTCTAGCATCCTCAACAAGTGCCCAACCTCGATCGGGTTGGTAACGGCAGCCCGGCGAGTTGTCTTGAAGGCTGGAAGGGCACCCTTTAGATCACCGGCGGATCTCGCTCACAACGGCCGCAACCCCATAGCGCATCACTTGACCGATAACAGTACGCAATCTATGCGCAGTATGGAGCACACCACGACTTTCCGCCCTGCGCAGCACCATTAAGATATCTGGGGCCTTGATGTCGGCAATCTGATGCTTGCCAATGTACGAATAAATGTCTTTTTTCAAATAACTGATAATGCGCTCATCTGAGTCAGGTTTCCATTGGTCAAGAAATCTCTTATGCCATTCAAAGGCTATATTCTCAAATGTCGCACCACCTTCCATCTGCCGTGCTTCTTCCCTTCGCTTCCCTGCATTGCTCATTGCCTTAGGAGCAATACCTTGAGCCAGTTGTTCTTTTGCCTTGGCCAAAATCGCGGTTGCTTCTTTTAGGCTCGTGTCTGGGTACTGGCCAATGGCCAAAGTCTTTCGCTTTCCCTCAAATTTAAAATCCCATCGAAAAAACCTCTTGCCGTTCGGCATGACAAGTAGGTATAGTCCAGCATCCGAGAGTTTGTATGGCTTTTCTTTTGGTTTAGCATTACGAATTGCGATATCTGTGAGTTGTGCCATATCGACATCTCCTACGTTTTAAAGTGCAACTAACAAGAGATAAGGCCTTGCACGGCCACATATGTATATCCAACACGACCAGACTTGCAAAGTGATAAACTTTAACGATTTGTCGTCACTTGATAATAAATAGCAAATCTGCACGGTATCGGCTTGGAGCTATTCTTGGAAGTGATACCGTATCTTACGCTGACAATCCTTGGAAACGCCTGTAGAATTGCAGCGAGACGGAAACACGGTATCAGAAATCACCGATTAGTCGATACCGTATTTGACACCGTGTTTATCGTGAGAATGTCAACGACATTTATCCGGACTGCAGCGGACGTTAAAAGCAGAAAACTCTGGGATTACACGCGTTGGACTGGACGAGACTGAATATTGATGAATGAAGTGTGGCGGAAGTGCATGGGAATCGAACCCACCAGCCGGGCTATTCACCCAGCACACCGGATTTGAAGTCCGGGAGAGCCACCAGAGCCCTTTCCACTTCCGAAGTGTATGAATATCATTAATATTTATTGACCAGAAAAACAACTTTTTATTATATTACTCCGGTAAACTCATACCTCAGCCAGACTGACAGGAAGGGCGCTACGCCTCTATTATTCAATGGAATGTGAACAACTCATACGCCTGATCAAAGATTGGTACACCCGGGTCAAACAGGAAACCATGGCTCCTGCCCGGATGATGCAATTTGTCGATCAACATGTCAAAGGATGTAAAGCCTGTCAGGCCGACCTCCTTCTTCCAGAAGAAGTCGAAAAAATACGGGAATTCATCCTCCCTGAATCCAAAATACCGAAAGCGGTGCGTTCACCGGACGATAGCTCAACGCCTGAAATCTCGCCGGATGAAGATGAGGAGTTTTATGAAGACACCGATGAATTTTCGGATGACAGCGATGAAGAAGATCCGGACGACCCTTTGGGGGATGAAGAAGATCCTTTAAGCGGCGACGACGTTATCTGAGTAAATCTTTATTCTGTTCTTCTCTTAAAAATTCTGACCGTACACCGTGCTCCAGATAGATCAACTTATCTGGAGCATTCTCACTCCCTACCTCCAACACATTCACCAAATTCCGACGAATTACGAGACCATCCCCTCCTCTTTCAATCGCCCGATTGCTCCAGGGTAGCCTGATCATGGCAATCGAGCCAGCAGGGTCTCCAGCAGGTTGTTAATCTGCAGATAGAACACCGGGTCAGCTGCATTGATAAGGTCTTCGGTCTGGATATATCGTCCCGGCACCAACTCATCGCGGCAGTGTGCCAGGATCTGCCCCACCGTTTCCGGGGTCGATTCAAGATGAAACTGCAGCCCGAGGATACGGTTGTCATAGAGAAAGGCCTGACTGCTGCACCCTTCGCTCTCGGCCAGATGGATGGCGCCCTCGGGGATTGCAAAGGTGTCGCCGTGCCAGTGAAAGACGGTGGACTGATTCGGCAGACCGGAGAGCAAACCAGTGTGTTTTCCCGCCTCGGTTAGCCTAATCGGCAACCAGCCAATCTCCTTCTCTTGGCCGGCAAAGACCGGTGATCCGAGGGCGTCCGCCAGCAACTGGGCCCCCAGACAGATACCGACCGCGGATTTGCCAGCCTTGATCGCTTGCCGGATCAACACCTTTTCACCGCTCAGCCAGGGATACCGGTCATCCTCGTAGATATTCATCGGTCCGCCCATGATTATCAGCCGATCAAAATCATTGGGATCGGGCAACGCCCCACCTTCATACAGACGGGTAACGGTGAGTTGATGCTCCTCGGCTGCTATCCAGGACCCGATATGGCCGAGTCCTTCAAACGCAACGTGCTGCAACGCATGAATACGCAAGTATTTTCTCCTCCATTAATGTAAAGCCTAAGTGATTTTACTGACAGGTAATGTCGGGAATAACGGACCGACCTTGCCCAAATCCACAGCGGGACTTGAGCAAGGCGGAAGACGAGACGAACGCTTCAGGCCGATTTTTCGGCTGCAGGTTTTTCAGCTACGGGTTTTTCAACTATGGGTTTTACGGCTGTCGGTTTTACGGCCGCAGGTTCTTCGCCGGTAACCGCCATGCCCAAAGCCAGCCGAATCTTGCGTTCGATGCTGTCCATGCTCTCCGGATGTTCTTTCAAGAATTTCTTGGCGTTTTCGCGGCCTTGGCCGATGCGCTCGTCCTGATAGGAATACCAGGAGCCGCTCTTGTCTACCACCCCATGGGTCACGCCCAGATCGAGCAGGTCGCCGGTCCTGGAAATGCCCTCGCCATAGATGATATCCACATCCGCCTGTTTGAAAGGCGGAGCCACCTTATTCTTAACGACTTTGACCTTAGTCAGGTTGCCGATAACATCGGTTCCCTCCTTAATCTGGGTGGTCTTGCGGATGTCGATCCGGATAGAACTGTAAAATTTCAGGGCATTACCGCCGGTGGTGGTCTCGGGATTACCGAACATCACCCCGATCTTCATCCGGATCTGGTTGATAAAAATCAGCACGGTGTTGGTACGGCTAAGCACCCCGGTGAACTTGCGCATGGCATGCGACATCAGGCGGGCCTGGAGCCCGACATGATGATCACCGACATTGCCGTCGATTTCGGCTCGGGGCACCAGAGCGGCCACCGAGTCAATAACCACCACATCGATGCCGCCGCTGCGGATCAGAATTTCAGCAATTTCCAAAGCCTGTTCACCGAAGTCGGGCTGGGAAATGAGCAGATTGTCGGTGTCCACTCCCAACCGTTCCGCATAGCTGGTGTCCAGGGCATGCTCGGCATCGATAAAGGCGGCATTGCCGCCCGCTCGCTGGGCTTCAGCAATGACATGCAGGGCCAAGGTAGTCTTGCCCGAGGCCTCCGGGCCATAAATCTCAGTAACGCGCCCGCGGGGCAGGCCGCCGACCCCAAGGGCCAGATCGACCGAGAGGATACCGGTCGGGATAACCGGAATATTTTCCCGTTCGGTGGTACCTAAGCGCATGATTGACCCCTTGCCGAACTGCCGATGGATCTGGGTGATGGCATTGTCGACGCTTTTGAGGCGACCTTCACTTACTTCATTTGACACTGTCATGGAAATCTCCCTTCTGACTGATATTAATTCTCGAGTAACGCTCGGCGCACCAGATCCAGTACGGTTTGCGTGGTTTTTTCCTGAATCTGCCGACGGGACCCGGTGAAATGACACAACTGGTCAATGACCCGGTTCCGGTACGACAGTCCCAGGTACACTGTACCCACCGGCTTCTCGGCGGAACCGCCATCCGGTCCGGCGACCCCGGTGGCCGAGATTGCGATATCGCATTGCAGCCGAACCGCGGTCTGGGTGGCCATGGCCTGGGCGGTTTCATGGCTCACCGCTCCATGTTGGGCCAGGAAAGCGGGATCGATATCGAGCAGCAGGTGTTTGAGTTGGTTGGAATACACCACCACGCCGCCTCCAAACCATTGGGAACTGCCTGCCGTCTCGGTGATGGTGCTGCTGATCAAACCGCCGGTGCAGGATTCGGCCACTCCGAGCACAAGGCCCCTGCTTTTAAGCAGTTGGCCGGTGACCGAGGCCAAAGTTTCTTTGCCGGTCCCAAAAAGATGGTGTTCTAAGGCCTTTCTAATAAAAGCATCGGTTTCTAAAAAAAGGGGATCTTTCATCCCGTGGGCAAGGTTGGGAATGGTAAGGCTGACGTGGACCTCGCAACCGACCGGATAGTAGCCAACCTGGAGGGATCGATTCTCCTCCAAGGGAAGCAGGAGCCGGTTGATTGCGACTTCCTGCAGGCCGCAGGTGCGATAGATCTGCTGACAGACTGGGGGCGCCTGGGAAGGAAAAAAAGTACGCAGTCCCGGAAGCACCTTACGGTGCAGCAATATCTCCATCTGGGGCGGCACCCCAGGGAGAAAAAAGATCGGTTTGCCGTTATATCGGAGCAGGTAGCCGGCCATGCGACAGTCGTCATCCAGGACCTCGGCGCCTTCAGGAAGTTGGGCAAGTTTTGCTAGTGATATCGAGCCGCTTTGCAGTTCGCGGGATAGGCGCGCGTTGAGATTGGCATGCACGCCGGGGTGCACCGCAGTCGTAAGCCCAAGGGCCTGGACCACAGCCTCGTTGGTCAAATCGTCGCTGGTCGCGCCCAGCCCCCCGGTGACAATCACAAAATCGGCGCGCTCCAGTGCAGTCTTGAGCGTGCTGCCGATGAGTTCCGGCGCATCACCGATAGTGTGCATAGCCAGGATCTCATGACCCAGCAAAAACAGTTCCTGAGCGGCATAGCCGCTGGTGGTGTTGGTTATCCGGCCAGAGGTCAGTTCGTCCCCAATGGCGATTATTTCTCCGATCATCCGCTTGTTCCTTTTCCGTTTGACTCAGCAACTTACCCGTTCCCTTGATTTTCCTCAAGCAACTCGTCAACAACCCCGCCAAAAGGTTGGCCATGGTCCATCGCGGTCAGCCGGACAGGGACAACCCGCCGCAAGAGACCTGTAGTTCCGGGAAAGAGGATCGGCATATAATTTTCGGAAAACCCTTGCAGGAGGCCGCTTTTGAGGTTTCGTCGTTCCACCAGGACTCGATGAGTCTGGCCGATCTGGTCCTGGTAAAACCGCTTACGTTTTTCCGCATCCAAAATCCGTAACCGCTGTACCCTGGCATCTTTCACCGGGCCGGGGAGCTGTTGGCCAAATGTGGCGGCCAGGGTCCCAGGACGCCGGGAATAGGGAAAGACATGAAGGTAACTCACCGGCAGCTCTGCCAGCAATTGGTAAGTATTTTCTGCAGCCTGCTCGGATTCGCCGGGAAAACCGCCCAGGACATCGCAGCCGATGGCCGCCGAGGGAAGGATTCTGTGGACCAGTTGGATCACCGCTGCAAACTCGGATCGGGTGTAGCGCCGGTTCATGCGCGCCAGGACCTCATCGTCGCCGCTCTGCAGGGGGATGTGCAAATGAGGCATGAAATTGGCATGGCGCAGCATCAACTCCAGGAGGAGATCGTTGACCTCGGTCGGCTCGATCGAACTCAATCGCATCCGGAGTTGGGGGAAATCGCCGCAGATACGGTCCAGGAGGCTATAGATACTCTGCCGTTCGGCCAGATCGAGACCGTATTTGCCGACATTGATGCCAGTGACGACCAGTTCCCGGTAGCCTTGGTCGACAAAAGTTTTCACCTGTCGAAGCACCGCCGCCAACGGCAGACTGCGGCTGCGTCCCCGGGTGTAAGGCACGATACAGTAGGAGCAGAAATTATCGCAACCATCCTGAATACGGAGATAAGCCCTGGTCCGTCCCCGAAAGCGACTGACCGGCAGATCGCAGATTTCTTTCTTGCGGCGAATCTGGCCCATGAGCATGACCAGATCGGGTGGTCCTTCGGCCAGGGCGGCCTCCACCAGTCGGTGTTTGTTGCCGTTGCCGATGATGGTCACTGGCTGGTCGGCAAGACCAAGCACGGTCTCCGGGTCCATCTGGGCATAGCAACCGGTGACCACGATGCGCGCCTCGGGATGGGCATGCAGGATGCGACGGATCAGTTGTCGTGACTGCTGCCCAGCCTTGGCGGTGACCGTGCAAGTGTTGATCACATAGACATCTGCTGTTGCCTGAAAGGGGACCATTTCGCAGCCCAAGGCCTCGAATCCGGTGGCAAAGCCGGCTGACTCGAACTGATTGACCTTGCAGCCCAAGGTGGTGATGGCAATTTTCTTCACGAGGCGACGGCTCCTGTTATTGATCCGGGTGCAGCGATCAAGGCGCTGCCCACCACCCGATCATCATCATAAAAGACCGCGTACTGGCCGGGGGTTATAGCGCGTTGCGGGATATCGAAAATGATTTGCCAGCAAGTAGGCCCGAACGGGCGGAGTTCGCCCAGCGCAGGGGTATGTCGCGAACGCAGTTGGACCTGACCGCGCCAGGGGAAAGGAGGCAACGTCGGCGTCCATCGCAGGCTGTGAACGGTACAGGCCGACTGTTGGAGATCGCTGTTTTTCCCGACGACCACCCGGTTTCCGGGTCCATCCAAACCGACCACATACCAGGGGGTAGCATCCGGCAGCCCAAGGCCGCGTCGCTGGCCGATGGTGTAGTTCCAGATTCCTTGATGCTCACCCAGCAGAGTGCCATCGAGAGCGACAATCGGACCAATACTTTCCTGCACACCATGTTGAGCAAGAAAAGCCGACAAGCCCTGGGAAAGAAAACAGACATCCTGGCTTTCCTCACCCTGAAACTGAAAACCGAGCGCTTGGGCATGCGGGTAGACTTGCGCTTTGGTCCAATCACCCAGGGGAAAAAGCACCGACTGCAATTTCGCCGAGCTGAGTTGGGCCAGGAAATAGGACTGATCTTTCACCCGGTCGACTCCCCGCGCAATATAGCAATCATCACCGCTCCGCTGTACCCTGGCATAATGACCGGTGGCGACCTTGTTCATCCCCGCGTTCAGCATGGCTTGGGCGAACGCTCCGAATTTGATGCTTTGATTGCACTGCACACAGGGATTTGGGGTTTGGCCTGCAAGATAGCCGTTGATAAAGGTGCCAATGATCTGTTCGGAAAACTGCTGCCGCAAATCAATAAGCTCAAGCGGGATCGATAAGTTGGCCGCGACTTCCTGCACCCGGAGTAACTGCCTGGCCAAATTGGGGAGGGGCAAGATCATGAAAAATCCATGGACCGCAAAGCCTTGGTCTCGGAGCAAGGAGGCGGCGATGGTGGAGTCTACACCGCCGCTCATGGCTATGCCGACTTTTAGTGCAGGCATGGACAATGGCCCGCCGGGGGACTGCAACTGGAAAAAGAAGAAGGATTGAAGGGCGGCAATGTATGCATAGGGGAAGAAGACGGCCGGATCGCGGTCAAAGCAAAGAAGTCAGGACCTCACATTTTCGACAGATCGTCATTTTTTCCTTCCAACTTTGTGCTGCGGTGCATTCACAAAGAGTGCCGCTGAGAAACCAGCAGAGGTGACCGGCCTGAAATTCCCACGCGGGGCAACCCTTTTTGTGTTCGCATTTTTTAATGTTCCAGCAATCTTTGCGCTTGTTCAAACCATCGCATCGCTGGTTCACGGTCAGAAAATAGAGTTGCCGTTCGACATGAAGGGGAATCGATCTCCATCCCTGTTCATAGCTTTGCACGGCTTTCAAGGAAACGCCAAGGAGCCCTGCAAGATTTTTCTGAGTTTTCCCTAATCTCGACCGCAGGTTAGCAAATGTTTCACAATCCATATTTCTACCCCGGATGTATTAATATCTGCTCAACAGATACCACAAGGTGATTAAGGCGGCAATTCATTTTCTATTTGCAGCACCTGCTGAAGAGACAGGGTCCGCAGGCTAGCATGCGACAGAAAAGTCCCTGGAAAAGATGGAAAAAATAGTGTACCTATCCTTTTTAAGTTTGATCTGGAATCTGTACTTTACATCGAGCGACAGCGCGATGACGCAACTTAGGAGAGAGGGCGACCGCATGACCTCAGAGCAGAAAGTGAACGGAACCGGCTTCATGCGGTTGAAGAGAGCTATAACCTGTTCCTATGCCGGGATTTCAGCAGCCTGGAAAAACGAAGAGGCCTTTCGCCAGGAATTGCTGCTGGGCGCGGTACTGATTCCCCTGGCCTGCTGGCTCGGCGACAGCGGCCTCGAACGCGCCCTCCTCGTCGGTAGCCTGCTGCTGGTTATGATTGTCGAACTGCTCAATACCGCAGTCGAGGTGGTGGTCAACCGAATCAGCCTCGATCGACACGAATTATCCGGCTTGGCCAAGGATTTAGGCTCGGCGGCGGTGTCCATGTCGCTGGTCAACGCCGGGCTTACCTGGTTGTTGGTATTATTTACCTGACGGATCGTTTTCAAAACAGCCCCTGCCGCTTTTCTGTATCGCCTATCACCTCCTGGACGCCCCTTTCCCACCTGAGAGTTGCTCCTCCCGTGGCGGGAAATCCCTGCCCTTCTAGCAGTTCCCCTAGCGGCACCTGCCTGTTTTCGCGAAAAAATACTTTTAGGTTATGCGAGTGGACCCCCTCTCAATCCTTGCTATCCATGAAAGTAACTGTGGTCATGATCGCCTTGCAGAGCCCCCCTTGAGGAAGTATGGGGGGCATTTCAGCACGTACTTTATGAGGTTCCCGCAAAATCAGTCCAGCCCCGCTGGGCGCAACGCCGCCCCCGCCCCAGTTCAAACATCGACATTCCTGTCCAGAGAAATTTCCGTTCATTTTCCAATTGACACACAGTAATCGATTCTGTAACACATAATGGTGTTACCGAAGCATATTTTGTATTACCCATCTCCCACCATTTACACTTTCGCTCTAACGGCAAAACCAAAATCTACGGACACTGTCAGAGGAGAATCAAGCATGCACATGGCCGACGCACTTCTTTCACCCGCTGTTGGCGGCACCTTGTGGGCAGCCACCGCCGGAACCATCGCTTTCTGCGCCAAAAAAGTCCAGCGGGATCTTGATGACCGAAAAGTTCCACTGATGGGGGTGCTTGGCGCCTTCATCTTTGCCGCCCAGATGATCAACTTTACCATCCCGGCCACAGGCTCTTCCGGTCACCTTGGCGGAGGCATGATTCTGGCCATACTGCTTGGCCCACATGCGGCCCTTCTGACCATTGCCTCGGTCCTGACGGTGCAGTCCCTGTTTTTTGCCGATGGAGGCTTGCTGGCCCTGGGATGCAATATTTTTAATCTCGGCGTCTTTCCCTGTTTTATCGCCTATCCCTTGATCTACAAACCAATCGCCGGGGACAGAAAAAGTCCGATGCGCATAGCCGTCGGCGCCACTCTCGCCGGAATCGTCGGATTGCAACTGGGAGCTCTGGGGGTGGTGTTTGAAACGGTCCTTTCCGGCATCTCGGAGTTGCCGCTTCATGCTTTTCTCGCGGCAATGCTGCCGATTCATCTTGCCATTGGATTGGTTGAAGGCCTGGTCACCACGGCCGTGGTTTCGTTTGTCTGGAAGGCCCGCCCGGAGATTCTCGAATTTTCCGCAACTTTACGCCCGCTGGGCAACTTGTCTCTCACTAAAGTACTGACAGGCTTCGCGCTGGCAGCGGCTATAACCGGAGGGGTGTTGTCCGGGTTGGCCAGTTCGTTCCCCGATGGTCTGGAATGGGCGATGGCAAAAACCTCGGGCCAGGAAGAACTGGAAGCGCCGGAAAATGGCATCCATCATCTCCTCGCCGATTTGCAAGCCAAAACCGCTTTCCTGCCTGACTATTCTTTCGGGACCAACGAACACGAACCGGCTACTCAAGAAACCACCCCGCCATCCTGGCTGACCGTGGATAAAGGCACCACGGTATCTGGCCTGGTCGGTGGTGGGCTGACGCTGATTCTTGCGATCGCCATCGGCTTTTTGTTTAGGAATCGCCGCCAGATCATGTAGCCGATTGTTGCTGACAGCTGCATTTCCAGGGCAGTGTGATCTCGTACTATCGCTGTTTTTTGGGGAAAACATCTGGGAGAGGATTCTCACGTATGGCCAAAATCGATACCGCTTTCATTGATCTGGGCTATCTCGACACTCTGGCGACCGGAGATTCGATCATTCACCGGCTTGATCCCCGGATCAAAGTGCTGACTGCGGCTGTATTTGTGATCTGTGTCGTTTCCTTCGACAAATACGTTATTGGCGCGATGCTGCCATTTGTGCTGATCCTCAGCCTGCTCATGGGCCTAGGCGGCATACCGGCTCACTTTATCCTGAAAAAACTGGCCTTGGTTTCCCCTTTTGCCATCCTGCTGGGCATGTTTAATCCTTTTCTTGACCAGCAGACCCTCCTGTATCTCGGCCCCCTTCCAGTATCAGGCGGCTGGCTGTCGTTTCTTTCCATTCTGCTGCGCTTCTGCCTGACGGTCGGCGCCATGCTGATCCTGATTGCAACCACCGGCTTCAGCGGGGTCTGCATGGCCATGGAAAAGATGGGCATGCCCAAAATCTTTGCGGTCCAGTTGCTGCTGCTCTACCGCTATATTTTTGTGCTGATGGACGAAGGGCAGCGGATGTACCGAGCCAGGGCACTTCGGTCCTTTCAAGGACGCGGCACCGACATGAAAACCTTTGGCCACCTAATTGGCGGGCTGCTGCTGCGCACCCTGGATCGTGGCCAGCGCATCCACCTGGCCATGCTCTGCCGTGGTTTCGATGGCACGATCCGCACCCGACGAGCCCCTCAGTTCACCATTCGGAATATGCTGCTGTTTTTCCTCTCCTGCCTCATCCTCATCACCATACGCCGATACGATTGCTCGTTGCTGCTGGGCCAGTTACTCACCGGATTTGTAAAATGAGCCGCATGCAATGAGCCATCACATCGTCGAAGTCCAGAACCTGACCCACACCTATCCAGACGGGACCGCAGCCGTTCGCGGCATCTCCTTTCGAATCCATCATGGCGAATCGGTGGCGGTCGTCGGTGCTAATGGGGCCGGGAAATCGACTTTGCTGCTGCACCTGAACGGCTATCTTACCCCCCAGAGCGGGACGGTACGCATCGGTGATTTCCCCCTGACGAGGGAAACGCTGAGAGACATCCGCCGGACGGTCGGAATGATTTTCCAGGATCCGGACGACCAGTTGTTCATGCCGACCGTCTATGAAGATGTCGCCTTCGGTCCACTGAACCTGGGGCTGCCTTTGGAGGAGGTTGAGCAGCGTGTGCAGAAAGCCTTGATGCGGGTTGGAGTGGAACATCTCCGGGAACGCCCGCCCTACAAACTGTCCGGCGGCGAAAAACGGGCGGTCTCCATCGCCACTGTGCTGGCGATGTCTCCCGACATTCTGGTCATGGATGAACCGTCGTCAAATCTTGATCCGCGCGCCCGCCGGACCCTGATCGAATTACTGGCAGGGTTTCAACACACCAAGATCATCGCCACCCATGATCTCGACATGGTGCTTGATCTCTGTAGCCGGACCATCGTTATCCGCGAAGGCCAGATTATGGCCGACGGGCCAACCACCGAAATATTCCAAAACGACCAATTGCTCGAGGAATGCCACCTGGAAAAACCCATGCGCATGCAAGCCTGTCCTCTTTGCAACCGCCCGTCCATCTGACCTGAGCTCTGTTGCTTTACAAAAATCCAAAGTGTAAATATGCCTTAGAAGCTTCGGCCCCTTGGTTGCTCAGGAAGACTGGCGGCAACCCGGCCCGATCAGACGACTGCGGCCGCCCGGTCCCGGCAGAACCTGGATGCGGACATCGATGCGGTCCTTGAGCAGCGGTACATGGGAGATGATCCCGATCAGCTTGCCGTCGTGCTGCAACTCGGCGAGGGTCTGCAGGGCCGTCTCCAGGGCCTCCTCATCCAGGGTACCGAAGCCCTCGTCGAGGAACAGGGAATCGACCCGGACGTTATGACTGGCCATGGCCGACAGGCCGAGCGACAGCGCGAGGCTAACCAGAAAACTCTCGCCGCCGGAAAGATTGCGGGTCGAACGGACCTCACCGGCCTGATAGTTGTCGATCACCTGCAGGGCGAGTGGATCTTTCAGATCCCGCAGGAGGATATAGCGGTCATTCATTTTGCGTAACTGCCGGTTGGCATGGCTGATCATCAGATCAAAGGTCAAACCCTGGGCAAAGACCCGGAATTTTTTGCCATCGGCTGAACCGATTAGCTGATGCAGCAGTTCCCAGCGTTCCTGCTCCTTTTGCTGGAGGGCCAGGGTGCCCCGCTGTTCCTCGAATCCCTTTTTGCGGAGTTCGTTGGCGGCCAGCCGTTCCCGGTCGGCACCAATTCTCTGCTGCAGGGCCTCGAGCTCCAGATTAAGCGCCTTCTGTTCCTCGAGTAATTCACCAGCCGCCTTCTGGCCGCGATGCTGTTCTTCTTCCCGCTGCAAGGCGGCAGTCTGCTCGGCTTTCCGGGTCGCAAGCACGGTCTGCTCCTTATCCAGTTGTTGTTGAAGGCTGGCGAGTTCGGCGAGTTCTTCAGGGGGCAGCAGGGCGCTGCAGAAAGCGGCCGTATCCGCAAAACCGACAAGCGGCAGCTTGCTGAGAAGTTCGGTCTCCTGCTGCCGGATTTGCGGCAGCAGCATCTCCTGCTCTGCCGCACCGACCCGCTGCTGTTCCGCGAATCCGTGCAAGGTCTTGTCGATGTCGGCCAGTCGATTGCGAACCTTCACCTCCTGCGCCTCAGCCTGCTGTACCAGGGCTTTTAAGCGCTGCTCTTCCTGATCCGGATGACGATCGCCATAGAGCCGGACCCGTTCCTCCTGCAGTACCCCGCCTTCCCGACGCAGGTTCGACTGTTCCGTTAACAGCCGGTCCAGGGTTTGGTCGATGGTGGTCAGCAACAGCACCGCCTTATCCCGTTCCCCCTGCAGGGCCGCCTGGTCTCGGGCCAGTTGCTCCCGTTGCTGCAGCTGCCCTTTCCAGGCCAGCTGCCGTCCAAGCAGTTCAGCCAGGAGTTGCTCGGCCTGATCCGGCTGAGGCGCGGGGATGCCCAAAGGTTGCAGCTGCTGGTGGAGCTCGGTGCGGCACTGATCGATTTGGGCCAGTCTTTCCTGGTGCTGTTGCTCCAACTGGCGAAGCTCATTTTCGGTGGTCTCGACCACATGCCGGGCCGCCTGCACTTGCTGCACGAGAGCGGCTTGCAGGGCCAAGGCCTGTTCGCTCCGGGTTCGCTCTCCGTCTATTTGCGCCTGGAGCTGTTCAACCGCCTTGATCCGTCGACGCAGAACCTCCAACATCGCACGCCCCTGGTCCAGTTGGCGGGCAACCTGCCCGGGTCGATCTCCAGCCTGGTCGACAGCCAGTAGAACCAGCAATGGCGCCAACTGCTGCTCCAGCTCGGCCAACTGGCGCTGCCCTTTTCCAAGCGTGGCCCCGGTGTATTCGATATCCTTGCCCAAGGCGACCAGGGATTCTCTGGCCACCGAGACTGCGGCGGTCAAACGCTCCTGCTCCGTCTTCGCCGAGGCCAGCGCTGTTGCGGATTCTCCAGCCACCGGTCGCTGGTCGCCCCAGGGATGATGGGTCGCTCCGCACAGCGGGCAGGGATCGCCATCCACCAGCCGACGCCGTTCCTCCTCGTAACTGTGAATGCGCTGGATGAGCTGATAGTTAGCTTCCAGCTGCGCAGTCAATTGCTGGTGCAGCCTGTGTCTTTCCTCCAAGACCTGCAATTCCTGCTGCTGTTGCCGCTGCCTGCCCTGCAGATTCTCGAGGGATCGGGCGGCCACCGCCAGCTCTTCACCTTGGACGTGTTGCCGGGCCAGAAGCTCGCCAGCCTTGGTCAGTTGCTGCAACCGTTGTTCATTCTGCTCGATCTCCAGTCGCCAGGAACCCGGATTCCGCCCGTCCAGCAGGAGCTGCAGCTCGGTCTGCCGGGCTTGCAGCCCCTGCTGCAGCCCCACCAGTTCCTGCCCGGCGGTCTCCGCTGCCTGCTTCAGACGACCAGCATGCCCGTGCCCCAGAGCCAGCCCCGTTTCCTTCTCCGTTCGCGCTGTGTGCAGACGGGTCAGGCCCTGCGCCATCGCTTCCAGTTGGAGCAGCTGCCGACGGAATCCGGCCAGATGCTCGACCAGCAGGCTATCGGCGGCGTGCTCCTGAAAATAATGCTCGATTTTCTTCTGCTGCAGCCCCATCGCCCCCAATTTCTGGTCAAGGATGGCACGCTGCTGCACTCGCTGCTGATGATCAGCCTTGGCCTGTTGGAGAGCGGCGACCACCTGCTCGACGGCTTTGCGGTTGGCATAGAGGCGGAGATCCAAGGCCCGAACGGTCTTAAGCAGTTCGTTCTCTCGATCCTGAAGTTCCACAGCCTGCCGCAGTTGTTGGCAGGCCTGGTGATGCTGACCGGCAACCGCTGTTTGCTCCTTTTGTAGCCGTTCCATGGAGGTTCGCAACTCAGCGCCACTGGCACGGAGGATGGCGACCCGTTCCTGAAGGTGCTGCAGCTGGGTATAATCACCCAACAGGAATTGGGCTCGGCTGCCACGTTCAAACCTGGCCAGCGCCTCTTTGGCAGCCTCATACCGTCCCCCCCATTCAAGCTGTAGCTGTTCCGTGGTCCCCAGTTGTTTTTTCAGCGCCTCGATGGCCGCGATTCGATGCAGGGCCTCGCTCCGAAGAGCAAGCGCCTGCTGCAGCGCGGCCACCGCCGGCAGTCCCTCCGTAATCCGCACCTCCAGCGACTTTTCCTCTTCCTCGCCCAGGAGCATGACGTTGCCCAAGGCCTCCTGGAGACTTGCAGTTTTTTGGCGCTCTTCGCTGGTGCGCTCATGGACGGCGATGGAAATCTGCGAATAGATGCTGGTACCGGTGATCTGCTCAAGAATCGGGGCCCGCTGGTCAGCGTCCGCCTCAAGAAAAGCGGCAAAACTCCCCTGCGCCAGGAGGATCGAGCGGGTAAACCGATCATAATCCATGCCGGTGACCTGCTCCACCAGACGCCCCACCTCTTTGGTCCGAGTTTCCAGAACCTTGCCGCTCCGGGCATCGACAATCTCGTGTTTGGGCGGCTGCAGATCACCCTCGGGACTGCGTCGAGCCCGATGCTGGCCCCAGTGGCAGCGATATCGGCCTTGCTTGGTCTCGAACTCCACCTCGGCAAAACAGTCGCCCGTCCGCCGGGACATGATCTCGTTGCTGGCTTTGCTGATATGGCCGAGCCGTGGGGTGCGCGCAAAAAGGGCCAGGCAGATGGCATCCAGGATGGTGGATTTGCCAGCACCGGTGGGACCGGTGATCGCGAAGATACCGGCGGCGGCATATTCCGGGGCGGTGAAATCGATTGTCCAGGAACCGGCCAGCGAATTGAGATTGCGAAGGTGAACTGCCAGAATTTTCATGCGCCCTCAGTCCGCCCCCTGATCTTCCTGGGCAAGCAAAGCAGTGATTTCGGCAAAGGCCCCGCGGATCAACTGCCGCTGCCCCGCTGCCACTTGCCTGGCCTCCAGGCAGCGTTCAAAGACCTCGGTAACGCTGAGATCGTCAAGACTTTCGGCCTCCTGGGCCTGCTGCAAGGCGAAATCGTAAATCCGGCTATTGCGGATGCGGAGGATGGAAAGATCGGAATCTTCCACTACGGCCAGGAGTTGTTCCCGGAGGTTGGGGATCACCTCCTGCCCCTGGTAGTGCAGTTCCAGCCAAGCGTTGCTCGCTGCCGCCTTGAGTTGCGCCAGACCGTGAAGCAAGGCGGGCAGATCGCCGCACAATGACACCAAAGGTTGAAAACAAGGGACCGAGATCGACTCCACCTCCATCGACCGCCCTTGGGAGCGAACCGCCAGAATCTGTTTGCGCTGATCGGCCTCGTTGAAACTCATGGGTAACGGCGCCCCGCAATAACGGCGGGTCGCGGAACCCTCCACCCGCTGAGCGAGATGGAGATGGCCCAGGGCGAGATAATCGATGACCTCCGGAAATGCGGTCCCTTCGATCCGGCCCAGCCCCCCGATGGACAGCTCGCGCACCCCGTCACCCTCGAGGGTTTTCCCGCCGGCTACGAACAGATGGCCCATGACCACCAGAGGCAAGCTCGGATCAAGGTCCCGTCGCCTCCGTTCGGCCGCCAGACAGACCTGGTGATAATGGTCCCTGATCCCCTGTTGCAGCAGCAGCCCTTTTTCCTCCAGGGTTTCACCGGCAACAGCGCTGCGGATGTCACGATCCCGCAGAAACGGAACGGCACCGACCAGCAATTCGGGTCGACCGTCTTGGTCGTGCAGCAGTAGGACCTCCTTATCGAGGCTGCCATCAACCGCTCCCACCACATGAATCTGGAGCTGGCGGAGCAGTTCGCGGGGTGCCTCCAGCAGGGCGGGCGAATCGTGGTTGCCGCCGATCAGCACCATATGGCGGCAGGGTGAAGCGGCCAGGCGGTGGAGGAAACGATAATAGAGGGTAAGCGCCCGACTCCCCGGCGCGGTGGTGTCAAAGATATCACCGGCCACCAACAGCACATCGACACCTTGTTCCTCGATCAACCCGGCCAGCCAGTCGAGAAAGCGCGCCTGCTCCTCATGCCGTTTCCGCCCGTGAAAGCGGTGGCCGAGGTGCCAATCAGAAGTATGAATCAGTCGCATGGCGGAAAATCCAGTCTCAATAAGCGCTGATCTTGGTTTCCATGGTAAAAATCTCGCCCTCCACCTCTTTGATCAGGGCCTGCCCGGCGATAACCGTCTTGCCGTCATGGGTCAGCGTCGGACCGCCATGGAGTTGCCAGCCGCGGTTGAGTTTATCGGAAACGCGCTTGCAGAACATTTCATCGTCCGGACCGGTAATACAACTGTACAATTTCATCTTTTCACCGTATTTATATTGAGTATAGATAGCAATTTAAGAAAGTTGGGGTTCTGCCGGACAGCACCGACAGCGAATCGATTGCCGCCCCCCATACTACTTGATCAAACCGTTGCAAGCCAAATGATTAATCAAGGATTCGACCCGTTCCGCGACCGCTTGAGTCGGGACATCCGCAACAATCTTTCTGTATCGCTGCTCACCTGCCTGCAGCAGCACCAGTTGACAGCGGCGCAAACCGTCGCGGACCGCTTTCTCGCCGGCAATATCGCGCCCTGCCATGCGGCTTACATCCACGATCGCCTAAACCGCTACGCCAAGTTTCTGGACCTGGTTGCCGGGGGGCCGGCCGAGGTGGTCTGGCAGGGGCTTGTCCTCTGGGATCTGGGATTGTTTTTCGAGGTGCATGAAATTCTTGAACAGGCCTGGCTGCGCTCTGCCGGCGCTGAAAAGAGTTTCCTCCAAGCCCTGATCCGGGCAGCGGGGGTCTACATAAAACGGGAATACGGCTTTGATTATGCCGCCGCCAAGATGGCGGCCAAGGCCGTGCCAGTGCTTGCGACTAACCGGCATCGACTGGCCGTTTATACCGATCCGGAACGATTGCTCGCCGCCTTGGCCTCGGCTACCGAAAAACCGCCGCTGCTGCTCAAGTGATACATTTTTCCCGTTGCCATGCGTGCGGCAGGGTTGACGCCACGGTTTATTTCCGGTTATAATGTTAGTCTTTATAGTCGTCGAAGTCGATTCGACCGCCATGAGGCTAGCCTACCAAAGCAATTGTAACTAACCACATTCATCTTTGCGCCTGTAGCTCAGCTGGATAGAGCATCGGACTTCGAATCCGAGGGTCGGGGGTTCGAATCCCTCCGGGCGTACCAA
>JAFLKR010000011.1:1336-34377 GCA_019163135.1 Desulfobulbaceae bacterium | reverse complement strand
CGAAATCGGCGACATCGCCCGGCAGCACCAGCCGCTCAATGCCACGGCGGGTGTATTCCTGCGTCGTGTCGTCGAGGCGGCGCAGCGAACTGTAGACCGGATGGTCGTCGAGCAGTTCGGCCGTGCTGATCCACCAGCTGTGATCGAGCTGGCCGGCGCGGCGAATCTCATCAAAGCTCTCGGGCAGGATAATGGCCGGGGCGATGCCGACGTTGAGGATCTGCCGCCCCTGGCCACCACCGGCCAGTGCAGCTTTCACCGTCGCCGCATCCTCGGCGCGGCCCGCCAGCAGAGCAATCCACAGGCTGCGGTCGGCGGTATCCTTGACCAGATCAAGCCCGGCCCGGCTGGCCATGCCGTCGACAAAGACCGGGGTGGTCACATAGGCATCGACCTCGCCCTCGATTTTGTGAAACTGGCGCAACCCTTCGATAACCTCGGCCAGCTCGCCTTTCTCGCTGCCGGTGAGAGCCCGCTTATAATAACACTCGCCGCTTACCGGCTGCACCGACACTTCGGCAAGCGTCTCGAAATTAACCGGCCCCGCCAGGCGCGCTTCCCGGGCCAGGGTCACCGCGGTCACCGGATACTTCTCGTCAAACAGCAGCGAAACCACCCCCTGGGCGGCTCGCGCCGGGTTCATGGGCATCCCCAGCAACTGCAGAAACGCCAGCCGTTGCCGCTCCGGCACCAGATTGGCGCGGTAGAGCACGGTATCCGCCAACCAGGCGAACAGTTCCACCAGGGTGCGGCCGGGGTCACCGACCTGCTGCGGCGTCCACTCGGGCGTATGGGCCGGCACTCGGGCGAGCAATTCCTCTACGAGGTCGGCGTATCTTCGGTCATCCAGACGCGGAGGTGTGATTGGCATGATCCTACCCTTCCAGTTCCAAGGTGATGCCCATCTGCTGCGCCCGGTTGGTGCGGCGCAGGCGATAGACGATTTCAATGCGCACCGTATCGGGGCGCTGTTCCACTTCCCAGACATCGACACGATCGAGCAGGATGCGCGATTCCCAGCGCTCCAGCGAAGTAGTGATCAGATCGCGAATCCGACGCCGGGTCGTCAGGGTGTTAGGCTCGTGCAGATACCGCTCCAGACCGCCGCCGTATCCCGGCTGCATCACGCGTTCGCCAGGGTTGGTCTGGAGAATGATCTTGATCGACTGGCGAACGCTTTCCTCAAGCGTCGGGTAGCTGAGCCGCCCTTCGCTGTCGGGAAGCCCCAGCAACGGCCAGTTGACAGGAGTGTTTTGCGATGTGTTCATATATTGCTCCTATTTCCCCTTGCCCTTCAGCCCCGGTATCGGCAGACAGATGAAGAGGTAGGGAATCCAGCGGAAAAAGAGATCAAAGAGGGCGACGATAATCATCATCAGGATCAGGGCGCAGAGGGTGACGATCGGGATCGACAGCGAACAGATCAAACCAAAGCTGTTGCTGCCCTCCTTGCACGTGCCGCTGCCGGGCTCCGGCAGATCCTTGTGGAACGGCCACGGCAATACCGACAGCACCAGGTCGGCCAAGGTCATCTTGCGGATGCCCTTGATCTTGCCGCACAACATGTCGGAGATCACAAAGCCGGTATTCTTCTGGAATTTGCGCAACCCCGCCGGTGAGATGTCGAGCGGCATGGGGATGCGGACCGGCCGCGCCGGGGCGTCGGGATCGAAGAACGGCGCCATCTGGAAACGCTGGGTCGGCGCGCTCACCAGGGTGGTAAAGAGCGGGCCGCACTGGGGACGTTCGTAGACACAGCGCACCACAAACCAGACGTCGCGCGGGTCGCCGACCGGCACGGTATCGATCAGCTCTTCGGTGGTCTGCCCCGCCGGCAGCAGCGCCTCGACCATCCCTGCCAGGACATCGACCGCCGCCTGTCGCCGCTCCAGCCCGCTGAGGCCGGTCAGTTCCGCCGCATCCACCGTCGGGACAGGCGCGGTCAGGTCCGGATCGGCCAGGGGGAAGAGGAAGTCGGGCCAGTGGCCGTCAACAGCAAGCGGCGCCCCGTTGTCGTTAAAACGGATCAAGGTGGTGTCGACCGCCTCCAGCCCCTCGCCGGCATCGGCCGCCGCAACCAGGGCATCGGCCAGACTCCACTTAATCTGGCTGTATTTGTACCGGGCCCCGGTGCTGGGAACACGGGCCGCTCCCGCCAACTGGGCCGCATCCAGGCTCAAACCACCGACAGCGGCAACGTAGGCCAGCGCGTTGTACTGCAGCACCGCCAGCAGACCGTTTTCGGCCTGGGTCAGGGATTCGGTTTCAGCTTTGCCGCTGAGTATGCGGAAGGCCAGCGTAGAGGAGAGCATGGTATTCTGCAGCACGGCAAGCAACTGCTGTTCGCCGTCATCGAGGGCGGCCGCGGTCTTGGTCCCGTCGAGCACCTGCCAGAGGTCGGGCAGATAGGTTTTAAGGAAACGGGCAAAATCGAGCAGCACATACCAGGAGCCGGTCTGCAGCTCGTCGCGCGAGGTGCGCAGCAGCCGTTTGCGTTCGCGGAGCTGCGCAGTGGCGTCGCTGTCGAAATTGGCGAAGTTCTTATCCGCCGCGCTTTTCTTAAATTCGGCCTGTTCGAGCAGCAGCTTCCACGGCGCCGCCACATCGGCCTGCAAGAGGAAGCTGGCCAGGCTGCGGCCGGGGCTGGTTGCGGTGACCCGGTTGTCGGCATCGCCACCAAGGCTGGCGCCGACCCACTGCTCGCGGCGACTCACCGGGATGACCCCGCTCAGCAGACGGCGGGGGTTGCCGCAACTGCCCTTGAAGCTGACCGGGAACAGCGGCAGCTGCTCTTCTCCGCCAATCAGGGTGCGGGTGGGGCCGGAGTTGTGGCTACCGATGCGGCGCCAGCTGTTGCCGTGCGAGCCGGGCACAAAGGCGTATTCGTCCCACGGCGCCGGCGGCTCGGTTTTTTGCGCCTCGGGCGATTCGGTTTCGGGCGGCAGCAGGCGGCGGAGGACGAAGCTGGCCTTCTCCTGTCGTCTGAGTTCCGGCTCGCAATCGGGCAGACCGGGCTCCTCGGCAATCAGCGAGGCCGTCACCAGATAGTGGCGTTTCTGGCTCGATTGATAGAGCTTGAGCGGCAGCTGTTCGTCGTCCAGCGCGATTTTGTCCGGCACCGCCTGCCGGCGAAACAGCTTCTTGAGCGGCTGCAGATTGATCGCCGTCGGCAGCCGCCGCTTTTTGGCCTCGGCCCTGCTGCGGGTCTGGTCGTAGAGAAAAGCCACCTTCGAGGCTTCCGGCGACTCGGGCCGGGTGTTTTTCGGGGTCGCCATCGGTGCCCGCCAGGTCTCCGGCTGCGCCAGCCATTCCCCCAGCCGCTCCGGTTCACTGGTGAGCGTATTGATAAACTCCTGCATGAAATCATCATGGTCAAAACGCAGGACCGCAGGCTGGACGGCGCGGGCGCTGTCGTGCAGGCGCAGACCGGCGGGACTGGGACGCGCCCAGATCGGCAAGGGCCCGAGCCAGCTAATTTTAGCGCCGGGGGCCCGCCCTGGTTTGCTCTGGGTTGCGCGCGTTACCATATATTGCCAGCCCCCGGAGTGTAGGAAGCGCTGATGACGCTGTTGGTGATCACCGTGTCGGCCTGCACCACCCCGTTAAAGCGCGACATGCCGGCGTTGACGGTCACCATCGAGGCACTGATCTCGACCGTGGTGGCCTGTACCTTGACGTTCATACTGGTGTTGATGGTGACCCCCTGGTTGTCATAAGTAACGGTGGTGCCGCCGATGATACATTCGATCTTGCCGCCGCCGGCGTCGGTCAACTCGCCGCTGACCCCGTTCGGGGTGGTGAAAATGATGGTGGCTTCCCCGGGCTGCTCCTCGACGATGGCGATGCGGGTGCCGGCCTTGCCGGTGATGGTCCAGCGGTCGACGCGATCGCCGCTGCCGCCGAGGGTCTCCGGCACGGCGGCACTACCGCTCCACAAACCGCCGATGACGATGGGCTGGCGAGGGTCGCCATTGATGAAGCTGACCAGCACCTCGTCATCGACATCGGGGATGAAAAAACCGCCGCGATTGTCACCGGCAAACGGGACGGCGACTCGCGCCCAGAGCGGCGCATTCTGGGATTCGGGACCATCGAAGCCAAACAGTCGGATCTGCACCCGGCCGATCCCCTCCGGATCGTTGACCGCCGCCACCTTGGCCAGATAAGTGCCGCCGTGAAGCGCGGGCACCAGCTGTTTGAGCAGTGTCTGGTCACTCATGAGACCTCTCCCAGCGCGGCGGACTCGGCCTTAAAATCGGTCATGTAGCCACCCTGCAAGTCATAGCGATGATGGGTGCTGACGACGTAGTAGGTGTTGGCAAAACGCGGGCTGACCCCGCGCAGCTGCAGATGGCTGCCAACCCGGATGCTGGGATGGCCGGCGGCGGTCCCCTCGGCGGTGACGAAACTGCGGGCGCGCTGATCGAAGATAGTGTCGGCCAGCGCCTGGGCCTCGGCATCGGTGGTGACGTTGATGTGGCCGACATGCTCACTGCGGGCGCCGAGTGTCTGACGCAAGAGCGCCGCCCCCCGACGGCCGCTGCCGGGACCGAGGTTTACGCCCTGACTGCTGCCGCTCACCGCCTGCCCGCTGATAGGATTCCAGCCGCTGCTGGTCACCTCGGTCACCTGGTTGGCAAGATCGGCGATGAAGCGGACGCTGCGCAGATCGTGAAACAGCTCCATCTCGATCACCTGGCGCTGGATTTCACTGATCGGCGCGGCCTCCAACCGGTCGGCAACCACCTGGACATCGGCATCGAACTGGCGCAGCAGACGACGCAGAAAGGCGAGATCGCTTTCATTGAGCTGCACCCAGATGCCGCTGGCGCTCAGGCCGTTGACCTGCGGCTGCAGGCTCAGTCGCTGGGCGACCTGACTGACGATGTCGGCCACCGACATATCGCTGTACAACGCGGTCCGCCGTGCCATGCGCGCCTGCTGAAGGCGGTCCTCGGCCAGCACCAGCAGTTCGGGCGGCGCCGATTCAAGGAACTCGGCCTCCAGCCCGGTGATCACCCCCCGAAAGATCTCCTGTGAATCATTGAGGTCACCGGCGGCAACAACAACGGTCGAACCGAGCTTGATCTCGGACTCATCCTCGAACGCATACCCGGCGCCGCCGTCGGCATCGCTGGCAATATTGCCAAAGCGCAGCTCCAAGGATGCAAGTCCCCCCTCCTGCTCATACATGTCAAGCGCCAGCAACAGCTCATCAACCTTGTCGAAACGCTGCCCGTCAATGGTAATGACCGGACGCGGGTTGGAGACTGGTGGACGGTTGAGGGAGGTGATGCCCATCAATCCGCCTCCAGCCGCTGCTGGCGACGCTGGACAATCGACTGCTGATACTGCCAGCAATGCAGCTGGCTCTGCGGCGACGGCTGCTCACCGCCCTGCCCCTGCTGCGGTTGCGGCTCCGACGGTTGCAGCGGCGACTCCACCCGGGTGACGACTTCATCAAAAACCACACCCATCACTCACCTCCATCAAATTCGATCCGCGCCTTGAGAGCGCCTGCCTTGCCGACGTCGGCCTTGAAACTGGCCGATCCCTGCAGGCGGGCCTGGCCGCCGAGCGCAAAGGCGGCAGGATCTTCGGTGCCGAGACTGGCGGTGGCTGATGCTCGTAAAAAATTGCCCAGCTTGATACCGCCGCTGACCTTGGCTTCGCTCCGGGTATGCAATCCGGCAAAGACTCCGCCGATATTGACCTCGGTGTTGCTACTGCCGCCTGCCAGAGAAGCAGCCCCCAAAGCCGAGGACGAAGCGTTAAGCTGAAGCGGAGCGCTACCGGGAAACCGCATGTTCTCGATCCCGTTCTGGGCGGCGATAGTGCGCGCGGCTTCCGGGTTGCCGGCCTGGGCAGCCGTCTGAGTGACGCCGCGACCATCATTGGCACCGGGCGGCGGAGCCTGAACGGCGTTCGGGTTGCCGCGGCCGGCCATGGAGCCGCCGGTGCCCGCGTTTGCACCACGGGAGCCGCCTTCAAAAACCCGGTCCTGACGGGAGAGCGTCAAATTAACCGAGGCCCTGAGCGGCACGCCATTGGCGGAGAAAAAATCAATCGTCTCCCGATAGCTCTCCACCATGCCCGTAAAGGTATAAAGTCCCCAGCCGAACTCCACCACCGGCGGCGTCTTGTCTTCGTTGTCGCCGGGTTTCATCAACTCCGCCACCCGCACGGTATGAAGGCGCACATCTTCGCCAGTGTCGGTGGTGTCGTAGATCAGGTCGAAGGTCAGTTTACCGGTGCTCTCACCGGTGTACTGCTTGGTGGCGTTGCCGGAACCGGTATTCGCCAGCGTGTTGGTGATGATGTACTGCAAGGTCTGCGGATTAAAGTGCACCTCAAAAGCGGTTCCACCGGCGGTGGTGTTCCTGAAGGTGGCCTTTTCGAAGGTGGATGTGGTTGGTGGCATCACGCGCTCCTATAACTGCCTGACCGCCGCAGCGGCGCGGCTCAGCCCTTCATGGACCAGATGCAGCTCCTCGATCGCCACCTCATTGTTGCTGGCATTGAGATCGGGTGCCTTGAACTTGATGGGCAGGGCCTTGCGCAGGGTCCAGGAAAAAAGGCCTTTGCCGGACTGGTCGAACAGGGTGATAGTGACGTTGAGCCGCTGGGCATAGGCCCCCTCGCCCACCAGATTGAACCAGGCCCAGAGATCCGCCGTGCTGGTAAGGCCGCGCTTCAGCACGACCGTGCCGAAATTGATCGCCCCCATGCGCTGCGCCGCACCCCAGTTGCGTCCCCCTTCCTTGATGCTCTTGGGCTCCATGGTCACCTCCAGACCGCTGCATTCGGAAAAGGCGCCGCTGCAGAGCAGCACTTCGCCGCCCTCGGTCTCGTTGGTGAGCATCTGCTCCTTGAAATCGACCTGGAAGCGAAAACCGCTCAATGGATACTCGGAACCGTTGCTCATGCCGCCTCCATGCCTAGGGATGAGAGCGCGACATGGCCGCCGTCGCCGAAGGCCAGCTGGATGCGCATGGTCTCAATGCTGGCAGCCGGCCGGATCAGCACCTCAACGATGACACGCCCCTGGTCGATATCCTGCCGGGTCATGGTGGAACGGTCGCAGCGCACTGCAAACGCCTCCTCGGATCCCGTGCCCGCCAAGGCGCCCACCCGCTGCATGGCCTCCAGCACATCCTCCAAGCGCGCCCGGAGCTGGCCCCAGAGCCGCTCGCCGGAAGATTCAAAAACGTACTCCTCGCCGATGCTGCGCGCCACCCGCATCACCAGACCGATGGTACGGCTGATGTTGGCCTGGCGATAGTTGCTGTGGTTATGGGTGGTGACATCGGAGAGCAGGCGAAACCCTTCCGGGGTCGGCCCCAGCAGCGAGACCCGATCGATCAGGGGTGCCTGGGGCGAAGCCCGCAACGGCGCCTTGGGATTGAGGCCGAACTGCTGCGACTGCCGCAGCTGCGGCGCCACCGTTACCAGATCATGAAGGGCTAGCGGGGTGGCGCTGCAGAAGGTGCCTCGGGTCAGGGCATTACGCGCCAGCAACCCCGCCATCACCCCCTCAGGCGGCTCCAGATTAGCCGGCAGATCACCGGCATAACCGGCCTGCAGCCAGGGATAGCCGAGTTGCACAAAGGCGCTGGCGATGCTGCACGCCTCTTGGTCAGCATCGCTCAGGCCGGCACTGATCGCAGGACAGCTCTGGGCTGAGAGTGCCCCGCTGAGCCAACCGCGCTGATGCATAAAGGCAAGCAGGCCGGAAGCGGCGGTACTCTCCCGCTGCGGCATGGGCAGCGCCGCCAGCAACTGCATGTCGCGGCGATGGTCGGCCAGGAACCGGGCGGCACGATGAATCACGGTCCGCCAGCGGTCGTATTCCGTATCGGTGCAGGTGGGAGCGGCAAGATACAGCACCTCTTTCTCCTCCCGGATCACCGCGGTCGGCTGCGAGCATTCGAGAAACTCGGGCAGGGGCGGCGGCACCTCGATCGGGGTGGCCGTCGCTTCGCGATAGACCCCGGCCAGCTCGGCCAGATCGGGCAAGGCGACCATCGAAGCGCCCGGCAGACCAAAAAGATGATGCAGGCCATGCCACTGGCTGCGGTCCGAACGCTGACCGGTATCGTCCGGCACCAGTTGCAGCAGCATGGCCTCGCGGGCGGCGTAATCGGCATCGAGCGCCACCGGCTCGCCGCAGCTGATGACGTAGCATTTGCGCCCGCCCTGGGCAAAGAAGGAGCGCACGGCCGCCCCGAGATAGGTGGCCCCCATGGTTTGACGCTCACCGTACGGCCGCTGCTCCCAGGCGAAGAGCTGATCGAAACGCTCCCAGCTGGCAATGGTGATCGGCACATCGTAGAGCGAATGGGCCCCCGGCTGCGAGCCGGTCGAGTTCGCCGTCGACCACCACCCCTCGTGCTGGAGGGATTGACGCAAATCCTCGGGCACTTCGACCGCACGCACCTTGGCAAAGCCGATAAAGCAGGCCAGATCGGTGCGGTTTGCGGCCGCATCGGCCTGGGGGGTGAGTGCTTCGAAGATCAATCCTTTCATCGCAGCCGTTATCCTTTTGCTCTGTTCTGCAGGTTTCTTTGCTTACGCCGCCGCTGTTTCCGATTGCCTCCCTCCTCTGGCCCAAGCAGCAAGGAGCGGGGCAACCGTTATACCACTTCCAGATCAATGCCCTCGGACGACAGCACCAGCTCCTCCATCGCCACATCGCCGCCGCCCTTGGCGGCCAGCGTCGGGCCGGTATATTTCATGGGCACGACATTGCGCAGTGTCCAGGACTCGACGCTCTTGCCGGCCTCGTCCAGCAGGGTGATAACCACCGTGCGCTTGGCCGTTGGCCCGTTGCGCTGGGCCTCCTTGAGCCAGTCCCAGAGATCCTTGGAGTTGACGATGCCGCGTTTGAGGGTGACATCGGGAACCTTGTGAATCCCGGCGACCTTGCGCACGTGGTTCTCCTTCTCGTTGCCGTTGCGGTATTCGGCCATGGTGATCTCGACCCCGAGGCCGCTGACGTCGGAGAAACCGCCCAGCGGGGTTTCCGGCCCTTGCGGACCGTTGAGGTTGACGAGGAAGTTAAAGGCCCCATAAGGTGTAATGCGGTCAGCCATGATAATTTTCTCCTATCCTATAATTGGTTGGCATCAATCGCGGGCATCGGCGGTCTTCTGGCCGATCCTGAAGATGACGAACTCGGCGGGCTTGAGCACGGCCACGCCGATCAGGCAGATCAGGCGGCCATTGTCGAGATCGTTCTGCGTCATCGTGCTGCGGTCGCAGCGGACAAAGAAGGCCTCCTCCGGAGTGGTGCCCAACAGGTTGCCGGAACGCCATTCGTTGTAGAGAAAACTGGTGACCGCCTCGCGGATATTGGCCCACAACTGCTCTCCGTTATTTTCAAACACCGCCCACTGGGTGCTGCGGTCGATGGAGTGTTCGAGGAAAAGGAAGTAACGGCGAGGACCGATGTATTTCCATTCCGGATCGGAACTGGCGGTCCGGGCCCCCCAGAGACGATAACCGCGACCGGGGAAGAACCGCAGACAGTTGACGCCGCGCGGATTAAGCAGTTCCTGTTCGGCGTGGCTGATGTTGCGTTCCAGCCGGATGGCGCCGCGCACAATCTCGTTGCCGGGAGATTTGCTGACGCTGCGGCTGATGTCGTTGCGGGCAAAAATGCCGCAGATGAAGCCGGAGGGCGGCAGCGCAATCTCGCGCGGCACACTGACGTCATCGGGGCGCGACAGCGGATTGGAGACCATCACCCAAGGGTAGTAGATCGCCGCGTAGCTGGAGTCGAGCACGCTCTTGTCGATCAGCGCCTCGGTCGGGATGATCCCCTGACGGCAGTCGAGCACGGCAAAACGGTAGGCCTTGCGCGCCTCGGCATGGGTGCGCAGGGCATCCTGAATGCCGATCCGATCAGTAAAGGAAGCGTAGCCGGGCGCGGCGACAATCGAGATGTCCTCGATGCGTGCCAGGCCATCCAGCGGGGCGGTATAGGAAGAGGTGGCCGGTTCGGCCCCGTCGGTACCGCCGCTCAAGGCCTGGGCAGCGGCACTGATGCCATTGAGGATTGCATACAGGCGGAATGCGTTGACGCCGGCACCCAACTCGATGGCGAAGGCGAGCTCAAGCTGATCCACCAGACGATCCGGAGTCGGATCGAGAATGGCGCCGAGGTAGCGCGGATGGCCCTCGGCAAGACCGAGGTTTTCGTAAAACATCTCGTTGCCGTCGCCATCACGGATCAGCACGTTGGCGGCAATAAAAATCTCGTTGCCGCTTAAAGGGCCGGCAAAGGCGTTGTTGCCCGCATCACGAAAATCGGCGGCGCCGCGAACATAGACGTCGGCACCATCGACCATCAAGGTGCCGCGCGGTGCACGCGCCAGAGCCAGCGCCGTAACCGGGATCGACCCCAGGGTGACCGTGACCGTGCCGTTACCGGCCCGGCCCGGCGAGCGTGAAATGAACCGGAGATTGTTGGCATCATCGGCATCGCCGCCGACGAAAGCGCTGCGGGCGATGCCATCGCCGCCACTGGCGTTGTAGACCCGCGCCATAAAAAACCGGGCGCCGCCATTATCAAAAAAGTTGCGCACCGCATGGGCGATGTAGTTGGTGACTTCAGTGGCACCAAACTGCAAATTGCCGAAGCCGCCATACATGCGTTCGAAATCACCAAAACTGGTGATCAGTACCGGCGCGCCGCCGGTGGGCCCCTTTCGGGTCGGACCGGCAAAGGCGGCGGTGCTGGTGCTCACACCTTCGATCGATTTGGCGCGAAAACTTGTCTCTTCGACATAGACGCCGGGGGCTAGGTATTCTGGCATGGTTCGTCTCCCTTCGATAGATTACGTTACGTTGATAACAACTCGTTCCATTCGTCCTGTGCTGAGCGCCAAATCCATACTCATGCGCCGATTTGCAACGTGATGCTGTTCCAGCAGGTCTGGATTGACCGGCCACGGAGTGGTGGTGCCCAGCGACAACTCCAGGCGTACCGGCAACGTGTTGACCACCACCGGTGGCTCGCCGCCGCCCTCCCCCTCCTCATTTTCCTCATCAGCAAATTTAGTGATGGGCACGCCGGGCACGATCACCAGGGCCTCGCCGCGTACATCGGAAATACCGCTGGCCAGCAGGGTGTCGTCGGCCGCATTGATCACCTGCAGCAACGCGCCGCGCACCGGCGCATGATTGGAGACTCGAGCGACCGAGATGCGCAGGGTGCTCCAGTTGGGGGACAGGGGCGCGGTGCCGGCCGGGTACAGCGCCACATCGACGGGCCTGAAAAGAGAACCGATGTCTTCCGCATGCGCAGGGTCGGGATCGCGCGGCAAACGCAGCTCCAGCAATCGCGGCAGATAGTGGCCGAGCGGGTCGGTAATCTCGATACTGTAGTTTCTGGACTCCAGCGCCGGCGCAACCGGAGGCCTCTGAAAGGAAGCGCTATGCGATTCGAGTCCCGTGGCATGGGTCACCACATAATAGCCCCGGGCATTGCGCACCAGCCGTGCTCTGTTGGAGTAAAGAAATAGCGGACGCTTCAGCGACGTCTGCGTCACCCGGTCGACCAGACGCAACGCCCCCAAAACCCGCTGCTCCACCCGCTCAATCAGCATGATCGCCCCTCTCTTCATATTGATAACGGGTCGCCACCACCGGTAGTCCCATGGGCACATCGGCGGAGTCGATCCGAATCACCCGGGCGATATAGGAGAGCGACAGCCGGTAATCGGGGGCCAGGGCATCCCATATCCGCATCAGATCTTCGTTGCTGAGTTCGGCGGGTATGATCTGCACGACATCATCGTTGCGCCAACCGCCCTCCTCGGTCAGGGAGGACACATCCATAATCGGGTGCTGATGCAGCTGGCTCATGGCCCAGGCGCACAGCGTCTGCTCGATGGCGGCGCTCTCGGACCAGACCGTGATGAGGAAATGGAGGTCGACCGCGAGCGGCACGGCACTGCCGGTGCCACTGGAAGCAGGCTGACTGCGTACATGTTCGTTGACCATGACGCGGTAGAGATAAAGCGACAGGGTGGTGCCAAAATCGGTGCTGGCCTTCAGTTCGCCTGAAGCAAGCACCCGGAAACTGCACGGATACTCATCCTGCAAGGTGCTGCCCGGCGCGCCAAAAGGCACCGGGGTGGCTTCGTAGGCGTTATGCAGAAATTGCATGATCGAGTTACACACCGAGTGAATGCTCTTGATGTTGGCCATAATTTTGGAGGTGTCTCGCTTATGCTCTCAGTGGTTGTTTATTCAATCTAAATACAGACAGGCTGTGCGAAGGAATATTTTTACGTTGTTCACCATCATTACAAAACAAGACTTGGAGACGCCACGCAACAGATCAAGCCGGTCACTGCAAAGCGACGCACTCAAAAAGATTAAGGCGACAGACTTATTGATAGAGCTGCTTTTTTTTAAAAAAAAATCATTTCAAATTAATTAATAAAACTGCTTTAATATGTGCCCAGACATCCTCTCAAGAATTCTCCAATACCTTGATTGATTCAAGTAAAATGTCGTCATACACAGACAGCCACATGCCCTATTTTATTCAATTATTTAGTTATAAATATGCTAGAGTCAGCTAAGAATTACAATGGTAAAAAATAGTAGATAAAATGGATAGTAAATATATCATCCCTGTCGGGTAACAGCAGTTCACACGTAATCCAGGAAAAACCAAACCGAAGCTGCCGCCAGGGCATGGACTACTAATTCCCCCCATGCAGGCCCTTAGGCACCGAGCAGCGTTTTCGCCCGCGACAGCAGCCTGCGCCGATTATCCAGCCCGTTCAATCCGCCGTTGATTCGACGAGTGACCGTTTCCAGGTCGTCGCGATCGGCAAAGGTATTCAATCCACGGCGATCCCAGAACCAGCCAGCCACATCGACGCATAACTGCTCGTTGGTCGCCACCTGCTCCGGATCTGCTTCAACATCGACTTTTAAAGAACCGGTGCGGCTGTAGTCCGCATAATTGGCACGCCCGGTCAGTTGAATGAGGCCACGCCCTTTATAATGCGGCCCGTCTCCGGGCTGGGTATTGCCGAGATCCCGCCTGTTCTCATAGGCCGTCCCCGATGCGAGTTCTTTTTTGTAGAGCAACTCACCGCTTTCATGGCCGACTTGCGCTAAAAAGTGCGCCTGACGCACGGGGGTGTTGATATCGTATTTTGCCATTGTTTCCAAAAGGAAAGGCGTCAACGACCTGATGTCCGGTTCGCTCGCATTAAGGTAAACAAACGCCATCAAGATCGGATCAAGAGATTTTGGCAAGGCCGCACAGAGTGCGAGCAGGGTGGAATCCCCTGGACTGACAGTTCCGCTCGGTTCAGGCTGAGCCAGAACAGTTTGCTGAAAATCGCTGAGCGCGGTTAACGTATGCTGCCCAAATTTGCCGTCGCAACTGAGCGGGTCGGCCAATCCGATTCGATCCCTATGGAGATTAAGCAAGCGCTGGATGGATTCGACGTCATACGGCTGGTTCTGGCAACGGACACCGACAGTCCCGGCAAGCAGTTTGGCACCGCAGAAGGAACCGGCGGCCGGTGCTGGAGGCCTTGCCCCGGAAGACGAAATCGCGCTTGCAGGATGAGGGACGCCAGCCTCGGCGGTCCGGCTGTTTTCACGTCGCTCAAAATGGGGCGTATCCTTGAAACTGGACCAGTTGCCGCCCCAACGATTAGCGGCGGGGTCCAGGCTCTCCCAGAAGGCGCCAAGCAGGCGCACGTTGTCACCATCGTAGGTCAACTGGAGCGACCCATCCGGCAACTGCTGAAAAAAATTCAAATCAACGGCCAGCCGTTTAAGATGCTGGCTGTTCATCGTTTTACTGCGGCCGTACTGGACATGGAGCGCCTGCTGCTCGGAGGTACGATACAATTCCCCGGCGGTGACCAGCAATCCGTAATCCGGCGCTTTGCGGATCAACTCGGCCACATGCTGCAAGAACACGATTTGTTCGCGATTGAGGCTCATTCAAACATTCCTCCCCGCATCGGCGGCCGGGTCACCGGTAAATTTATCGGTTATCGATCTGATTTGAGCGGATTTTGAGCGACTGCCCTGGCTCGAGCCGTAATAAAATTGAATAATGGTCGATAATCCGATACCCAGCAAGAAACCCAGAACCGTATCGATGATGCGCCATGACTCAGGCGGCAAGGGGTGCGTCGGGAAAAAAGCCGGCAAAAAGGCGGACAGGAAAATAAAGACAAAGGTCAACCCGGTGATCAAGAAGGCATATATGTAGGTGAAATGGCGAACCAGCCTATCATCATTCGTATCGCGCTCCTGCTGGGTCCCCCTGGCGTTCAGGATATCCTGCACCGCGAGCTTATCCATCTCCAATTCATGGGCGTCGATGTTTTGGCGAAAGGCCAGTAATTGCTCCTGATGATCAAGTTCAAATTGCTTGAGCTTGATCCATTGCCCTTCAGTCAGTTTATTTTCTGCGGCGTCGTGGATATCGATTCCGGTTTTTTCCTTGATCATCTCGGCAACCTTCCCAGCGCCCTGATCCAAGGAACCGCGAAAAATTCCGCTCAACAAATCAAGTCCACGCTGCGCTAATTCAGGAGCAATGGCGGCAAGTGCGGCACCAATTATCGGCATAGACATAGGCATCCTCATTTTTTTTTTACAAATGATTTCTATCTTCCCCTCTTTCAAGTGAACAACCGCAAACGCTTCTCGATACTTAACGCAATGCTATCTTTTCATCGTCTCGACTTTGCGTTTAAATCGCCGGGCCGTATGCAAACTTCGGTTCACAGGTTCGCCCACTCCCCTTCACGAATTACCTTGCTCAGCATCGCATCCGTAAAATACTTGCGTAATCTAAGACACCAATGCAATTTTATAATAATAAGTAATTATTTAAGCCTATTAGCCAACAAGTAAATAGCTAAAAAATAGGTATGGAATAGATAGGAAAAATAACTGAACAAACTGACAGGGCTTGGGATGCAACCCTTTTCAGGAGAGTAAATCGACGCCTGCGGCTGGGAGCAAGAAACAGGGGGCACTACTTTTTTTTGGGGGGACAAGGGTCTCAATGAGGTCAGACGGGACCGTATCATCCAGATTGCCGAGGAAGATGGCGCTTTGCTGCCGCACCCCGACAGTCAGCCCGACAAAGGGGAAACGGGGGAACGATCAGGGGCCAGTCGGTGCCGGCTCAACCGACCATCTGAAATCAGATATATTAACTATCCTTTATATCATCAATTTTCCTCCATTGTCTTTTTGATAAAGACTGGACTATTACTAACAACAAATCCTCGCCTCGAGAAACACGGGCAAACGGCAAGAAGCCAACCTCGGCAAGCAGCGGCCTCAGCCTCGGTTCTTTCGGCTGTGACCGAATTTTTGACGCGGCCGACGTCCCGAGGACTGGCGGCCTCCAGGCACGAAACTGACAACAGTTCCCCACTGCCAGCACCAAGGACGATTCCCATTACTCGGCACTCATTTTCCAGAAGGGGTTGAAACCATGCATAAAGCAGAGACGGCAAGCCTTGATCATATTGACGGCGGCACCCCCATGGGGGGCAACCTGCTCAGCACCGGCGAGGGGGCCACCTTTCGTGTCTGGGCGCCGGCGGCTCGGGAGGTCAACATCTTCTGGGATTTTGCCCCGACCGATCAAGGCCGATGGACCAATAAGCAAACCGCCCGGCTTCAACCTGCGGACGGCGGTTTCTGGGCTGGTTTCATCCCGGGCCTCACTGCCGGCGAACGCTATATGTATGACGTGGTGGGCCCCGAAGGCGGAACCAGGGGACTGAAACGCGATCCCTATGCCCGCGATCTGACCGACACCCCCATGTGGCCGGAGTGCCAGTGTCTCCTCGTCGATCCCCAAGCCTTTCCCTGGCACGATCAAGGGTTCCGACCGCCGCCTTTTCATGAACTCATTATTTACCAGCTGCACATCGGCGTCTGGGATATCCCGCCCGGCAGAAACAACGGGACCTTTCTCGATGTGGTCGAAAAACTTCCCTATCTGCAGCGCCTGGGCATCAACGCTATCCAGCCTTTGCCGGTGGTTGAATTTTCAGGCATGTTCAGCCTTGGCTACAACGGGGTCGATTACTTTTCTCCGGAAACCGACTACGGGGTCAGAGATACCGACCCGGCACTGGCCGCCTATCTGGCGTCCATCAACCAGAAGCTGCTGGCGATCAACCCCGATTTCAAACCGTATCGTCCGGAGGATATCCAGGGCACCGCCAACCAGTTGAAAGTGCTGATCGACCTGTGCCATGTCCACGGCATCGCCGTGCTGCTCGATGTCGTTTACAACCACGCCGGTGGCGATTTCGGCGACAAAAGCATCTACTTCTTCGACCGCCGGCCCGACAACGACCTGAACAACAGCCTTTATTTCACGAACCAAGGCTGGGCCGGCGGCTTGGTGTTCGCCTACTGGAACAACCACGTCAGACAATTCCTGATCGACAACGCCAAATTTTATCTCACCGAATACCATTGCGACGGTTTCCGTTACGACGAGGTCAGCGTCATCAAAAACGAAGGCGGGGCCCACGGCGGGCGATTCTGCCAGGACATTACCGACACTTGCCGCTTCCTCAAGCCCGAGGCCATCCACATCGCCGAGTGCTGGCCAGTACAGGAGTTCATTGTCCGCTCCACCGCCCAAAACGGTGCCGGATTCGACGCTGCCCAGAATGACGGTCTGCGGGACGCCATCCGCAACGCCATCGATCAGGCGGCACACGGCCAGACAGCGTTTGTCGACCTGGAAGGCATCGCCCGGGAGATCGCCACGCCGGTTCTCAACGATAAATGGCGGGCGGTGCAATGCACGGAGAACCACGACATCGTCCGAGCAGGCCGGGACCGACGCATTCCCAAGATTGCCGATGGTTCCGACAGTCGATCCTGGTATGCCCGCAGCCGTTCGCGCGTAGCCTTGGGCCTGACCTTGACTGCGGCAGGGATTCCGCATCTCTTCATGGGCCAGGAATTTCTTGAAGACAAGCAATGGAGCGACCAGCCCAACAGCGCCTACCAGCTATGGTGGGAGGGATTGCACCAGGGCAGCAAACCCATGGTGGATTTTTTACGCTTTACCCGGGAGCTCATCTCGGTTCGCAAACGATTACAAGGCTTGCGAGGGAGCGGCATCAATCTCTTTCATGTCCATAATCGCAACCGGGTTTTGGCCTTCCACCGCTGGGTTCCCGGGCAAGGTCACGACGTGGTGATAGTGGCCAGCCTCAACGAGGCGACCTACTTCAACTATGCCATCGGATTACCGCTGAGCGGCTACTGGCAAGAGGCGTTCAACAGCGATGTTTACGACAACTGGGTCAATCCCGGGAGGGTCGGCAACGGCGGGGGCATCGAGGCCACCGGCGGGGGCATGCATGGGCTGGCGGCTTCCGCACAGATAACGATTCCGGCAAACGGAATCCTCATCTTTACGAGGTGAGAGCGCCTGGGAGCGGTTGAAAAGGGAAGACGAGGTTCCTCGACCACCTGCCCCCCAGCAGAACCGCTGCGGATGGCGGCATGAGATGTTTTCAGGAAACTTCAGATTTTGAACAAACGAGACGCTTCACTTGCACGCAATGCCCAGAAAATGAGGTAGGTACAAATCAAGAATAAAACAGCGGCCAGAGCGAGGCCATCGTCAGCAATGGCCGAACCCTGCTGAACCTTTGGTTGCGAGTTGAGCACGCTGATGCCGGCCACGCAGAAGCCCGCCAACGATGCGGATATGGACAGAATCCGAAGGAGAAGATCGCGGAAGGCAGCCCACAGATTGCACCCGCACGACAGGTCGAAAAAGGTTCCTCAAGGGGACGGGGGAGACGGGCTCCGGTGTCCTTCCCGCTCCTCCCTGCTTCCACTTTACAACCATAAGGAGGTTTTTTCATGATCAAGAACGACTATCACACCTTTTCAACAGTTCTCAACCGGCGGGATTTTCTCATTGCCTCTGCTGGAACCATTGCCACATGTGCGATGAGTGGCTTTCCCCAAAATGCCCTGGCGGTTGAGGCCATAACTTTACCGCCCCTCCCGTATATGGAAAATGCGCTGGAGCCGGTGATTACCTCCAACACGATCAGTTTTCATTACGGCAAGCACCACAAGGGCTACGTCGACAACCTGAAAAAGTTTATTGCAGGCACAGAATATGCCGAATTTTCTTTAGAAAAAATTATTACCCTCACGGCTGGATTGCCGGAGAAAGCAGCGATTTTCAACAATGCCGCACAAATATGGAATCATACCTTCTACTGGAAAAGCATGACACCCAAAGGAGGCGGGGAGCCACCTGCGGCATTAAAGCAAAAGATTGAGGCTGCCTTTGGTAGCGTCGATGCTTGCAAAAAAGAGCTTGCCGGCGCCGCTGTTGCGCAGTTTGGCAGTGGTTGGGCCTGGCTTGTTCTTGAGGGTGACAAGCTGAAAGTGGTGAAAACCAGCAATGCTGATACGCCCATAACAGCAGGCCTCAAACCACTGCTGACCATTGATGTGTGGGAGCATGCCTATTACTTGGATTTCCAGAATCGGCGTGTTGACTATGTTAATGCTGTGCTCGATAAATTGATTAATTGGGAATTTGCTTTGCAAAACATCGGTTAAAACAGCTCAAGTCAGCGACTATCGGCAGAAGTATCCAGAGGAAATAAGTTGCTGGATAGAAAATTCCCTGCGGAGCTCAATTATGACTGAAGCCAAGACAACACCTCGCCGCACGCTGCGTAACGTATCGGTGTATTCTTTATCTCAAATACAATGGCAGCAGTCGCCGCGTGGCGACCGTGCTAAAACAGGATGTCGCTGTTGAGTCAAACATGATTACCACCTTGAATTCTCGACATTCACTCAATCCCCATAACAGCATGAGTTGATTGAATGTCGAGATTCTCCGAAAAAAACCACCCCTGCATTGAACGATGTATTATTTAGTATCCCCTTGGCACCGCCACTGATCACGGTGCTGATTCTCATGAGAACTAGCGGTAAAATCAAAAGACCACCGGGATAGGCAAGGTAACGAGGCTCCCAGGTCGGATTGAATTTTTGTTTATACTTGCGCAAGCCCTCAAAATTATAAAAATGTTCCCCATGTTGAAAGATAACCGCGCCGATCCGGTGCCAAAGCGGAGCAAAGGGACGGCTTTCCAGGCCAGAGAGCGGCGCCATACCCAGATCAATGCATTGATAGCCCTGCTCTTTTCCCCATAACATCAGGCTGACAAACAGATAATCCATGACCCCGCGTGGAGCTTGTGGCCCACACAGCGTGAAGAACAGCCGGCCTGACCAGAGAGAGCAAAAAAATTGAAAGAATGAAGAACCGACCAAAGTAGTGCATGGGAGCTCACAGTAGAATTAATCGACGAATGCTCCAGGCTGAGCATCAATACCGCACAGCTCCCTTTGTATCTGAACTGTGCGTTTTAGTACCTGAGCTACACTGTAATTATCTATAACGATAGGGAAATATTGTCAAGGCATGGGGGGCAGGACTATTTCCCAGGTTAAAAGGTGACGGCACCGCAAAAAGGAGAAAAGCCTTCGTTCTGTCATATAATGATCGAAGGCTGTGAATAGATCGACGGTTTGCATCGCTTCCTTGACCACCTGCCCCCAGCAAAGCCACCGATCATCTTCTTGCGGAATAGACTTTTCAACTCGAGCTGTTCATGGCACACTGCTTCCCTGAGGCCCCCCGAGACAACTGCGGTGCTTTAACAATCACCCCCGAACCCTGCCCCCTTTTGCCTTTCCAGGTGAATAAATCGGGTTGAGCGTTGCGCTCAGCGAGGTGGCAAACAGCTCACCAAACTTGGCCGATCCTGTCGGGTAATAGCGAAGCCCGGCCATAACCCGTACAATTTTCGACCAAGACGGCCACAAGAGGCGCCTGCCAGCAACCACACTATCCCAAAACTGAAAAAACAGGAAACAAGGCATGAGAAAATCGTTCATACTGTTCACCCTCTTGATAGCATCGACCGCCTGGGCGGGCATACCGGCCACGCCCGTCATGACCGTTTATCGATTTAACAGCGCGCTCGAAGTACCCTATTACGATGTCGACACCTTTCGCAAAACAGGACCGTCCACCTCAGCCGGCACGCTGCCCCAAGGGGCGTCGCTGGTGCCCTGTTTAGTGGTGAACGACGGGCACCCGCTCACCGACAGCCAGGGCATCCCTTATGTGGGCTTTCAGATGGTTGTGGATCCTCGCACAGCCACACCCGCGGCGGCGGAACAATTCAAAAACGCGCTCAAGGGGCGCCAATCACTGACGGTCGCCAACCACCATTGCGACGCCGGCGTTAAATATGTAATCGATATCCGCAACCTGTACACGATGGGGAAAGCGCCCGCCTTCGATCCCCCGCTCCCGGCCAGGCCCAGCAATACCGCTACCGCCAGCAAGCCCCGCGATGAGTTGGACCAGATCATTCGAACCTTTCACAACTCGACCTACTGCGACAGCGCCAACCAGCGCCTGCTCGAACGGCGCAACGCTTTGCAGGGGGCCTGGAGCCGCTTCATCCGCGACTATCAAAGCCGCTGGTCAAATGACTCACTCCTCCGGGCCAAACATCTCGATTTCACCATGCGCACCGCGATTTTCGAGGGTCATCTGGAGCGCGGCTGCAACGCCTATGGAGCCTGCGAACGCAATATCATCGCGCTCTCGATTCGCAACCGTGGCCGCGAAGCGTGTTCCAAGCGCCTGGGCTGCGGGGCGCCAGGCGATTTCCAGGGCGTTTCGACCGCAGTCTCCCAGTACAATATCTGGGACGAGTACCTGACCCAGATTTCCGGACTGACCTCCTGCTTCCTGCGTGATGACCTGGCCGGAGAAGCCAGCGCCGGCGCCCGAAATTACAGCAAGCTGCAAAGTATGTATGTCCAGAACCTGGCGGATGTGCAGCGGATTCTGTTTGGCGGCGATCAAGATCTCGCCGCGATTTTCCCTCATAATTCGTTGGCGGACCTGAAAGGCCTGAAGCACTATTATCATGCCCCGGCGATGGGCAAGTGTTTTCCCAAGCACGACCGGGTCGAGTACATCTCCGGGGCGGTGGCCAGCAAGGGAAACGATTTCGCCCTGATTGCCAATACCCGAATTCGAGTGGATCAACAAACGCAAGGCGGGTATTTCTTTCGCAATTTCGTTGTCCAGGAAGAGCCGGCCAGGGATGTCATCAAGATGGTTGACAACTATCCGGGGTTCATCATCGATGGGAGACGGGTTTCCCTGAAGGCGCCCGCCGGATGCCCCCCCTATGGAATCCCGAGCGGTTGCCGATTCGACGAAGTTGGACGATATCGAAAAACACCCTCCTGGATCAATACCGGCAGGCCCTTGGAAGTGACGTGTCGGGTTGCCGACCGAGGGGAAAAATGTCTGGGAGGAGAAACACTGCAAACAGCCAAAGTGGGCGGCGTTTGCGACACCCAGATGAGGCCGTTCACCGGTATTGATTAGCGTTCATCATCCCTGCGGCCAACAAACGAAAAAAGGAGTGCAAACGGAACCATCCCGTCTGCACTCCTTCCACCTTTCCGGCCACCGGGTTGCAAAACATCCGCCAGGCGGACAAATCTTACTCCTCGTTCTTCAACCTGCCGTTTCCAGAGGGGCGTTATCCTGAGCAGGAACGCTGCCCCGCACTATTCTGATAGCAAGCGGTTGGGCGGCATCGAGATGGATATCGCATTGCGGATAGGCCATCGAGAGCCCGACCTCACGAAATTTCAAGTCGATGCTCTTATGCAGATCGCTCTGGGCCGGGATGCGATAATCCACCGAACCGACAAAGCAGCGGAGGGTGAGCAGCAGGGCATTATCGCCAAAACCGTCAAAGGTGGTGATCGGCATGGGATCTCCCAGCACCATGGAATTTTCCTTTGCCGCCTCCACCATCAAGGCCATGGCCTGCTGGACATCACTGCCATAGGCGAGACCGACGGGAATCAGAATTCGAGTTACCGGATCGGAGAGGGACCAGTTGAGCAGACGGCCGGCAATAAATTCCTTGTTCGGCACCAGGAGCTCTTTTCGGTCAAAATCGCGAATGGTGGTGGCGCGCATCCGAATACGGGTGACCACCCCGTCGGTGGTGCCGACGGTGACCACATCGCCCACTCGGATGGGGCGCTCAAACAGGATAATGATACCGCTGATGAAGTTGGCCACGATTTCCTGCAAGCCAAAACCGATACCAACCCCCAACGCAGCCACCAACCATTGGATTTGTCCCCAGCTGAAGCCCAGGATATCGACGACGAACAACAGCCCTACAGCGCCGATACCATAACGAGACAAGGTGATCGCGGTATAACGGCCGCCTGCCGTCATGTCCAGGTGACGAAGCAGAACAATCTCAAGGAGCGAGGGAAAATGCCGGGTTGCCGCCAGGATACTGATGCCGAGGAGGACGGCAAGGCCGACATTTGCCACGGTGACCGGCATCTGCTTGGTTTCGCCGCCGGTGACCACGGTGTACTTCCAGAGGATAAATTGATCAAAAATGCGCAAGGCCGGCAGCACATCGGCCCAAACCATCCAGAGTCCGACCAGGCCGGCTATCCCCACCAAGGTGTTGAGCAGTTGGCTGCTGTCGGCACTGAGGAGGTTCAGGTCCACCGCCGGTTCGGCCTCGACGTCGGGGGTCGTTGCCTGCTGGCCCGTCTCTACAGGCCTGACGGAGGCGCGATGCTCCACCATCCCCAGAATCGCGAGTCTGCGTCGCGACTGGATCAACCACTGCACGATCAACTGATGACAGACAATCAGCCCCAGGGCCAGCCAGAGGCTATTGATGAAACGACTCATCAACAGGCCCGCCGAGTTGATGAATCCCCACAGAATCAAGCCGCTGAACAGCAAGAAAAGCAGCATGACCAGGGAGAAAAAGACGGGATACAGGCGGGCAATAATCCGCTGCGGGTTGTGCGCACAGAAACCATGCCATACCCCGGTCCCGGGGTGCAGGATACGGTAAAATGAAAACGCCAGGGTCGCCAAGGTGACCAGAAAGGCCAGGCGAGCGAACGCAAACCCTCCGCCGGCGTGGTAATTAGCGGCAAAAGCCACCTGGGTGATCAAGACGGCGGGGAGGAAGGTAAACTGCAGCCAATTGGTTTCCCGGCGCAGCAGATTGAGGGTCGCTTCCGACCAATGAAAAAATCCAGCGGCCAGCCCGTTGGGCAAGAGCAGCATGTGAAGCCACCGGAGGAGATAAAACCGGTACGACAATTTGAGCAGACCGTCTGACACGGCCCGCGAGTACTCAGTTGCCTCGCCCAGCAACTGCATCTGCCAGCCAAGCGTCAGCAGCAGCAACGGCCATGGCAGGGCCAGCAGCAAGGTCAGGCCGACGATCTTCAGCGTGAGGGCAAAGCTGTAGGTGGCAGGATCGGCGGCCCGGCTCACCAACGCTTCATGCAGGAGACGCAGACGCCTTTTCTTCCAGAGCAGCACGGCGGTTACCATGCATGCCAGGACGAGGACCGGCGATTCACCCGCCTGAACGGCAAGCTGTTTCCCCGTTACGAGCCATGGTCGGGCAGACAGGAGCGTCGCGACTTGCTTTGGCACATCAGAGAAGTCTTTCAGGTGTAAGGGGGCGATACTGCGCATCCAGAGCAGATGTTTGGCCAAGAAGGGTTTAAAGGAGGTTACGGCGCCTAGCAGCTGGCGGTAGGTAACGTCGAGCTCGGCAAACAGGCCGAGGGACGACTGATTGGAGGCAATGATTTTCCCGAGGAGTTCCTGGCGGCTGGCCAGCAGCCCACGGAGCTCGGCGTCAAGCTTGCGGGTTTCTTCAGGGGGAGAACCCGCGGTGAGTTCGGCAACATAGGCATCAACATCCTGAAGCCGCTTCTGCTCCTCCTCGTGCTGCACCAGGCGGAGACCGGTTTCAGCAATCATCTCTTCGTTGGCAGCGATTTTTTTCTTAAGGAACCGTTCATCGGGAAGATTCCGCTGCCGTTCGCGCAGCACGAAGCCAAGGGCTTGGCTCACTCCGGCAAGCTCGATCTTTTGCCGGGTACTCTTGAGACTTTCTTCGAGTTTTCTCAATGCATTGCTGAGGGTATCCTTCTCCAGGGCCATGCGCTCCAGGCCGACGGTCGAGGCCTGCAGTTCATCACTTAAGCCGGAGTTTTCCGCAGCGGCCAGTTGGAGAAGACGAGGGCTATCCGCCAGCAGCGACAGCGCCTTCTCGGCCTCTTGCATGGTTTTGGCCGCATCAACCTGCCGCTGTTGATTCACTTTCGCTTCCAGACTTTGTGTCAGGGCGCGGGCTCTTTCCAGTTGGTTGACAGCTTCTTCCCGCTGGGTGGTCGCCAGTTCCAGCAGCACGGGCATACTCACCAATTCCTGGTTGAGCATTTTCGTTTCGCTCTGCAACGCCTGCATCTGGGTCTGCTGCATCCATCGCCGTGCCTCGGCCACCTGTGGAGACGCCGCCGCCGCCGGTTCTTTAAGGGCAGCGAGTACTTCTTCTTCACTTTGTTTTACTTCCGCAAGCCGCTGATTGGCCTTGGCCGGTCGTTCAACCAGGTCGGTGAGATGGCTGATGAGGGCTGCCACTTTGGCCTCGATCGCCGTAAAATCGGTTTTACCTTTAAGGAGAAGCAGTTCGAGGTCCTGCATTGTCACCCCGGCAGGTTCAGGTTCAACAATCGCATCGGCCGCAGCTTGAGCGGACCGTTGCTCCATCGCCACTCGGATCTTTTTGGTTTCCGCGGGGGCGGTGACGATGGACCGGGCAAAGGTCTCGGCCTGGGTGTTGTTGGAGGCGGCCGTCTCGAGGTTGGCGAGGCTTTTTCGGTACAATTCAAGCAGGATCAGTTTGGCGTCTTCTTTCAGGTCGGTCGCTCCTTCGACGTCCTTGATCTTTGACTCGAGTACCTGGGGGGCGACCACCAACCGGACCCCGGCAGGTGCCTTGGCGGGCTCCTTTGCCAGACATTCGGGAGACCACCAGCAGAAAAGGAGAAGAAGTAAAGAGCTCCGGCAAATAAGCCGAAGAAACTCTTTTAAGAGAATCCTCTTTCTGGGCTGGTCACTGCATCGTTTCAAGGTTGCTCTCCGAGGGGCGGTTCTTTTTCCAAACAGGGGTATTGTCATAGACAACCAGAGGGGTGGGCGGTGGGCCTTGATTGACCGTTTCGTTAATGAGGCGGCCCGATCAACGCCAAAACCGTGGCGGTCCACCGTCCAGACTGACCCCAAACGGCCTCCGGATTCAATGGTGCAGAACCTGTTGCAATAACACACTTAATCCTGCCAAATGATACGGCTTGGCAATGACACCCTTGAAACCATAACGCTTATAATTGGCCATAACAGGGTCGTAGCAGTAACCGCTGGAAACGATCACTCTGGCTTGAGGATCAACGGCGAGTAATTTCCGGACAGCCTCTTTTCCTCCCATACCGCCGGGCACGAGCAAATCCATAATGACAACGTCAAAGGGCCGGCGTAATTGCTGGGCATTCCTGTATTTGGCGAGGGCCTCCTCACCGTTGACAGCAAGCTCCACATGGTAGCCGAGATGATTGAGCATGGTTTCGACGACCTGCAGCACCGCATCTTCATCATCCATAACCAGCACCTTGCCCTTGCCGACGATGCATTCCACCTCTTCCTCGGTGGTCGCTACAGGTTCGGCCTGAACGGCGGCCGCAGGGAGATACAGGGAAAAGGTGGTCCCGGTGTGGGTACTTGTTGCCACCGCAATATGCCCCTCATGCTTTTTGATGATCGAGTAGGCGGCGGTGAGCCCCAGCCCTCGCCCTGCTTCATTGGTCGTAAAATAGGGGTCGAAAATATTACTGAGATCCGTTCCCGGTATGCCGCTCCCCTGATCCTTGATGTCAATTTTTATGAATCGGCCATTCGGCAGCGGCAGGTCCTGTTCCTCCCCAACCAGTACATTTTCACAGGCAACTTTGATGACCCCGCCATTTTGCATGGCTTGATCCGCGTTAATCAGCATGTTGGTAATAACCTGGCCGATTTGATTTTCATCGGCATCGATATCCCAAAGATCGCTGGCGATCGAATATTCGCAGGTTGATTCTGCGCCGCTTAAAGCAAACTGGCCACAGGCCCTGATCATCTTCGCGATCGAAAAAACTTTTTTAACCGGGGCGCCGCCGCTGGAAAAGGTGAGAAATTGCTGGGTCAAGGTTTGAGCCCGCAACGAAGCGGTCTCGGCAACGGTCAGGCGTGCATAGGCCTCTTCGGTCGGCGACAGCATCATTTTGGCAAAAGAAATATTGCCCATGATAACCATGAGGATGTTGTTGAAATCGTGGGCTATCCCACCGGCCAGGAGTCCCAGTGATTCGATTTTATGGATTTTGAGCAGTTCTTCATCGACCCACTTGCGCGGGGTGACATCTTCGTAAGCTCCCAGCACTCCGATTATTTTATCGTTTGCATCTCGAAGCGGCACCTTCGACATCGACAGCCAAATCTGTTTGCCGTCAAGCGTGGTATGCATTTCCTCATAATGCAATCGAGGCACCCCAGAGGTCATGACTTCCATATCGTCTCGATGATACATCTCGGTTCGCTCATTCCATCCCAAACTATAATCGTCGCTACCGATCAAATCTTCCGGCTCCTGGCGCCCCGCATCTTGCGCAAACAAACGGTTGCACCCCAGGTAAACCGATTGAAGGTCCTTCCAAAAAAGACGAACCGGAATGGTATCCAGGACCAATTGCAGCAGTTTTTGCGCGTCTTTGGTTTGCTGCTCGCTTTGCTGCAACGCTTCCTCGACTCGCTTACGCTCGGTAATGTTGCTTATCACGACGCGGCAGACCATAGCCTGATCTTCATTCTGGGTGACGGTGGTGGCCAGTTGCGCCCAGAAGGTGCCGCCACCACGCTTCACCATCCGTAGCTCGCACACCTGCGGCTTACCGGTCAGGAAGACCTGCTGGCTGTGCAGATAGAAAGTGTCCTGCTCGTCTGCAAGAATAAACTGGGTGATCAAATGATTAACCAGATCGCCCTGAGGAACCTCCAGCATCGTCGTTGCAGTGAGATTGGCCTCCAGAATCAACCCTTTGCCTGAAAGGATGCAATAGCCGACCGGTGCCAGATCATAGAGATTGAAATAACGTACCCGCGCGGTTTCCAGTTCAACCTGCGTCTGCCACAACTCCTGATTCTGCATCTCCAGTTCAATCTGGTGCACCCGCAGTTCGAAGAACGCCTTTTGGATTTCCTCGGGCGACAAGGTCTCCAGGTCTTCCGGCATCCGGGCAATATTCTCCAGGGCTCTATCCTCAGCCCTTTTCCGCAGCGCCTGCTCTAATTTGGGCAGCAGTAAGCTTGCCGTCTCCGGCACGTGCCTAACATCGACGTCAGGGTTGCATTGTTTATCCTCTCGCATCACCTTGCTTCTCATATCCAGCACACCAAGTTCCTTAATCAAGGCCAGATAACGTTAAGCCATCGCCTCAATATTATTGAAAAAGCAGTTTTTTATTTTTCGGAAAGCGGCTAAAAAATCCCGAGACCGGGGACCGCATTATTTTTGCAAACAGACACGAAAAAAATCAGCCCCTCCAGCGGATGCCCTCTTGCTGACAGGCTCAGCGTCTCCAGACGATCCAGCGGAGGCGTTATCTTCTTTTCACAGTTACAGACGACGGCCCTGAATGACGCGGACCAGAATCACTACAACCGCGATGACCAGGAGGATGTGAATCAGTCCACCCATGGTGTACGACGAGACAAATCCCAGAACCCAGAGGATGACGAGGACGACTGCAATGGACTCAAGCATTTTGACGCTCCTTTTTTCAAATTGGTGGTTCATAATTCCGGCTGACCCATTACTCCTGTGTCGTGAACTAAAAGCCCGACTATAAAAATTGGGGCGACTGCTCTGCTAGTGGAAGCGGCCGCCCCGAACACGACATGGTTACCGATGGCTCATTGACACTGCATCGCATTTCCTGCCTCGGGGTAAATCATTATCCCCGACAATCAGGCGGCGATGCCCCGTTATTTGAGCCGCATACTATTTTTGACCGACTTCACTCCACTGACTCGACGGCTAACCTCGACGGCCTTGTTGATATCGCCCTGAGAATTGACGAAACCGCTCAACTGCACGACACCCTTAAAGGTTTCGACATTAATTTCAGCCGATTTCAGCGAAGGTTCATCGAGAATAGCGGCTTTGACCTTGGTGGTGATGACCGTATCGTCGACATACTCCCCGGTTCCCTCCTGCTTTGCCGTCGATGCGCAGCCCAGAAAAAAAGTTGTCAAAATAATTAAGATAAATGCGGAAAAAATTTTTGAATGTTTCATAGTTGCACCCTCCAGATAAATTTAAAACGTCAATTCCCTTGAGATTGCTTAAGCCAAGGGGGTTCCGGTGACACCTGTCAAGGCGGCATCAAAATAAAATTTTGGTCTTTGGTATTTTTCGACAAAGTCAGAAAAAGCAGACGTTCACTTTTCCACAACCTTTTCGATTTCGCCGATTTTCTCCTGCACTTTCCCGCCTATCTTTTCAACTTTACCTTCGGCTTCCAAATCGGGATCGTTAACTATCTTCCCTGCAGCCTCTTTGACGGCGCCTTTCACCTGGTGCATCTTGCCTTCTACGTTATCTCTCGTGCTTGGTTTCATACGGTCTCCTTTTCCTGATTTGTTTTGAATGCATGATATTTGCATCCACGAGAGGCTTACCAAAGCCACCCTGAAAATTTCCTTCATACCTATGAATAGAGCAATCTTTGCGCCAAGTTTAGCAACACACGCATTTGCAACCTAACCCATAGATTTAAAATCATATTTTCTCATCAAAACGCCTTTAATCCTGGCCTTGACGACCATAAAAAATGGTCATATTTAACCTGTGGCTAAATATGACCATCTCGAGGTCTTTAAGGTGCCCCGGTCAAAAGGGAAGCGGGTAAAATTGCGGCGAACAACAGTTTGAGGAAAAGAGAAACGAAAGACTGGTGCTGTTAACAAAAAGTGGGATCTCGTTGGTTTGCAAAGCCTGCTTCATAAACGAACCGCAGCGACGCATATCCCCGCCCACCTGATTACAAGGGTCAGGTCACTGGTTTGCCACCAAAAGCCACAGACCTCAGGGCGTATCCATCCCTATTTGCTCCTGAAGTCGCACTTGGCTGGCATGTTCTGCAGTCTTGGCTTTGAGGTAGTCACTCCTTTCCAGATCGAAGAGTTGGGTCCTGAATCGAGTGGTAAAATCGTACCACTGGTTGATTCGCAGACCGAAACGATCTTTTTCAGGAAAGCGCAACGTCTCCATAAAAGATTGGATCGCGAAATAGTACCGAATAGCACTACGTTCAACCGCGCCACGCGGTCCGCCGATATAAAGGGGGAAATCCTTTTCATCCGTGCCGATCACCGTGAACCCTACCTTTCCCCGACCGAGGGTCGCAAAATAGAGCCTGGTCGCGAGGCGGAGTGCCGCACTGTCGCTGTAGCTATAACTGACATGCACAAAGGTTCGTTCCCCGTCAAGCGGCAGGGCCTCAAATCGCATACGATGGTTCCTGGTGCCATACGGACCTTTTTCAGCAATAAGCGTGCTATCTTGATACCCCTGCTGCTGATCAACATGTTGATACCGGCAGATAACCTGGTGCGTATCCTCCAACGGTTGCGAGGTTTTGCGACCAAGATAAAAGGTCAGCAGCCAAACCCCAGCCTCTTCTTCGTATGTACAGGCCTTAACATTGGGGTGGAGGGATACGATATCGCACCAGTTCGCCGGCACATTGAGCAGATCGACCACGCTATCGAAGGGATAATCGAAGATTCCATAGACATCCACATGCATCCTGCGGCCTTGCTCAAAGGACTCTAAAAAGAGCGGCAACCCGAAGTTGCTGGTCTCCAATCCGGGCGTCACCCTCTGGTAGGTTGCCCGCAAAAGGTCTTTACCTTGGTCGGAACTTTCGACAGCCAAAACGGAAACCGCAGAGAAGAGCACCACGACGGCAAAAAGTATCAGCAGGAGACGTTTGAGAAAATTTCCGATGGCAAGCCTCTCCTTTGAAAAAAATTTCTAATGTAATAACGAGGCGCTAGAATGAATGATCACATCCATCGAGAAAACAAGTGCGCGAAGGCCTCTTTGCTTTTTTGCAACAAGGATCTTTTTTCCCACGTATCCTTTTGGATCTCGACGGATTCCATCAAGTCGCCGGCAAACATCTGCTCCATTTTTTCCGCAAACTCCCGGCTCAGGATGACGGCATTCACCTCGTCATCACTCAAGAGGCTCCAGTAATCCAGGTTGGTCGAACCAACCGTTGACCAGACGCCGTCGATCACCGCAGTTTTTGCATGCAATACGGCATTGCGCCGTTCATAAATCTTCACCCCTGCTTGTAACAGCCGGGAATAATGATACCGCGCCGCACTTAAGGCCATTAAAGAATCACTGGCTGCGGGAAGAATAATTTTCACATCAACGCCCCGTTGGGCAGCCTCGATAAAGGCATCCAGTATCTGGTCGTCAGGAATGAAATAGGCATTGGTCAGATGGATGGAATGCTCGGCAAAGGTGATGGCGGCCACATAGACAATAAACGTAATTCTGTTGTTCTGTCCCGGTGTGCTGCCGACCACCCGCACCAGGGCCTCGCCTAATTCTTTTTGATCAGGCAAGTAGTTGCGGTCGGCAAGCGTCGGCCCTTTCTGCTGCAGCCAGGTTTCCAGAAAGAGCTTTTGCACTTCGGTCACCGCCGGCCCTTCAATCTGCACATCGGTGTCGCGCCAGGGCAGCTGCACCCCTTTGGGTTTTCTCCCGGAAAGATTGCTCGAATACACCGAACTAATATTGATGCCGCCAATTATGGCAGTTTTACCGTCAACGATTAAAATCTTACGGTGATCCGGGTTGGCCAGCATCCAGTTGCCACGGGCATTCACCGGATTGACCGGATTGAATTCGACCACCTGAATACCACCCTCCCGCAAGCGAAGAAAAAAAGATACGGGAGTCTGCAGACTGCCGATGCTGTCATACAGGAGATTTACCTGGACTCCTTCCGCCTGTTTTTTCAGCAACAGATCGGCAAATTGCTGGCCCACCGGATCATCTTCAATGATAAAGGTTTCCAGGTTGATATGGTCTCTGGCATTCCGGATCGCTTTGAACATGGCCGCATAGGTAGCCTGACCATCGGCAAGCAACGTGACCTTGTTCCCCTTGGTCAGCGGGCTTTCGGTGACTGATTCCACCACGGCAGTAAATCGTTCCAGGATGTCCGTAGGATTAACGGAGTTTTTCAGCCGTTCCATGATAGCTTTGCTCTTTTGGGGCGAGAGCAACCCTTGAGACGATACGATTTGACGAGATTTCCGGGCAGTCGGCGCCTCATCAATCACCCCAGTGACGTTGGGCAAGGTCGTACATCCGCTGTTGAGTCGCAAACCGACGACCAACAGCATTAACAAGATATAAACCCTGGTCATCTTCATAGGCTCATGACCTTTGCCTGATAACTAGCCAGGCAACTAACGATTTATTTTAATAGAACATTTTTAAATAATATCCACAGATCAACACTATCACCTATTAATAATACAATAAGTTTTTTGAGCTTCGCGGTCTCCACCTACTCTTCACCGGATACCTGGTCCGCACACTTTATACCCGGGAAAAACTGACGCTGTCCTTTTCAAACTCTTTCAGTACTTTAGCGCTCAAAGAAGGCTGCACCTTCGGGGTCATGTTGACGAAGGTTTCCGTGGTTACCAGGTAATTTTCTTTACTGGCGAGTTCCTGCTCAAAGGCGAAATGGGCCACCTGCTGAAAGAGATATTGAATATCCGCAGGGGTGAACCCCGAGGTTATATCGACAATCTGGTCCAGGTCGACCTGGCCGGTGTTGAGCTTTGAAAGGTAATGCTCAAGAATAGTGGTCCGCCCCTCCTTATCCAACCCTCCAACCGGAATGATGCAGTCAAACCTACCCGGACGAAGCATGGCCGCATCCAGTTGCCGGATGTAATTGGTGGCGCAGACCAGCAGAATTTTGTTCTGCTGATTCTTGAGCAAAGGGATCTGTTTGAGAAATTCGTTGGTAATCGATTTGTCAATCCGGTCCCCCATATCACGGCTGCCGGCAATCTCCTCAAATTCATCGATAAAAAGCACCACCCGGTCAAGGTTGCGGACATCTTCCATCACCTGCCGCAAGTTGGCGCCGATCTTCTCGACCCCGTCCGCCATAAGCATGCTGGGCACGATCTCGATGTAACGCCAGGAAAGAATGCCGGCGATCGCCTTGATAAAATAAGTCTTCCCTGTACCGGGAGGGCCAAAAAACACGATGGCCTTGGGCGGCACCACGCCGTGTTTGAGCGAAAGCTCTTCTTCCATCAGGGGAAGAATGATTCGGCGCTGAACCAACTGCTTGGGGGGCTGGGTGTCGGAGATGGTATCCCACAGATCTTTGCCGATGGTCTGCGCCCCCATCTCACTGAGAATATTTTTCCGTTGATGGGTGAGGTATTCATCGGGGGCCTGTTCCATGTTCTCCAGGAAATCGATACAGGCCGTCCGCACCCCTACATCCCGACCGAGTTTTTCGGAGAGCAGCCACTTATGCAGTACGATTTTCAGCCAGAGGTCGACGGCGATATCGGGTTCAAAGATCATGCCGCTGAGCTCAAGGATTCTATTCGCCGATTCTTGCGGCGATAAGTTTTCCAATGTTTTTTCTTTCATAATATTTACTCTTACGCTTTGATTTTATACTTTTTTTACTTAACAAAAAAAGAGGAGCCGTTATGTTCGGCCTCCTCTTCTTGAGTCTAAAACGGAAACGACTTATGCCGATTCCAAATTGAATGGAGTCGCGGCCAGGCTGTACGATTAGTCATCGTTAAGAGCCTTCACGTTCTCTTGAGGCTATGGAACTGGATCATCAGCGCATAACGCGGAGGGTTCAGGCTACCGCTGCGGCCTTGGCTTTGTACCCGGACCACTGTTCCT
>JAFLKR010000011.1:0-1326 GCA_019163135.1 Desulfobulbaceae bacterium | reverse complement strand
GCCCATCATTTTTTACTCAACAAAAAAAGAGGAGCCGTTAAATTCGGGCTCCTCTTCTTGAGTCTGCAACGGAAACTACCTATACCGATCCCAAATTGAATGGAGTCGCGGCTACGCTCTACGATTTGTCATCGTTACCAGCCTCCGCGTTTGCTTGATGCTAGAGAGCTGGAATTATTCGCGGATTCTCCTGCCGATAAAGGCCAGACCGAGCATGCCGGAACCAAAGAGCAGCATGGTGGCTGGTTCGGGTACGGGTGAGGGGGTACCGACAGAGGCAGACCATGAGAAGTTTGCATCATCCACCCCCTGCCCGGTAAAATTCCATACCCCAGGGGTGTCGGCAAAGCCAGTTGCGCTCAGCGTACCCAATCCATAAACGTGAAGATCATTATTGCCATCAACTATGTCCTTTTCGAACTCAAAAGAACTCATTGTAAATGAAAACCCGCCGACCGACCATAAGAGCGATTCTGTGACCAATGGAGTATCAAACTGGAAATCATTGATAATTCCGCTAATGTTGCCGCCCAAAGCGGCAAAACTACCCGTTCCAGTCGTTACTAAAAATGTATTGTCCGGGGCACCGACACCATCAAACCAACCGCTAAAATCAATTCCGGTTGAAAGTGGTAATCTCGTGAACGGCGCAATTCTTCCTGACTATTTACTTGTTCAGTAATATCTCTTGCGCTGATACTGAAACACTCGACTCCATCAATATCGATAGGATTCCAAGCACCCGTCATACTCAACCCACCTTCCAACATAGGGGCAGGGGCAGTAATTGCCATAGCGCTCCCGGACATAACACCAACAACGGCCATCGTAATTAATGCGGTTTTTAAAAATTGCTTTTTCATAATACCCTCCCAAAGGTTTTTTAATGAAAAAATAGGTGAATGTTCATCTATTTTAATTTTATGCACAAAACTTGTAATATTAAAAACCAACACCCTCCTTTATGTTGCTGTTAAAATAATAAGAAGAATAAATTTTACAAATGTTGTTCATGTGAACAAATAAATCAATTTTTCAAATCTCCTGTTTCAATATACATTTCAATAACTGCGCCACCTTCTCCATTTCAAACGAATACTATTCATCTCCATAATTTCACTGACTATTATCCGGCACAATCATGACATTGATGTCCTGTAATTTTACGCAGAATTGGCGACATATGAACCATTGGCTACACTTAACCAATCTTAACGCTGTTAAATCCGGGAACTTGGGCGACAGAAACGAACAGGAGGCATGCCGATGCAGCGGTATAAAACATCAGCGATGCTGGTTTGGTGGAGAGGGTTACTTGAGGTGAAA
>JAFLKR010000077.1 GCA_019163135.1 Desulfobulbaceae bacterium | reverse complement strand
GACCTGATTCCGATCCGCTGTGTGCAGTCGGGACTGATCGGGATTGACTCATGGTTTGAATGAAACTGTCACCGCCGATCGATTATAGACCCACCCACCAACGATTTGGTTCACCACCCATTGTCGTTGTAGCGCAGCGACATTTTTCTTTCAAACGCCCTCGTTCCTTATTGGGAGGGGATTTGAAAGAAAAATGTTTTCATCAAATACCCACTGTGCCACAAAGCGGGTGGGTCTGAAAAATAGCACCTGGTGGGTCAGTTTTTAATCGGTGGTGACAATGAAACGGGACGCGGGAGCGTCCCTGGCTGCGTTACCACGCTGGAGCGTGGGAACGATCAATCGATCACGATCAATCAATTGCCATCCCTCAGCCCCGCCTACCATCTTTCTTTGATTCTCTCCGGCAACCTGGAGATATATTTTGATGCAGCCAATTAACGTCGGGGCAGCAGGATGGTGCGATCCAAGGCCGGAAGCCAGGTGTTGGTTTGATGGTTGTAGGTCTTGACCTCAACCCGGTCGGGATAGAGCCACAGGGAGTTGGTCCAGAGGGTGGCGCCTCGCATATCGGTATTGTGGATGTTGGTTACCTGCCCGGCATAGACATTGATGGGGGCGGCGTAGCTTGCCTCGGTCGGTGGGGTGTGGGTGTGGCCGGAGACCCAGAGAAAGACCTGCGGGTTGGCGGTGATCAGAGCATGGATGGCTTCTGTCGGTTGGGCAACGGCGTGGGGGCGGTTGATGTAGCGCCGGAAGTTGTGCTGGGTGCCGATGAGGGGGCCATGGAAAACGATGATGGTGGGCGTTTGGCGATGGCGGGCCAGTTGCTTGCGCAGCCAGGCGAGTTGCGGCTCGGCCAGTCCGGTGGCAAAGCTTTCGTGATCGGTGGAGAGGAAGACCAGGAAATAGTTGCCGACCTTTTTGCTGTAATAATGGCTGGCCAGGCCGAAGGTGGTGCGAAAGGTCTGCAGCTTAGCCTCTTGCGAAGCACGGGAACCGGTGTTATAGCCGCCGCCCGGCCAGGCAGGGGTTGCGAAAATGTAATCGTGGTTGCCTACCACCGGAAAGAGTGGTTTGCGAAGCTTGCTGAAAAAGCTGGCAGCCGCCGCGTATTCGGCATCGGTGCCGTATTCCTCGCAGATATCGCCCACCGCAATCACCATCTCCGCATCGTCCCAGGCGTTGATCGTTTCGAGAACCGCTTCCTTCTGTACCAGATTGGGCCCCGGCAGATGGGGGTCACCGAGAATGACAAGATGGTGAAAGTCCTGGGCGCCTCCTGGAGGAAATGACCACCCGCAAGCCCCCAGCACGAGCGTCAAAACCAGGGTGAGAAGAACCGGCAATGGCCGTAGTATGCGTTTACTCATGTTGTGTATGGGGGTTCGATCCGAATACATTGCCTGGAGCGGTGCATGATGCAAATTTTTTCGATTAGGCACGATTTCTACCCGTTGCGGCGGCCAGCATATTGCTCCAGCAACGCCGCCACCTTCTCCCCGCACCGTTTCCCCTGGCAGGGGCCATCGCCGATGCCGGTGGCGGCGGCCACCTCGTCAAAGCTGGCGGCGCCGTTTTCAATGGCCTCAATCAGGCGGATCAGCTTGACTCCTTTGCAGATACAGCCGGCCTTGAGCCTGGCCATGGTGCGTTCATCCGGTTGCATCGTGGGCCTCCGGGTGAAGTTGGGCGTAGAGTTGGCGCGCCAGCTCCGGGCCGATGCCGGGCACCGCGGCCAGATCGTCGATCCCGGCTTCTTGCACCCGTTTGAAGCTGCCGAGCGTTTGCAGTAACCGCTTTTTGCGCAGGGGGCCGATGCCTTCGATCCGGTCGAGTTGCGAATGCAATTGCTCCTTGCCGCGCAGTTTGCGGTGGAAGGTGATGCCGAAGCGGTGGGCCTCGTCGCGGATGCGCATCAAATAAAGCAGCACCGGTGAATGCGCTGGCAGCAGGATCGGATTCTTGCGCCCCGGCCGGAACAGCTTTTCGCCTTCCTCGGCTTTTTCCTTGGCAATGGCCGCCAGATCCACGGTTTCCAGGAGGTTGAAGCGGGACAGCACCTCAAAGGCTACCTGCAACTGGCCCTTGCCGCCATCAAGCAGCAGCAGATCGGGGAGATTGTCGATCTCGACCCCTTTGGTCATGCGTCGTTCCAAAACCTCGCGCATCATCGCATAATCATCCGGGGTGTCTTGCAATTTTATCCGGTAGTGGCGGAACTGCTTGACCGCCTTTTCGCCGCGAACAAAACAGACCAGCGAGCCCACCGCCTGTTTGCCCATGAGGTTGGAGATGTCGAGGCATTCGATGGTCTCCGGCCGATTGACCAGCCGAAGCTTGCTCTGCAGAGCCACGGCCAGAGTCTCCCAGGACTCGATCTTTTTGGTCGCTTCGGAGAAGATCTGGGCGGCATTGGCGGTCGCCATCTGCATCAATTGCATCCGTTTGCCGCGCTGGGGGGCGGCTAAGGTCACAGGCCCCTCGCGCAATTCGGCCAGGCGTTCGGCAATCAGTTCCTGGTCTTCAATTGCAAAAGGCAGCAGCAGTTCGCGGGGCGGCTGACGTTCATTGGAATAGTAGAGCAGGAGGGTCTGGGCCAGGAGGTTCTCGTCTTCGCCCAGGGGATCGGCCAGGAAAAAGGTCTGGGCCCCGGTGATCATGCCGCCCCGGACAAAAAGCAGGGCCACGCCCACCGAGGCGTCCTGGCGGTGAATGCCGAAGACGTCCTGGTCGAGGTGGTGTTCGGCGACGATGGCCTGGTGTTCGGTGGTTTTGGTCAAGGCGCGGATCTGGTCACGGTAAAGGGCTGCCTGTTCAAAGGCCAGCTCCGCCGAGGCCTGCGCCATTTTTTCGTTCAAGGCGCGGATCACCTCGGTGACCTTACCCTCGAGGATGAGCAGGATATCATGCACCATCTGCTGATAGTCCTCGGCATTGACCTTGCCGGCGCAGGGAGCGAGGCAGCGGCCCATCTGATAATTGAGGCAGGGACGCTGGCGTTCGCGCACCGTCTTGCAACGCCGCAGGGGGAACTGGGCGTAGAGCAGCTGCAGGGTGGTCCGCATCGCGGTGCCCGAGGAATAAGGGCCGAAGTAGCGGTTGCCGTCGCGCAGCCGTTTGCGGGTGACCACGATGCGCGGCCAGGGGTCGCGGGTGGTCACCTTGATCAGCGGATAATTTTTGTCGTCGCGGAGGATGACATTGTAGCGCGGCCGGTGTTGTTTGATCAGCGAGGCCTCGAGAATTAAGGCCTCTTTTTCGGTGGTGGTGAGGATGGTCTCCACCCGCTGGACATGCGAGAGCATGACCGCGGTTTTGGAGTGGACCGGGCCGGTGAAATGGGCGTACTGGCTGAGGCGCTTACGCAGGTCGCGAGCCTTGCCCACATAGAGCACTTGCTTCTTGGCCAGCATCTGGTAGACGCCCGGCCCGTGGCTGACGGTGGCAAGGAATTCGGCGGACAGCGGGGATGAGCCGTCCTGAGAAGCAACAGGCTTCTCAGGGTTTGATGTAGGCGGTTCCAAATGTCACTCTCCGATCCGTTTTACTGTATTGTTAGGTATTTGCATAAACATTACCGAGCAACAATAATCACTGTTTTACGCCTTGAAACTAGATAAAAGTACATCAAAAGTACATCGGATCTTTGGATTTAATTTGGGCTTGCTCCCAATGATATCCAAATATTTTAAAACCCCGAACCATTAAACTCAATGAGGTTAATTTTGTAACCCTCATAAATTTACAAAGCCGGCTGATTTTATTTAGTGCCCAAGTGGGCATCCTCGTTTACTCGAAAAGATTTATCGTGACTCGACCCTTTGTCGCCCATTTTTTCCTCCATATTAAACGAAGAGAAGGTGAGGGGAGGGGCAGGTTGAAACGGAATTTATAGGTGGATTTATGGCAATGTGTACGTAAGCAGCGGAGAGAGAGTGTGACAGGCTGGACAATGTACAAACAACAAACCCCGCACAAGGCGGGGTTTTTATATGACGACAGATTTAAAGATCAGGCTTTTACAACATTTGTAGCCGACGGGCCTTTGGCGCCATCTTCCACATTGAACTTTACGCGTTCTCCCTCCTGGAGAGATTTGAACCCGTCAGCCTGGATAGCGGAATGATGTACGAATACATCCTTGCCACCATCTTGCTCGATAAAGCCAAAACCCTTAGAATCATTAAACCATTTTACAGTTCCTTCAGCCATTGTAACTACTCCTTTTTCGTTGTGCGCACTTGTCGCACAGTAGGGTGGATGGCACCCACTTTGGGGCCATCGGTAATACACCGCTTTATCAAAATGATCATGCGGTAATATGTGTTTGTTTCAAGCTCAGCTCATTGTTTGGATCGTCCGGAGGAATTGAAAACACCGGATGCGGATGAGCGGTTGCGCGGACGTTGTGAGCCTGATGCGGTTCTTGTCTTGTTGCCGACAGGCTTTCTATTGCGTTCGTCCGAGCGGGGATCCGGTTCGGCGTGCCGGGAAGCAAGCACAGTAGGATCAACGGGTTGACGCTGCATTTTTCCATCAAGGGATTGCTCAATGGATCGGATCATCCGAGTATCCTCTAGCGTAGCAAAGTTTAGGGCCTCGCCTGTGCAGGCAGCCCTGCCGGTTCTACCTGTGCGGTGAATGTAGGCCTCCGCTGTATCCGGCATGTCATAGTTGATGACATGGGAAATACCGGTGACATCAATCCCCCGCGCGGCAATATCGGTAGCCACGAGGATCTTGAAGGTGCCGTCCTTAAAGCCGTCAAGCGCCTCCTGTCGTTTGTTCTGCGAAAGATTTCCCTGCAATGAGGTGGCTCTGAAACCAGATTGCGCTAATTTCATAGCCAGGCTCTTTGCCTTGTGCTTGGTACGGGTAAAGACCAAGGTAGTTTTCATATTCTCAAGCCTCAACAGGTGCAAGAGCAGTTCAGTTTTCTGTCCTTGTCCAATCGCATACACTTGGTGGGATACACTCTTGATTGATCGGGTGTGGTTGATCTGCACCGCCACTGGATTGTTCAAGATATCTTCGGCAAGATGTCTAATTTCCCCCGGCATGGTTGCTGAGAAAACAAGTGATTGTCTTTCTTTGGGAAGCAGTCGCAATATTCTACGGATATCAGGAAGGAATCCCTTGTCGAACATGTGATCGGCCTCATCAAGGATCAACGTCTCAACATGACTTAAATTGATCGCCTTATCGTTAAGAATATCTAACAGACGCCCTGGACAGGCAACGACAATATCGACGCCGTTACGAATTCTGGTAATCTGGACTTGTTTGCTGACCCCCCCGTAGATCGCCATGCTCCTTAAAGGGGTCCCCTGAATGATTGTCTTGGTGAAATCATTGATCTGTTCCGCCAACTCTCTGGTCGGAGCAACAATCAAGACTCTGACTTGTTTTCCGGAGGTTGTCATGAGATGCTGCACGGTCGGCAAAATAAATGCTGCGGTCTTCCCGGTTCCGGTCTGCGCCAAGCCCAAAAGGTCACGCCGTTCAAGAATAGGAGCTATCGCCTGTTTCTGAATGGGTGTTGGTGCGGTAAAACCACACTTTAGGATAGCTTGGGAAATGTGGTTGTTAAAATGGAAATCGTTAAAACTCATTACTACTCCTGCAATTATACGGCTCTTGCATCCATGATCAGTTCATTGCACATTGTCGCAACGCAGAATCTCTGGCGGCGAATCGTTGTTAATCGCTAAAAAATAAGTAAAACCTGCTGTTACTTCAGCAGAAAGGGCATGCATACGCGACAACCGATCAATAAAAAATCGACTTGAAAGCGTTTATCAGTCCAATGCCTGATAGGCACGTAATTAGATTGAAAAGTTTGGAAAGGAAGATGGGGAATAGGTTATCTGCGGCGCTGGCCTTTTTTAACCGGCGGCTTGGCTTCATTGCAGACTAGCGTACGATGATTGTATTCTTTGCCATTTAATCCATCCATCGCCCTGTGACCTTCTGACCGGCTAGACATCTCAACAAAGCCGAAACCTTTAGATTCCCTAGAGACTTGATCGACAACAAGCTTGGCGGTGACTACACTGCCAAATTTGCCAAATAGTTCAGAAAGTTCAGATTCAACGATATTGTAAGGAAGGCCACCAACAAAAAGTTTCATGCTTATTCTCCAAGTGTAATGAGCAAAAAACTTTTATGGTATCGAAGGATAAGAAATTGAAGCATAAGATATCAGGAAAGGAAAATGCTATTTGATTATTCTTACCTTTATACACTGTATGTTTTTATATTACAAGATAATAATTCTCAATATGAACTCTGGAATAGCTTAGCGCTTATACATAATATAAATAGGGTGAGTTGCCGGTCACGGGGAAGCATCTGGCAACAGGGAAAAACCGGGGTTCTGCCTGACGGAGAGAAAGTGTGTAATAATAGCTTTTGAATTATTCGCTCTTTTTCACATCTGAAAAAAGATGGGAAAAATCAACGGGCTCTTCTATATCTTCATTATCCGGAACCCACGCCTCTCTCTTTTTCCGCTCAATTTCCTCGCGTGCTTCCTTAAAACGGCGTTTAAAATAACTCTCGGGAAATTCAGGAGCAGCGAGATAACCAAAGATGTTTTTCCGAGTCCGGCTGACTATTTCGGCAACCAACGCCTCCTTTTCCTCCACTGAAATAAAATTCCGCTCATTGACACTGGTAAGAACAATCTCTGCCCCTAAAGCGGCACGGATCTCCTCATTCATTTCCGGCTCTCCACTCACCAGGTTCCAAAAGGTTTCAGGGACCGAGACCACAACATCGTGGCGCACTGTAACCTGCCAGCGATCACCAGCCACCCTGCGGGATTCATCATAAAACCGTACCACAACGCCGTTGGCGAGTTGCTCATCTTCCAAGTGTTTCACTTCGGTTTCCATTTTTTATGACTTCCTCATTACTTCTCGCAGCATGGAGGCGAGGCTGGTTTGAAATGCCGACTTGTCGGCTGATTCGCCAATGGTCGATGTTGCGTGACGAATTGCATCAAGGAGTATCTCGGACAAATCTTGCATGATCTTTCCTTTCGATGATGTCGAATTGTTTTACTAAAGACCCGAACCCACTACGCGATTAGGGCTATAAAGGAGTCTGGCGAGATGAATGCGGCGCACGTGGCCAAAATGCTTGGTCTCAAATCAGGAACTTTTACCAAGCAGTTGCGGGAAAATGCAGAATTCCAAAAATGCCTTGAGGAGTATCAGGAAGGAAGAAGATTGCTTGCTCGCCTCAAGTAAGTTAATAGCGGACTGTAGGGCTCGATTAATAGGACCATCACATCATAGAGAGCACAGGAGAATGCCGAGCGATATACCCCGCGTCTTCTAGTAGCCCAGATCCATTAGCCGCTTCCGTTGCAAGTTGGTCGCATCGCTCGTTTTCCTCGTGGCCATCATGACCTTTCACCCACTGGAATTTGACCTGGTGCTTTTCGATTTCAGACAACAGTCGCTCCCACAAATCAATATTCTCGGCCTTATCTCCACCGCTACGTTTCCAGTAATTACGCTTCCATTTCACGGCCCATCCTTTGGACACACTATCAACCATGTATTTCGAGTCACTGTATACGGTTACAGCGCATCTAAATTTCAGGGCCTCCAGAGCGATGATACAGGCCATTAATTCCATTCGGTTATTGGTGGTATGTTTATAGCCGCCCGAAAGTTCCCTACGATGCTCTCCACAGGCCAGTATTGCACCATACCCTCCCGGTCCTGGATTGCCCAGGCATCCACCATCAGTAAAAATTTCAACGTGTTTAAGAGTCATACTATATTCAATGTCATCGCAGCACAGCAGGCAGTTAGATATGCTTCAGCCTGGTACTGATTTAGTTGGTCAGGAACTTTGAAGTCATGCCGACGTGTTGCAGCAGCTATCGTTGGACCAGGAAAAAGCTGGATAGCAGCGTGAGGATTGAGCTGAAACAATCCCTCCATTTTGAAGGTAACCGGTCCACCAGCAAACGGACCTTTGGGGGCTCTCTGTTTGATACCGATCTGTTCGATTTTATGTTCGAGAATAAACACACAGATGGCATCGTAAAATAAACGAGCTGACTGTTGCTCAGCAGTGTCGCCAAATTTGATTTTCCGAGTCTGGCAGGCTACGAGGGATATCTCCTCATTCACTACTTCGATGAGGGCGAATATAGCTTCGCTTCCCTTCAACTCAACACCGCAAATTCTCATCCGAGCCACCTTGAAAAGTTCAACTAATCCTATTGTGATTTTCAGCTATTTATCGGCACAGTTACCCTTATCCTAAAATTTGGTTAGCAGGAAGCATTCGTTGCGACGTTGGTGGTCGAAAGGTTTTTTAATCAATAGTTTATCTTGGTAGGCAACAAACACCCTTCAGCCAACCTGTAGGGATTTACATTTATTATAGCCCGGCCACCCTTGAATGTAGTTATTGCCATTGGTTGTTGGCTGCTTAATCGTGCTGATTATTGGCCGTTTATAGTGGTCTTTCTTGGTGAATGAGTTGTTATCGTTGGAGTTTTACTCAAATTCATCAAAAGGAGGTTATCTATGCAACAGGTCAATGGAAGTGAATTTAAGCCCGAGGAAATCCTTTCATTACGGCACTATAACCAGAAGACGGGGCAGTGGATCGAATCCGAATTCCCCAAGGTAGGTGGCCGGTTACGGCTGGCTCATCTTCAAAATGAATCCTTCGATATCAGCACCGAGGTTTTTCAATACGATGGGGTCGTGGCTGTTGTCAAAGCGGTCTGCACCACTACCAAAGGGTGTTTTTGTGGGATGGGCATGGCCAGCGTGGAACGTGACGCCAAGATAGCACCGGCAATACTTGAGTTGGCCGAGACCAGGGCGATTGCCAGAGCCTTGCGCTTTGGAGGTTATGGGGTCGAGTACTGTTCTGCGGAAGAAGTGAGTCACTTGGAACAGGAAGGGGCATCTTCACCACCACTGCGTCAGGATTCATTTGAACCGCAGCGTGAAAGGGCCATTTATTGTCCCTCAACGCCAGGTAACATGCGGAAGTGTCACCACGCATCCATTTTAACCACGCAGCGGTACATTCATACACTCATCACCAACAACAAGAGAGCGATGCAAGCACTGCCATCTTTGGAAGAAAGTACATCAAAAGTACATCAACCCATGCTGGCGCAGGGGTGAAAAACCATTTAAAAATTTGTAATTAAACAATAAAATATAACGCCGTCAGGGTTTGATGTAGGCGTAGCCATCCTGCTGCAGCTCAATCAGGGTGACCACCCCGGCCGGGATGATTTCAAGCCCTTCGATGAGGTTATCCGGGTCGATATTCAAGCGGTTGAGGGCATTGCGACAGACCTTGAATGAGACCCTGGCCTGCTGCAGCTGCCAGATCTCTTCGAGGAAGGGGGCGCATTCCTCGGTCTCCAGCAGGCTGACCGCCGGGCCGTTGAAGACCATGACAAGGTCGTAATGGCGCTCCGGAATGGCCCGGAGCAGGTTGCCGACATTGGCCAGGGCCAGGGCAAAAATTTTGGGGTCGTCGAGGTCGACGTGAAAGACGGCTCGGTAGTTCATGCGGGGTTCTCCATGCGTTCGGTAACGTCAAAGGCGGCGTTAAACAGCCGTCGGGTGTAGTCCTGCTGCGGATTGGCAAAGATGGCGGCCGCCGGTCCGCTCTCCACGATTCGGCCGTGGCGCATGACCGCCAACTGATCGGCCAGCGAGCGCACCACCCGCAGGTCGTGGGTGATGAAGATATAAGTGAGTTGAAAGCGTTGCTGCAGGTCGCGCAGCAATTCGATGATCTGCTTTTGGATGGTCATATCGAGCGCGCTGGTGGGTTCATCAAGGATCAGCAGCTTGGGGCGCAGGATGATGGCGCGGGCAATGGCGATCCGCTGGCGCTGGCCGCCGGAGAATTCGTGGGGAAAGCGGCCGGCCGTGGACGGATCGAGTTCGACATCGAGCAGGGCCTGTTCCACCAGAGCCTGCCGCTCCGCCTTGGTGCCGCCGAGTCCGTGGACCTGTAAGCCCTCGGCGATAATCTGTTCCACGGTCATCCGGGGCGACAGGGACGAAAAAGGGTCCTGAAAAACGATCTGCAGTTCTTTGCGCAGGGGGCGGAAGCGGGCGCTGGTAAGCGCTGAGAGGCAATGGGTTTCGGTGCCGGGGTAATACCAGACCTTGCCCTCAAAGCGGGTCAGGCCGAGTAGGCACAGCGCCAGGGTCGATTTGCCCGAGCCGGATTCGCCGACCAGGCCGAGTGTCGTCCCCTGGTTAAGGCTGAGGCTGACCTGATCGACCGCCTTGATCACGGTGTTCTTCCGTTGCAGAAAATCGGTCCACGCCGATTTCATCGCAAAAGCGCAGGTGACCGCCTGGAACTCGATCAGCTTCGGCCCGCCCGGTCGCGTCGGCTGGATGCCCCGGGGCACGGCGGCCAGCAGGCGTCGGGTGTAGGCTTCGATGGGATCGGCGAAGAGCTGAGCCATGGTGTTTTGCTCGATGATCCGACCCTGATGCATGATCGAGACGGTGTCGGCGATCTTGCGGACCATCGGCAGGTCGTGGGTGATGAGCAGCACCGCCATGCCGTATTCGGCTTGAATATCTTTGATGAGCTGGAGGATCTGATCCTGGATGGTGACATCGAGCGCGGTAGTCGGTTCGTCGGCGATCAGCAGCTGCGGCCGGCAGGCCAGGGCCATGGCGATGATCACCCGTTGGCGCTGCCCGCCGGAGAGTTGATGGGGATAGCAGTTGATCCGGTATTCCGGGTTGTCGATCCCGGTCCGCACCAGCAATTGCAGGGCCCGCTCATGCGCCTGGGCCTTGGTCAGTCCCTGGTGGAGCAGGAGCGGCTCCATCAGCTGATTGCCGATGGTGTAGACTGGGTTGAGCGCGGTCATCGGCTCCTGGAAAATCATGGCGATGCGATTGCCGCGAATGGCTCGGATCGCCTTTTTGTCCAGGGCGGTGATTTCCTGGCCGGCAAAGACGATCGAGCCGGTGCTTTGAATCCGGTTGGTTTCTTCCAGCAGGCGGAGGATCGAGAGCGCGGTCACCGACTTGCCGGAGCCGGATTCGCCGACCAGGGCGTGGGTTTCGCCTGGTTCAATGCGCAGGTTGATATTTTCCAGCACCGGGGGCGGGGCGTCCTCCTGCCCGTGGGCGAGGAAGGTCAGCGAAAAGTTGTCGATGTGCAGCAAGGGGGCCATGGATGTCCATCAAAGGAAGGAATAATGGCGCTAATCTACCCGAGGGGCGGCCCGAGGGCAACAGGAAGATAGCAGGGGCCGGCGGCGACGGTTAATCTACCCCTTCGGGAATAAGGTCTTGAAAAGATGGAGAGAGTGAGTATAAATCCAGGTGGATCCGGGGGCTGGGGAGTGGTTGCCGTTGCCTGGCCGGGATTTGCAGAGCAGGAGGCCGCAACCCGCCGGAATCCGAGTTTCCCCTGAAATTTTTCCGCAAACCATCGATACCATGCGTACCCGCTCCGCTGTTTTTATCCAGATCAGGGATTTGCTCGGTTTTGGCCTGACCATCGCCGCGGCGGTCCTGTTGATCCTGCGGGGCAGCGAACAACTCGGCTACAACTGGCACTGGCGGCAGGTTCCGCGCTATTTTTATACCTTGATTGATGGACAGTTTCTGCCGGGACCGCTCCTCAAAGGATTGGCGCTGACCCTGGAAATTACCGCCATCAGCCTGGTGCTGGCCGGCGTGCTCGGCCTGATGACCGCGTTGCTGCGGCTCTCCTCCTCCCTGATTGGCCGAGGGCTGGCGAGGTTCTATCTGGAGTCGATCCGTAACACCCCGCTGCTGGTCCAGCTTTTTTTTCTCTATTTTGTCATGGCCCCGATCTTCGATATCGGTCGAACTGCCACCGCGGTCCTGGCGCTGAGCCTGTTCGAGGGGGCCTATGCCTCCGAAATCTTCCGGGCCGGAATCGAATCCATCGGCCGCGGCCAGTGGGAGGCCTGCCACAGCCTGGGCTTAAGCCGCGCGCAGACCTATGGCCGGGTGATCCTGCCCCAGGCCCTCCGCCGCATCCTGCCGCCGCTGACCAGTCAGGCGGTCTCGCTGATCAAGGATTCCGCCTTGGTGAGTACCATCGCGGTCTACGATCTCACCATGGAGGGGCGGACCATCATTGCAGAAACCTTCCTCACCTTTGAAATCTGGCTGGTGGTGGCCGCCCTCTATCTTGGCCTCACCCTCACCCTGTCGGTTTTGGCCAACGGGTTGGAACGCCGCTACCCCCGGATTGCCTGAATGGAGCTAAACAAGCAAAGCATCAATCGGGACGAGGTCATTATTGTCGCCGAACACCTGGTGAAGACTTTCCCCGGCCCGGTCCTAGCCCTTGACGATTTTTCGATCCGGGTCAAGCGGGGCGAGGTTCTGGTGGTCATCGGCCCCTCGGGTTCGGGCAAGTCGACCCTGCTGCGCTGCCTCAACGGGCTGGAGGCCATCGATTCCGGCACCATCGTCATCGACGCCATTCCCCTTGATCACCACGAAAGCAATCGGCTGGCCATCCGGCGCGAAGTCGGCATGGTGTTTCAATCCTTCAACCTTTTTCCGCATCTTTCGGTCCTCGAAAACATCAATCTGGCCCAGTGCCTGGTCCGCAAAAAAAGCAAACCCGAGGCCACCCGGACCACCAGGGAGTTGCTGGCCAAGGTGGGCCTGGGGGAGAAAATTGACAGCTATCCCGATGAACTCTCCGGCGGCCAGCAGCAGCGGGTGGCCATTGCCCGCGCCTTGGCCCTGCGGCCCAAGGTGATGCTGTTTGACGAGGCCACCAGCGCACTCGACCCGGAGATGATCGGCGAGGTCCTCGAGGTCATGCGCACCCTGGCCGAAGAGGGCATGACCATGGTGGTGGTCACCCATGAGATGGGTTTTGCCCGGGAAGTCAGCGACCGGGTGGTGTTGATGGAGGCGGGACGGTTGGTGGAGGAGGGCGCGACCGAACAGTTCTTTCTCCAACCCGTCCAGGAGCGAACCCGGGAGTTTCTCCGGCAGATTTTGTGAGTGTTTGCGGCTGCCGGAATTTGGAGAGGAAAATCGGTTCAGCAGGGAACCATTGGAAGCAAGGAGGTTGGGATGCAACAAATAAAAATGGTCGGGATGGTCGTGCTTATACTGGTGGTGGTGCTGTTGTCTGCGCGAAGGGCGGCAGCCGGCGAAACCCAGCAAAAACTGGTGGCCGAAAGCGCTATCGAGCAGATTGTCCAGCGTGGCATTCTCCGGGTAGGCGTGGACGTTTTTGTCCCCTGGGCGATGAAGGACAAAAAAGGCGAGCTGATCGGTTTTGAAATCGATGTTGCCCGGCAGTTGGCCAAGGATATGGGGCTTAAAATCGAATTCGTGCCTACCAAATGGTCCGGGATTATTCCTTCGCTGCTGGCCGGAAAATTTGATGTGATCATCGGCGGCATGACCGTCACCGCCGAGCGCAACATGAAGATCAATTTTACCAATCCCTACTACCACACCGGCCAGGGTTTGCTTGCCAACAAGAAGCTGGCCGAAGGACTAACCCTCGAAGATTTCAACCGGCCTGAAATCACCCTGGCCGCCCGCCTGGGCTCAACCGCCGCCCTGGCCGCCAAGGAGCGGTTTCCCAAGGCAACCCTGCGGCTCTTTGACGATGAGCCCGCCGCAGTCCAGGAGGTCAGGAACGGTCGGGTCCACGCCCTGGTTGCCGGTCAGCCGTTGCCGGCCCATATCGCCGCAGCGGCGCCCGAGACGCTCAAGGCCTATCCCGACCAGCTGATGAAAGAACCGATCTGTTTCGGTATCCGCAAGGGTGATGTCGACACCCTCAATTTTTTCAATAACTGGATCGAGGTCGTCAAGAGCAAGGGCTGGATTGACGAACGCTACCACTACTGGTTTGAAACCACTCAGTGGCAGACGCTGGTGCAGTGAATCCTGTTATTATTCGGTTGCCGATTTTACATGTTGTCCCGACATCGTTCTTTCCATTGGCTTGATGCCGTCCTGCTGGCCCTGCTGTTCGGGGCGGCTGGGTTCGTGGCCTACCGGATCACGGTGCACCTCAACTACACCTGGAACTGGTCGGTGCTGCCGCAGTTCCTTTTCCGTTACGACCGGGAAACCGATCGATGGGTGGCCAACTATCTGATCCAGGGGCTGTTGACCACGGTGCGGCTGACCCTGTGGGGCAGCGTGCTGGCCCTCATCCTCGGACTGTGCATGGCCTTGGCCCGCACCAGCCGGAGCCTCTACTGGCGGCTGGTGGCGCGGACCTATATCGAGTTGATGCGCAATCTGCCGCCGCTGGTGATCGTGTTTCTTTTTTATTTCTTCCTGGCCGATCAACTGATGCCCCTGCTCCACCTTGATACCCTGGCAACTCGAGTCTCGCCCTTCTGGAAGCAGTGGCTGCCCCTGGTGTTGGCCCCGCCGGAGCAGCTCTCCGCCTTTTGCTCCGCCCTGCTCACCCTGGCGGTCTTTGAAAGCGCCTATGTGGCCGAGATCCTCCGAGCCGGGATCGAATCCATCGGCCGCCCCCAGCGGGATGCGGCCACCGCCCTGGGGCTGACCCACAGCCAGAGCCTTCGTCATATCATTTTGCCACAGGCGGTGCGACGAGTCCTGCCGCCGCTGGCCGGGCAGGGGATTTCTTTGATCAAGGATTCGGCGATTGTCTCGGTGATTTCAATCCAGGAATTGACCTACCAGGGCACCCAGTTGATGGCCTCGACCTATCTGACTATTGAGGTCTGGCTGACCATCGCCGCACTCTATTTTTTGCTGACCTTTCCCTGTTCCTTGGCCGTGGATCGCCTGGACCGCCGATTGAACCGGAAACGGTGAGAAAATTAATCCGGCAAGGTTGCAGCGCCTGCTGGAACGCGTTACCTTGAAGGTTGCCATCGCGACCCACGTTGTCGTTTCCATCTGTTCAGAATTTGGAATAACTCATGAAAAATAATAGGATTGTTTTACGTTTCATCGCCGGTCTCACCCTGCTTGCCTATACCCTGCTGCCGTTGCAGGCCCTGGCCTTAACCATCGGTGAAGAACGCAAGATCGGCGAGCAGTTGCTCTTTTCGGTACGCAAAGAACTGCCCATTCTGGAAGATCCCGATATCAGTCAGTACATTAATCAGTTGGGGAAATCGGTGCTTGATATCGCTGGCCCCCAGTATTTTGAATATCGCTTTTTTGTAGTCAAAAGTCAGCAGTTCAATGCTTTTGCCGCCCCGGCAGGTCTGGTGTTTTTTTATACCGGCCTGATTGAAACCATGCGTACCGAAGATGAACTCCTCAGCGTGCTCGCCCATGAAATCGGCCATGTGGCCAGTCGCCACATCTCCCAGCGGATGGATAAAGGCACGAAAATCAGTGCCATTTCACTGCTTCTTGGGGTCGCGGGATTGGCTCTGGGGGTGCCGGGACTCTCGCAGGGACTATTGATGGGGTCCATGGCCGGCGGGCAGGCAATCAATCTGCAGTACAGCCGTGAGGACGAGGAACAGTCCGACCGGATCAGCTTTGGGTGGATGCAGAAAATGAAACGCAATCCCGTTGCGATGGAAGAGATGCTCAAGACGATGCGGCGCATCAGTCGTTACCGGGTTGGCGGTGATACGCCCCAATACCTCCTGACCCATCCCAATCCCGAGGCCCGGATGGGGTATGTGGCCTCCCTGATCGAACAGGACCCGCAGCAGAAGACCAAGGATTTTTATCTGAAAACCGATAATTTCGCGTTTCTCCGCTTCAAATACCGGGTGCTGATGCAGTCCGTTGACCAGGAAAAAATTCGGGTAAGTTGTGTCAACCTTCTCACCACCGGCACAGACAAGGAGCAACAAACCATGGCCAAGTACGGCTTGGTTCTGCTGGAGGGCGAAAATCGAAATTTCGACCAGGCCTTGCAGTATCTCGACGAAGTTCGTGCCCAGTATCCAACCAAGGATATCCTCGAAATCGATCGCGCGGTCATGCTGATGGAAAGCGGTCGGGTCGAGGAGGGCCGCCGTTTACTGGAGCAGGCCTTCAAGCGGAATCCAAACGATATGTACGGGGTCTATCAGCTGGCCAAACTGGAACTGATGCGAGGGAACGGCGCCAAAGCAGAGCAGCTGCTGCAGCGGGTGATGACGGTTATGCCTGAATATCCGCAGCTTTACTATGATATGGGGCAAATCGAGGCCGACCGGGGCAAGGAGGGGAGCAGTATTTATTATCTGGGCAAATACAACCTCTATCTGGGACGGGAAAAGCTGGCCAAACAGTATCTCACCCGTGCGTCAAAAGATAAAAGTGTGCCGGAAAAACAGCGCTATGATGCCAAAAACATCCTGGATAAACTGAAAGATCTGGAAAAAGGGATATAACCAACCATGCTGAAACGATTTTCTATCTCACTGGATGAAAAACTGTCGGACCAATTCGACAACTACATTAGGCCCAGAGGCTATTCCAACCGGTCCGAGGCGGTGCGCGACCTGATCAGAAAGGTTTTGATTAACGAGCAATGGGAGCAGGACAGCGAGGTCGTCGGGGTGGTGACCCTGGTTTATAATCACCACCAGCCGCAGCTTCAGGAAAAGATTACCGAGTTGCAGCATGAGTACCACCAGCAGATCACCTCAACCACGCATGTGCATATGGCCCATCACCACTGCCTGGAGGTGACCATCGTCAAGGGCAGGGCTTCGCAGGTCAAGGAACTGGCTGAGCGGCTGATCGCCTTGCGGGGCGTTAAGGATGGCAATCTGACCATGTCGAGCACGGGCGACCACCTGCATTGATCATGCTTGTTTGTGTTTTCGCCAGTTTTGATGGGTAATGCCGAACTTCTTGATTTTGTAATTTAAAGCCCTGGGGCTGATTCCCAGGCAGCGGGCGGCGGTTTTTTGCACCCAGAGATTCTCGGCCAGGGCCTTGAGAATCAGCTCGCGCTCATGGGTTTCCAGGGGTTCGGTGACCTGGATCAAGGGGGCCATGGTCCGGCCCAATTCAGGGATATGCAGGGAGGACAGGGTGATCAGGTCGTCGTCTTCAAGGATGACCGCCCGTTCGATGGTGTTGGCCAACTGACGGATATTGCCCGGCCAGTCGTACCCCTGAATCAGGGCCAGAACTTCGGCGGTGAAGCCGGTGATGTTCTTTTTTTTCATCGAAGCCGTGGCCTTTTCCAGCAGTTTTATCGCCAGGGGGGCCAGGCAGCGGGAGCGATCCTTGAGCGGCGGCAGGTGTACGGGCAGGACATTGATCCGATAATAGAGATCTTCGCGGAATTTTCCGGCCAGAATCTGGTGAGGCAGGTCGCGATTGGTGGCGGCGATGAGCCGCACATCCACCTGGATGGTTTTGTTGCCGCCCACCCGTTCAAAGGATTTTTCCTCCAGCACCCGCAGGAGTTTGGACTGGATTTCCAGCGGAATCTCACCGATTTCGTCGAGGAAAATTGTCCCGCCGTCGGCCTGTTCGAACCGGCCGATACGCTGTTTGTCAGCACCGGTGAACGATCCTTTTTCATGGCCGAAGAGTTCGGATTCCAGCAAGGCCTCCGGAATGTTGGCGCAGTTGATTTTGATGAACGGATTGTCCCGGCGGGGTGAATTATGATGCACGGTGCCGGAGAGAAAGCTCTTGCCTGTGCCGGTGTTGCCGGTGAGGAGGATGGTGGCGTCGGTGGAGGCGAATTTCCGCAGGCTGTTGATGATCATCCGGAAATTATCGCTCTCGGCGATGATCCGGTCGAAACTGTAGACAATATCCTGGGTGCGGCGCAGGTAGGCCAACTCGTTGGTCAATTGGCGTTTATAAAGCGCCTGCCGCACGGTTCGTTTGATGGTCGCCGGTGAAAGCGGATGGGCCATGACATCGTACACCCCCGGTTCCAGCGCCTTATCCAGCAGCATGGTATCTTCGGAATCACAGGTGATGATAATCGGGGTGAAGGGGGTGTGGTCGTGAATTCTTTCAAGCAGATCGATCTTTCTGCCATTTTCCGGGAGGATATTCATGAAAATAACGTCATACTGCTTTTTGCTCATTGCCTGCTGAAAGGACTGCGGATCGTTTTGAAAGGTGATGTCGAAGTTTGAGGTCAAGGCCTTTTCGATACTGCTTCGGTTTTCCGGGGAGCATTCGTAGGCAAGCACGGCTACTTTTTTTTCATCCATGGTCCAGTACCGTTGTTGAGTTTCGGTTTCGTATTTTCAATATCTTTTTCGTAATTATAAACTGCCCGGCAGGAAAAGCCAAGGGAAGTTCTTTCAGTTGTTCCGAGAGGTGGAATGGAAGCGATAGCAACGGTCATAGAACCATCGGTCGACGATAAGCTGATGATGGCCAAGGCTCTGGTGCAGGCCCGGAGGGCTGGCACTGCCGGGGAGGTGCCGGTGGGGGCCGTGGTCCTTGGGGCCGACGGGACGATTCTGGCCGAAGCGGGCAATGCTTGCGTCACCACTTCCGATCCTTCGGGACACGCGGAAATGGTGGCGCTGCGAATAGCGGCATTGGCCGTCAGGAATTACCGCCTGCCCGGTGTGACCGTGTATGTGACCCTTGAACCCTGTGCCATGTGCGCGGCCTTGATGGTCCATGCCCGGATCGGTCGTCTGGTTTTCGGGGCTGCAGATCCCAAGGCCGGGGCCATTGTCTCCAAATATCGCATCGGCACCGATGGGCTGCTTAACCACCGTTTTGCCGTTACCAGCGGAGTGCTGGCAGAAGACTGCAGCCTCCTGCTTCGAACCTTTTTTAGAAACCGACGTTAATTTTCTGTTGTAAAAAAGATGAACTCAGTTTAGTAATGGCCCACGTCAGGCGCGATGGTTGCTTTCACCGCCCCTTGATGCGCATATTACGGAGAGGTGACCGAGTGGTTTAAGGTGCACGCCTGGAACGCGTGTGTATGCAAGTACCGTGAGTTCGAATCTCACCTTCTCCGCCACTATATAAAAAAAGCCCTGTAATTCTTACGAGTTACAGGGCTTTCTCTTTTGGTGGAGTGAGAAGGTCGAGTATCCTGTCACACAAGGCGGGACACAATGGCTGACTATCTACTTAATCGCAATGGCACATTCTACTATCAAAGACGAATTCCATCGCCTATCCTGCGGAAATTTCCTTCCATATCACCAGTACTTAGAATATCATTGGGTACTGGTAGGAAATCTGAAGCTGAAACCATATCCCACAAATGGCTAATTCATAACCCCATTAATCTGATTATATTCTTTCTTTATTACATAATTTTAGCATGTTTCTAGTAATATCGTGACTGCTTTTACTGAGAAGAAGTGCCCGATATGTCGTCAGCGTTTACGATTCCCGGATAACATTGGTGGAATTCTGATGGCTTGCCCAACGTGCGGGACCAAATTTCATTCTGACTTTAAGTTGGGAAACATTGGAAAAGAAGTAGGAGTTATAATGAAAATAGCAGTTCCGACCATCGGTGAACAAATCGATCAAGACTTTGATAATTGTCGAAAATGCACAATTTATACTGTCGAAGATAAACTAATCAAGGCTGAGGAGGTCATGGAATCTTCAGTGACTGGTAATGTCCAGTCGAGCATGTCTAATATTTTAGCGCAATGTGGAGTCATGACTTTGATTGCTGGCGGAATAGGTGATGGAACGATAAACGTTTTGGGTATTAAAGGCATACGAACGATAAGAGGCGCATCGGGAAATGCTAAATACGCTGTAGAGTCGTTTTTGCGGGGTGAACTTCGTGGATGAAGCTGTCGTGATACCGAAAATAATTATCGACCACTATCTTGATGAATAACAAACCGAGCAAACCCGAAGGACTAACCTCCTTTGTCCTTGGTATTATAAGCATTTTCTACATGTCACCCATTTTCGTACCGCTGGCTATACTCACCGGAATAGTCGCACTTTTCAAACGGCAATTCTTGTGGGGTATACTTGGATTAATCTGTGCTTTTATTGGATTTATAACCTCGCCCATATTGCTGGCAGCATTAGGATTAACTGCTCTCGCTCTTCAGCCACATTCATTTAATTTCCATTATAGCTATCCAAAACCGCAGATGCAAAAACAGGCACCCGAACCGAAGCGCAATCTTATAGAAATAAGATACATCCAAGCACCACGCATTGAAGAAAATACTTGGGTCTGATCAGGGTCCTTATTTAGGACTTAAAGGGATGTCGTTAGTTATTCATAAAAAATCAATCTGCTGTAATCGCACGAGATTATAAATGAACTGGAAAGATAGCCTTCGCCAAATGGGGGTTCGGTCTGCGTTGGGAGCCGCCTTGTTGTTTGGTGCGGGAACGCCACTAGCGAAACTATTGTTAAGCAGTGTCAACCCTTGGTTGCTGGCAGGTTTGCTTTATTTAGGGTCCGGGGTTGGTCTTGCACTATATCGCAAGTTGACCCATGCCCCATCAGGCAGATTGTCACGTGCTGATATGTTGTGGTTTGCGGGTGCAATATTGGCAGGGGGCATTATTGCACCTGTATTATTAATGATAGGGCTGACCGAGATGCCCGCATCAAGTGCCTCGTTGTTATTGAATGCAGAAAGCGTATTTACGGCACTGCTGGCGTGGTTTCTTTTTAAAGAAAATTTTAGTTATAGAATCGCATTTGGGATGACAGCGATTGTGTTTGGTGCTGTCGTTTTAAGCTGCCCAGAGGAATTCCTGTTCAAGGGTTTATGGCCTTCATTGGCAGTATTGGGTGCTTGTTTCGCATGGGGTGTCGATAACAATTTGACACGCCAAGTATCGTTGACAGATGCTACTTGGATTGCCTCTATAAAAGGATTGATTGCAGGCACGGTTAATCTTGTTCTGGCTTTTTCCTTGGGAGCAGCATGGCCCCCTTTGTCTAATATAGCAATCACCATGGTTGTGGGGTTTCTCGCCTATGGAGTAAGCTTGACACTATTCGTCATAAGCTTACGTCATCTTGGCACCGCTCGAACAGGTGCCTACTTTTCAGTTGCTCCATTCTTCGGTGCGGTATTGGCTGTCGCATTAGGCGAACCGGTAACAATGCCTCTGTTAATTGCCGGTGGGTTGATGATGTTGGGCATCTGGTTGCATCTGACAGAGAATCACGAACATGAACATGTTCACGAAGTGTTGGAACATGACCACGAACTTCTGCTTGATGAACATCACAAGAACTTATTCATGGCTAGCCATCATCATCAGCACAATGAATTGAAACACTCACACCCACATTTTCCAGATGCTCACCATCGGCATGATCATTAAATATATCTCATTGAAATAATTGCTAAAATCGCTCATTGTAATAGCGAATTATGCAAACCTGAATGGGTAGTTTTATCACCAAAACCTACAGCTGCCATTATTTGATGGTTACTGATAATTCACTTGTGTTGCGCCAGACCGGAACTTGTGAAGGGAAGTTGACTTTAAGGCACATCTGTATATGTCACACAAACTGTCACGCATCATTTAGGTTTGAATAGTAAATTCAAACACTTAGAACTGATTACTGTAAAAAACAGGAATCTCACCTTCTTCGCCATTTATATTTATAAGCCCTTGAATTTCAAGGGCTTATTTTTTCTTCTATGCCAGCCCTCATAAAGACCTTCATAGGAAGGTCTCTTCGAATGTGCGACGTCAGTCTGGTAAAAGCTGCTCCTTGTTGTCTCCGCTACGGCCAAACGACCGATCCTCTGGCGAGCATTATCGGGGGCCCCTTCTCGGACCGTTCGTTTGTCTCCGTTCTCCCCTCGGTAGAAAAGGTCCTCAATCGAATACGCTTATCGGGATAGGGGGCGGAGTCAGGCGCTGGTGTTCTCCCGCTTATTTTTCTCAACACCTTGATGCAAACGGTGCGCTAAATATGCTATGATTTTGGTGCATGGAATAGACCTTTCACTCTCTCATCCGATAAGGAGTCAACGCATGCCCATCGATTTTTCCCCATGGCTGATCTGGTTTTTAACCGGTATCGCCGTCATGCTCGCCGAACTTGCCGTTCCCGGCTTTGTGATCATCTTTTTTGGGCTGGGTTGCTTGGGCGCTGCAGCAGTGGCTGCCATCGCTCCAGAAGCCTATTCCAACCAACTTATAGCCTTCTTGGTTGTATCGCTGACTTCGCTTGCAACCCTTCGTAAAATGGCTATGCGCACCTTCGTGGGACGAAGCGAGGTTTCTGAAAACGATGACACTGGAAACGTTTCAGTCGGCACGAGGATCAAAATCGAGCAAGATATCGAACCTGGGAATGCGACACGGGTGCGATACCGGGGCACCATGTGGACCGCTGTTTCGGAGGACCGTATTCCCGCCGGGTCGGAAGCCGAAATCGTTGGCGTCGACAAGGTGAACAGGTCTTGCCTCAAACTCAAAGCCGTAAAACGTCCTTGAAAAAACTGGCAGCCGGATTTTAGTCCTCTTACTCATGTCGGGCCAACCTTTTTCCAGTCCGTAATCGTGCGTCATAACTTTCCAGATCATCAAAAATAAACAGGAGATTTCGTTATTATGACCCCAACACTCATTGCCCTTATCGCTGTCGCCATCCTAGTCATCATTGCTCTTGTCAAAGGCGCGGTCATCGTTCCTCAAAAAAGCGCTTTCATCATAGAGCGTCTCGGCAAGTTTGACCGCACTCTCGAAGCCGGTTTCCACATTCTGATTCCTTTTGTTGATCGAGCTGCTTACGTTTTCGGTCTCAAAGAGCAGGTCGTGGATATTCCCGCACAAATCTGTATAACCAAAGATAATGTGAGCGTTGAGGTCGACGGAATTATTTATTTGGAAATACAAGACCCGCATAAAGCGGCTTATGGCATCGATAATTACCTCCGCGCGGCTACCCAACTGGCTCAGACGACGCTGCGTTCAGCCATCGGCAAAATCGATCTTGATAAAACCTTTGAGGAACGGGAGAAAATCAACACCGAAGTAATCGATGCCATCGATCAGGCGGCGATGACCTGGGGGGTAAAGGTTCTTCGTTATGAAATCAAGGATATAACTCCTCCCATATCGGTGAAGCAGGCCATGGAAGCCCAGATGACCGCCGAACGTCAGAAACGGGCGGATATTGCCACCTCCGAAGGATTGCGGCAGAGCATGATCAACCAGTCCGAAGGCGAGAAGCAGAAACAAATCAATGAGGCCACAGGCAAGGCCGCGCAGGTCACGCTCATTGCCGAGGCCGATGCTAAGCGAATCGAGGTCATCGCCACAGCCACGGCCGAGGGTATCAATAAGGTAGCCACGGCCATCAAGGAACAAGGCGGTATCGAGGCGCTTAACATGCGCTTGGCGGAACAGTACATCACCCAATTCGGTAATCTGGCCAAGACAAACAATACAATCATTATGCCCAGCAATGTAGCTGATGTCGCGGGCATTATTGCCACCGCGATGTCCACTGTAAAGGAAGTCAGGGCGAGCTGAAACTGCCAGTTAAAGGCTTCGGTTAACCTGCCTTTGAGCCCCTCCTCTTTGAGCAGGTTAAGCAGTGGTTGGCCGATTTCGGTGATTTTTATCGTCTGGTCGCACAGGGTGGCGTGGCCGATTTCGCGCTACCCAGGCGACGAGACCTCTTTTCCTGCCGATAGAAGGCAGGTGGTCGACAAGCTTGCCGGTGCGGATACGGGCAAGCGGACCGAAATTCATCGAGAAATGGACCGGGCTGTCCCCACCGCACACCCACAGTGCCTGTGGTGCTCAGGAATCCTTGCTGGTCTTCCGTGCTGAACCGGGATATATTAAACAAAATGTTTTTCTCAAATTTGTTTCTTTTTCCACTTTTTATAAATCATGCCAATCGCTCCGCAAAACAACACCCCCATACCTGACAAACGCAGTATTCCTCTATTCATCGCCGTGGTTGCCTTTGGTCTCGCCGGCAACTATTTTAAATTTCCAATCTTCCTCAATATAGATTTTCTGTTCGGAAGCATCTTTGCGATGCTGGCGCTGCAGTTGGTCGGTCTTGGCCGCGGCGTCCTGGCTGCAGCCATGATAGCCAGTTTTTCCTATATTCTCTGGAATCACCCCTATGCCATCATCATCATGACCGCCGAGGTCGCGGTCGTTGGCTGGCTGATGGAGCGCCGCAAGATAAAGATGGTGCTGGCAGATACGCTCTACTGGCTCCTTGTCGGTATGCCGCTGGTCTATCTTTTCTACCATCTGGTCATGCATGTCCCTTTCAGTAATGTCGCGATCACCATGATCAAACAGGCGGTCAACGGCATTGCCAATGCCATTGTCGCCAGGCTGCTCTATACCGGGTTCGTACTTCTGTCGCGCTCCGCGACGATATCGTTTAGTGATATTGCCTGCAATCTCTTGACCTTTTTTGTGCTGTATCCGGCTCTGATCATGCTCGCAGTCAGTGGTCGAACCGATTTTAACGAAATCGACCGTACGATCCGCACCACCCTCATTCGAGACGGTGAACGGGTCAATCATCTCTTGGCGACCTGGTTGTATAACCGCAAAACCGCTGTAATGAATCTCGCGGATCTGGCGGCCACAGCCACCTTGCCGCAGATGCAATTTCATCTGGGGCTCGCTAAAAAATCGGATACCAATTTCCTGCGGATGGGGTTGCTCGACCAAGAGGCCACCGTAAAAGCCTACCACCCTCTGCTCGACGAATCCGGCGATGAAAATATCGGCAAAGTATTTGCGGACCGTCCCTTCAATCAGCAACTCAAGCAGGCGCGCAAGCCGATGCTCTCGGAAGTGGTCATGGCCCGAATCGGGTCGCCACGGCCTATGGTTGCAATGCTTGCCCCGGTAATCACTGGCGGAGAATACGGCGGTTACGTTATCGGTATCTTGAGTCTGGAGCAGATTCAAGACCTTCTCGATAAGAGTTCGCAAAATAAGGCGACGCTCTACACCTTGATAGATAAAAACGGTACTGTCATTATTTCCAACCGGACAGATCAAACGGTCCTGAAACCTTTTGCGCGTGATCAAGGGACGCTTGAACGTCTCGATGCAGAAATCAGTCAGTGGGTGCCGGTCATCCCCTCCCATACTCCCACCATGGAACGCTGGCAGAAATCGCTGTATGTCGCTGAAATAGCTGTTGGCGATCTCGCTGAATGGAAACTGATTCTAGAACAACCGGTAGCCCCGTTCCAGAAGATGCTTGTCGATGCTTATGCTGGCAAGCTGTCGTTGTTGTTTTTGATTTTTCTCGGATCGCTGGTTCTGGCGGAATTATTAAGTCGTCGGTCCATGAGTACCCTTGAACGACTCCGCCTGATTACCCAAGACCTGCCAATTAAATTGGGGACAGAGAACCGGGAGATTGTCTGGCCTGAAAGCGGCATAAAGGAATCTGCACACCTGATCCACAATTTCAGCGAGATGGCGGATTCATTATCCGAGCAGTTCGGCAAGATAAACCGGATCAACCAGTTGCTGGAGTCGCGTATTGAAGAACGGACAGCAGCGCTGCTGGAAAGCAAGGCTTTCAGTGTCGCGATTCTGGACTCCGTCACCTCGGAAATCGTGGTGCTGGATGCTGACGGGGTGATCATCGCCGTCAACGAGCCTTGGCGCCGGTTTGCGCTTGAAAACGGGGTTGAGCCCGGCAAGCCGGCACCCTTTACGGAGGTCGGCGCGAACTACTTGACAGCCTGCCGCAAGAGTTACGGTTCGGCATCGGATGATGCTGCTTTGAAAAGTCTGGAGGGCATTCAAGCTGTGTTGAGCGGCAGCCTGCCCGCTTTCAGTCTGGAATACCCCTGCCATGCACCGGGGCGGGAGCGTTGGTTCACCATGAACGTCACCCCGCTGCGGCCGGTGAGTTTCGGCGTGGTCATCGTGCACACCGATATCACCGAGCGTAAAATAATCGAGGATGCGCTGAAAAAGGCCCGTGATGAAATGGAAAGGCGGGTGGAGGAACGGACGGTCAATCTGAAATCGGCTAACGAGCAACTGCTTCAGGAAATGGAAGAGCGCAGGGGGGTCGAGGAGCAACTTTTCAACAGTAAGGCTACGCTGGCCATGGCCCTTGACGGGATCTCCGATCCGCTCATCATGCTGGACGCAGAGCTCCGGATAAAACAGCTGAACAAGGCTGCCATGAACTACTATGCATTAGCCGATTACGAGCAGGTCATCGGCAAATATTGTTTTGAAGGGTTTCAGGGCAGGTCGATTCCATGTGAAGGCTGTGAGCGGCCCTTTTCAGCCCTGCAAGGATATTCGGGGTCCTATGAGCGTCAGGGGAAAATGGATCCCGAGAGGCTGAAGCAGGTGGTTGTGGACGTGGTAAAGAATGAATCGGGAGCGATCGAGGCCACAATAATACGCATCCTTGACATTACCCAGGCGAGAGTGATGGACCGGCAGCTCATCCAGAGCGAAAAATTAGCCACCTTAGGGCTGCTGATCGCCGGGATCGCGCACGAGATAAATAATCCGAATAATTTCATTTATTTCAATACACCCATTTTGCGATCGTATCTCGAATTTCTGCTGACCATTGTAGACGAATATGTGCTGGAGCATCCGGATTTGCAGGTTTTCAATCGGCCCTATTCGTTTTTCCGGGAGGACTGTTTTAAATTATTGGGCAATATTGAGCACGGCTCGGTCCGGATCAACCAGATTGTAGGAAATCTAAAAGAGTTTGTGCGTGAGCGGGGGAAGGGGGAAAATCGGCGGATTGACCTGAAGCAAGTCATAGAAAAAGGCATATTCATTTGCCAGGGGCGTATCAGAAAAACCGTCAAGACCTTTGAAGTTGATATTCCCGAAGATCTTCCCGCCCTGTGTACCGATCCGTTGGCCATGGAACAGGTGGTCGTCAATCTCCTGATCAACGCCATCCAGGCAATGGATAAAGAGGATTCATGGGTGCGGTTGAAGATAATCGGACCTTCCGAGCCCGATGGCGAAGTGCGTGTGGAAGTAAGCGATAACGGTTGCGGCATGGATATCGAAACCCAGAAAAAGATTTTCGATCCATTCTTTACCACCAAAGCGGCTGGCGTTGGTACCGGGTTGGGCCTCTCCATCACCCAACGATTAGTGTCGGAATTGGGGGGGCGCATCGAGGTCGAAAGTGAAGAGGGCAAGGGGAGCCTTTTTCGCATACTGCTCAAGGCAACGCCAGCGCCATTAAACCAACTGACAACAGGGTAATCGGCATGCAATCCCGTATTTTTTTAATAGATGATGAGCAGGATTTTCTGGAAAGCCTCGAGAGGGGGTTGCTCCTGAGCGGGTTCCGGAACATTCGGGCCGAAAGCGACCCCCGGAAAGCTGCGGCATTGTTTCAGCAGGGCGAGTCGGCGGATATTGCCATCATTGATATCACCATGCCGGGGATGACCGGCGTCGAGTTGCTGGATCGTATCCGAAGCTGTAGCCCAGCTACCGAATGCATCATGGTAACCGCCGCCGATGAGGCCAGCCTGGCGGTAAGCTGCATAAAAAAAGGGGCTTTTGATTACCGGGTCAAGCCGCTCAACCTGGAAGAGCTGCTGATCGTCATTGCCAAGGCTCTGGAAAGAAAAAATTTCCTGGAAATTCAACGGATAGGGAAACAGAAAAAGATACCGGACCTGCTGTACCCAGAGGCCTTTGCGCCCATCATCACCCAGTCGGAAAAGATGCTCCAGATTATGAAGGAGGCTGAGCTCCATGCCGCCAGGAAGGTTCCGGTCTTGATAACGGGAGAAACCGGAACCGGTAAAGAACTCTTGGCTCAGGCGATTCATCGGGCCAGTTCCAGAGCGGGGCGCACCTTTACCCCCGTCAACATGTCCTCCATGAACGCGACCTTGTTTGAAGCTGAGTTTTACGGTCATACCAAAGGGGCGTTTACCGGGGCCACCCAGGATCGAAAAGGCTATCTCGAAACAACCTCCGGAGGGACCCTGTTTCTGGATGAAATCGGCAGTCTGCCGCTCGAGTTGCAGGGGAAACTGCTTCGGGTGCTCCAGGAAGGTGAATATTTTAAACTGGGAGTCAGCAGACCCCTGGGGGCGGATGTTCGCTTCATTGCCGCGACCAATGCCGAGTTGGATAAATTGCAGGATCAGGGGCTGTTCCGTAAAGATCTTTTCTACCGTCTGTGCGGCGCCTGGCTGGATCTGCCCCCTTTACGAGAAAGAGGGGAGGATCTCGTCCTTCTGGTGGAAGCCTTTTTACGGGATGGCGACGCCAGCCATGGCAGCGGAGACATAGAAGAGCCGGCTTGGGCTGTGCTGAGTGCGTATGACTATCCGGGAAATGTCAGAGAGCTGAAATCGATTGTGCAATATGCGGCAAGCCTGGCCAAAGGAAAGTCGATTTCTATCCATCATTTGCCCGCCTACGTAACCACCGCGATATCAAAGAAACATCGGGTAGCGCCATCGTTGCCCCCCGAGTCCGTTGCTCCACTGGCCGATGTTGAAAAAGACCATATTCTCAAGGCTTATCGCTATACCGGCGAAAACAAATTACAAACTGCGCGCTTGCTGGAAATCGGCTTGAATACCCTTCGGCGCAAGCTGCAGTCTTATGGGATAGTCTGAGTATGCCATAAAGGAACCACTAGTCCAAAATGGCATACCGTCCCGGATCGTTGCATCCGCCGGAGTTTCGGTAACTGCTAGTCCAAAATGGAACAGTCTTCATCCTTTGTTCCACCTCGTTCCACCAGCCGCCCTCTCTTTATATACTTGTATAATTGCTTATTTATCAAATAGTTGATCTGCTTATCACCCATTCTTGGTTCAGGTGGCACGACCTTTGCTATGTGAAAGATGAGCGGTATCATGATTGCCGGAGAACGACTCGGGAAGAGGGCCAGTTTCCAAAATGGCATTCCGTTGGTCTTGCGTACCAGGAGGTTCGCGGGGAAATAATGTTCCCGATTACGTTCCGCCGGGATTCCGGTCTGTCAGTGCATAAATCTTGCTCTTCGAAGGGGTCAGAGATGAAAATACTTGTTGTTGACGATGAAGCCATGATGGTCGAATCGATAAAGATTGGCCTGATAAGCAAAGGGTACTCGGTCGTCGGCGTCTATAACGCCCGGCAGGCCCTGGAGCTTCTTTCCCAGGAGGATCACGGGTTCGATCTGATTATCACCGATTACCTGATGCCCATAACCAATGGCATTGATCTGTTGATGGAAATTCGGCAGGTGCATGCAACTTTGCCCGTTTTGATCATGACCGCTTATGCCGACACGACTCTGGTCATCGAAGCGCTCAAAAACGGCTGTGCCGGCTTTGTCGAAAAACCGTTCAGTCGTGATCAACTGATCGCTGAAATCAAAAGAATCGAACAGCTTCTTCTCCAAAACGCGCAGGATCGATGAACCCGACGTTCATGGGTACAAGGAGTCTTATGGAACTGATCCGTTCTATCATGGGCAATATCGGGAACTTGCACTTGCAAAGCCCGGTCGCGCCAGCCCACGCCGCAGTCGGGCGGATGCAAGACGAGTGTTTCCCGCCAGTGGACAACCAGCAGAATGAGCGTATGCCTTCAAATGGCAGCAGCAGAACCATCCCTCCCCCTTCCTTTCCTTTTGATGCCTGGTCATCGACTATCTCGTCCTCTCTGAAGACGCTCCGCCGGTTGGCAGGTGCCACCGAGCGCGAATTTTTGCATATCGGCAACGAGATGCAGGGCGTCTATCATCGTTCAGCCACTCTTTCCCAGGACGCCCAGAATTTTGTAGAGGCGGCTTCCGGTGAGCGTGTGCAAAATTTGACCGAACAACTGCGTCAGATTCTCCGCGAGATGGAGGCGTACCTCGATCAAACACAATCGCAGAACGCTAACTTTTGTACGACCTTTGATTCGGTGGGAAGTCTTCTGGAGAAGATTGCCGCACCCTTGGAAGGCTTTAAGAAGATGAGCAAGAATCTTTATATTCTTGAAGTATTGATCAAGATAGAGAGCGCACATATAGGGGAAAGCGGGCATGAGTTTATTAATCTTGCTCTCGATATCAACAAGCTGACTCAGCAGATTAAAGAGAAATCAAATATTATAAGTAATCATAGAGTGCTCTTATCCTCAATAATTTCCAAAAACATTAAAGAGGCTAACACTGCACTCGAAAACCAAAAGGGCATGGTGTTGTCAACCATTGCCAATACGGCCACCAGTATTTCCGGACTCGACTCGGTCAATCAACGATTTTCCATGTTAGGGAACGCCATATCCTCTGCTTCAAGTGAAAATGCAAACCATATCAGCCAGATTGTTCAGTCGATGCAGTTTCACGATATTTTCCGACAACAAGTCGAGCATGTTATTGAGGCCCTGGAAGGCTTGCTGCCGTCAATCTCAGGGGGCCAGTTCGATACCGAAGCGCCCGAAGGTCGCAATGCTGAGGAAGTGATCAGTAAGGCTGGAGATGTTTGCGAACTTCAGGAAGCGCAATTGCAGTTTGCCTCGGTAGAACTCTATGCAGCCGTTTCCTCGATAGTAAGTAATCTGTCTGATATCAGCGGGCAGCAGAAGTTGATGGCCCAGGATATTTATGCCCATACCGGCATGAGCAATACCTCAGACGGATCTTTTATTGATGATGTCAGCCATCACATGACATCGATCACCGAGTTGCTGACCACCTGTGCAGGGACCAATGCTGACTTGGCCGTTATCATGAAAGAGGTCACCGATACGGTAAATGAAATAACAGGTTTTGTTGCCGATATTGAAAACATCGGTCAGGACATTAATCAGATAGCGCTGAATGCCAGAATTAAAGCGGCAAGCACCGGCCCGGAAGGGGCCTCCATGTGTGTGCTGGCTGAAGAAATCGGTCACCTTTCCCACGGGGATGTGCAGCGTACGGAATCTATCACCTCGACCTTGACGGATATTGACGCCACCACCGGTCTTCTTTTCGATGAAGCAAAAAGCGGTGAGGAGAATCTCACTGCGAAACTCATCGAAATGAAAGCGGCGCTGAACGATATCCTGGCCATCCTTGAAAACATGGGAACGGAACTGTTTTCCATGCTCTCCCAGATTCATAGCCGGGTTAACGCCCTTTCCGTGGAGATAGAGAAAATCAACCGCGGCATCGATGTGCATGAACGGTGCAAAGCGATGGCTGATGAAGTTCTGAGTAATCTCCGGCAAATTTGCAACCAGTCCAGGGAGTTGTACCCGGCCAGCGCCGCCTTCAAGGAGGATCTGCGCCGGATGGCGGAGCGGTATACCATGGAAAGCGAACGGCGTATCCATGAAGACATCGCCAGAAAGCATGGGGTGATAACTGCAAGCGCACCCGTAGAGGTAGCCAGTTCAAAAGATTCTGATTCTGAGTTCGGTGATAACGTTGATCTCTTTTAACGGCGGATGAGCCATAGGAATGCTTGAGGGTAATATGTCTATTTTTGAGTGGAATGACCGTTATTCGATTGGGCTTCAGCAGGTTGACGAACATCACCAACATTTGTTTTCTCTGCTGAACAAGCTTTATAATGATTTTATCAATAAGATTCGTGGCGATAATATAACCTCTCTTTTCGATGAACTGGTTGATTATGCCACCTATCATTTTTCTGCTGAGGAATACTGGATGCAGGAAAGTTTTTTTCCTCATTTTGAAAAGCATAAAGAAGAGCATGCCCTTTTTATCAGGAGAGTGGTGGAGATGCATAAGGATTACCATGAAGGCAGACGACAAATATCGCTCGAACTTTTAACCTTTCTCAACGATTGGCTCTCTGCGCATATCCTCCAGTCAGATGCCGAATTTGGCCGTTTCATCAACGCTGGCAACTTCCGTATTTAATGCAATTGAAATCCACCATGACCGACATCAACGCTTGATGGCTCGGGGGAGACGTTCCATGGAATCTATAACCGCAAACAGTTCGGAGCAGGGTAACGAGTGCGTGATCAGCTCCGGTGACCGTCTGACCATCGATACCATTGCTGATTTCATTGGCCGCATTCGCACGGGTTTGACAGAGGCCTCAACAGTGGTCGTTGAGTTTAATCCCGAGGTGGAGATGGATATCACCGCACTGCAGGTCTTTTGTTCCGCCTGCAAAACGGCCACCGCCGAGGGCAAACGCTTTATCCATCGTGGGCCGGTGCCTCAGGCCCTGCTCGATCTTTCGACGGCAGCCGGGGCGGAACGCTTTGAGCACTGCACAAACAAGAACAATGCCTGTTTTCGTCAATTCGGAGGTGAAAAAAAATGGCAAAACTGATCATGACAGCCGATGATTCGGCCAGTGTGCGGCAGATGGTGGCCTTCACGCTCAAGCAAAACGGCTACGAGGTCGTGGAAGCGGTTGACGGCCAGGACGCCCTGACAAAACTCGCGACCAAAAAAGTGGATATGCTGCTGACCGACCTCAATATGCCCAAACTCGACGGGATCGGGTTGATTAAAGGGGTTCGTGCCAGCGCTCTCAATAAATTCATTCCAATTGTCATGCTGACCACCGAATCTCAGGATTCAAAAAAGGCGGAAGGCAAGTCCGCGGGCGCTACCGGCTGGATCGTCAAACCCTTCAAGCCGGAACAATTGATCGCGGTGGTTAAAAAAGTGTTGGGATAAAGAAGGGCTAAAATAGAGATAGTAGACTTGGTCAGTCTCTGATGACGACATAAGGATCTTCACCATGATTGAACAACACATTGCCACCTATCGCGAAGAAGCCGGAGAATTACTGGCCGAACTGGAAACCTCCCTGCTCGATCTAGAAGAAACACCCGATGACAACGATTTGATCAACCGGGTATTTCGGGCGATGCATACCATCAAGGGCTCCGGAGCGATGTTCGGATTCGATGATATCGCCGCCTTCACCCACGAGGTCGAAACCGTTTTTGATCTGGTCCGCAACGGTAAAATGGTGGTGACCAAAAAACTGCTCGACCTGACCCTCAAATCACGCGACCATATTTCCGCATTGCTCGAGGCTTCGGCAGGCTCTGGCGAGGTGGATAAGCAGGCGGGCGACGCCCTTATCACCGGCCTGCGACAGTTGGTCCCGCAACCGGCAACAGCAGTCGAGGAATCCGATTCGACCGTAATGGCGCCGCCTGGCGCGACACAAGCAGAAGAGGCTCAGCAGAAGACCTGGCGGATTCGCTTTCAACCGAACCGGGAACTGCTGCTTTGCGGCAGCAATCCGATATCGCTCATCAATGAGTTGCGGGGCCTGGGAAACTGTCAGGTTACCGCCCATTTTGACGCTGTTCCCCCGCTTGAGAGCTTGGTCGGCGAACACTGCTATCTCCATTGGGACATCATCCTGACCTCCAGTCGCGGTGAGGCTGCCATCAACGATGTTTTTATCTTCGTCGAGGATGACTGCCAGATCAAGGTTGAACTGATCGATGACCCCAGTCAGACTGACGGCACTGACACCCCCAAAAAGCTTGGTGAAATCCTGATCGAGCGTGGCGATATCACCCCTGAGGCCCTCAACAAGGTGTTGCAGCAGCAAAGGCCGCTGGGGGAAATGCTGGTGGATCAGGGCGCGGTTACTTCGGAGAAGGTGGAATCGGCGCTGGCCGAGCAACAGCATGTCAAAAAAACCAGGCAGGAGCACGCCGCTCCTGAACCTGCTGCCAGCATCCGGGTACCTGCGGATAAACTGGATCAACTGGTCAATCTGGTCGGCGAGATGGTGACCGTGCAGGCCCGCCTGACCCAGGTTTCCAATACCCTGGGCGACGCCAACTTTATCTCCATAGCCGAGGAAGTGGAGCGACTGACCAACGAGTTGCGCGATACCGCCCTCAACATCCGCATGCTGCCCATCGGCAGCACCTTCAGCAAATTCAAACGGTTGGTGCGTGATCTTTCCCAGGAGCTGGGCAAAGAGATCGAAATGGTGACCTTCGGTGCCGATACCGAATTGGACAAGACCGTTATCGAAAAACTCAACGATCCCCTGGTCCACATTATCCGCAACAGCATCGATCATGGTATCGAAAAACCGGCGGTCCGCACCGCGGCCGGCAAACCCGCCATCGGCACCATTCGTTTAGGAGCCGAGCACGCCGGCGATTCGGTGCTGATTACCATCCATGACGATGGCGGCGGCATCAATCGCGACGCCATCCGGACCAAGGCCATTGAGCTGGGCATGATTCCACCCGGCGTCGAATTGTCGGACCAGGAAATTTATGGCTACATCTTTGCCCCCGGTTTTTCCATGGCCGCCAAGATCACCAGCGTTTCCGGCCGCGGGGTCGGCATGGATGTGGTCAAGCGCGGTATCGAGGGGTTGCGGGGCACTATCGTGGTGGATAGCGAGTTGGGCAAGGGAACAACCATCACCCTTAAAATTCCGCTGACCCTGGCCATCATCGAAAGCCTGCTGGTGAAGATCGGCGACAGCCATTTTGTGCTGCCGCTGGGGGCGGTGGAAGAATGTGTCGAATTGTCGCGGGCCGATGTGCAAGCCTCCCATGGCCGTAACCTGGCCAAGGTGCGGGGCAATTTGACTCCTTTCATCTGCCTGCGGGATCAATTCTCCATTGTCGGCAACCGACCGGAAATCGAGCAGATCGTGATTGTTTCGGTGCGGGGCAACAGAATTGGCTTTGTGGTTGATTTCGTGGTCGGCGAGCACCAGACCGTCATCAAGCCGCTGGGGATTCTTTTTCAGGATATCAAGGGCATCTCCGGCGCCACCATCCTGGGAGATGGTTCGGTTGCCCTGATTCTTTCCCCTGCTGATCTGGCTAGAATGGCCGAGGCCAGGGAGCTTAACCAGCTCTGACCAGCGTAATTGCCGGAGTATAAATTGCTACACAGGATTTGCAGTCAAGGAAACAGAGGGGACGACTCCAGGCCCTGGTATCAACCCAACAGCAAGACAACGGAAGAGGAGAGAGTGCAATGGTGGAAAAATCCGACACACCCTGTTTTTTAAACGATGCGGCAATACAAGCACCGTCCGATCACGCAATAGGGCGTGACCTGCGGGCGAACTGTTTTGGCGATATTGACAAACACAATTCAACAAGGGGGAGATGACATGAACTGGTTCACCAACATGACACTAAAAGGCAAGCTGCTAGCCGGGTTCATTACCGTGGCGATTATTGCCGGAGTTATCGGTGGCTTCGGGATTTACAACATTAAGCAGATTGCTACAGCTGACACCATGCTGTATGAAAGAATTGTTGTTCCTTTTGGAGAAGTTAGCGCTATCTCCACCGAGTTCCAGCGCTTACGCGTTAATGCCCGAGATATAGTGTCTGCTGATACCCCTGAGAAGCGGGAGCAATTCGTCGGGCGTATCAAGGACCTGCGTGAGAGTATAAATAAAAACGCCGATAGCTACGAAAAAACCCTTTTCTCCGAAAACGGCAAAAAGATCTATGAGGAGTTCAAAAGGACGCGAACGGTGTACGGACCTCTGCTTGACAAGGTGATCGCTCTCGCCAAGGAAGGAAAAACCGTTGAGGCCACCGCCCTGCTCCAGGGCGATGCCGGCAAGGCCTCCCGCGAGGAACAAACCGCCATTGTCAAGATGGTTGAATCGAAAATCGCCTCAGGTAAAACCGTTGCCGATGGCAATACCACTTTGGCCGCCCGGGCCACCCTCATCATGACTATTTTGGCGGCATTCGGCATGATTATCGCCATCGGTCTTGGCCTCATCATTGCCCGAATCGTCATGCGTCAGTTGGGCGGCGACCCCAAACAGGTAGGCGAAATCGCCAATCTGGTGGCGGTCGGCGACCTTACCGGGCACATCGCCATTGCCGCTACGGATACCACCAGCGTCATGGCGGCGATGAAAAAGATGGTCGGGGCCTTTGAAGATATAACCGCCAGCGCCAAACAGATAAGCCAAGGCAATCTCATGGTCGACCTGAAGAAACGCAGCGATAAGGATGAACTGATCGAGGCCCTGGCCACCATGGTCGACAAGCTGAAAGAGGTGGTCACCGAGGTCCAGTCCTCCGCCGACAACGTCGCCACCGGCGCCCAGGAGATGAGCGCCACCGCCCAGCAGATGTCGCAGGGTGCAACCGAGCAGGCGGCCAGTGCCGAAGAGATTTCCTCGAGCATGGAGCAAATGGCCTCCAACATCCGCCAGAATACCGATAACGCCATGCAAACCGAAAAGATCGCTGTAAAAAGCTCCTCCGATGCCAAAGATGGCGGCAAGGCGGTGAATGAAACCGTCTCGGCGATGAAACAGATCGCCACCAAGATCTCGATCATTGAAGAAATCGCCCGTCAGACCAATCTGCTGGCCTTAAACGCCGCCATCGAGGCCGCCAGGGCCGGAGAACATGGCAAAGGCTTTGCCGTTGTTGCCTCCGAGGTCCGGAAACTGGCCGAACGCAGTCAGTCGGCGGCCGGTGAAATCAGCCAGTTGTCCACCTCAAGCGTCGCCATTGCCGAGCAGGCAGGCGATATGCTGGGCAAAATGCTGCCCGATATCCAGAAGACCGCCGAACTGGTTCAGGAAATCAGTGCTTCGAGCAAAGAACAGGATACCGGTGCTGAGCAGATCAACAAGGCCATTCAACAACTCGATCAGGTTATTCAACAAAACGCCGGATCTGCCGAGGAAATGGCCTCCACCACCGAAGAGCTTTCCAGTCAGGCCGAACAGCTCAAGGCAGCCATTGCCTTTTTCACGCTGGACACCGGCAGATCACGACGGGTGATAGGGGTACCGCAGGGTGTGCCAAGAAAACAATACGCAATCAGCCATGTCGCTCCCTCCAAGGCTGCACCCTCTAGAGCGGCCAAGCCTGCCAAGGCAGGAAGATCCGAAGGTGGAGTTCAGCTCGACATGGGTTTAAAAGGTGGTGGGGATCATCTTGATGAGGAGTTTGAGAAATTCTAATTCAGGTGTAACCTGTCAGGCGTAGCGTCATGGACCCGGAGTCTTCGGGCCGATGCTTCAGCCTGTAACCAACCGCCCTAAAGGAGGAAAAGCCATGAGCGTGGCAGGAATAACTGAAACCGTCCAATACCTGACCTTTAAACTGGCAGATGAAATCTTTGCCTTTGATGTGGCCAAGG
>JAFLKR010000172.1 GCA_019163135.1 Desulfobulbaceae bacterium | reverse complement strand
GCCAGAGTGGCAGAAGAGAAGACCGCCACTATCAGCAAAATCGCCAACAAAGCCGAACGGGTCCACATCATTTCCAAACAGGCAGTGCAAAAATTTGGTGCAACCGTAAGCAAACTGATTCCAACAGGATTCGTCGTTTGTTTTTTCCTTGTTAGATGTTTTAACGCATTAAGGTTGCCTTAAGCGTTTATCTTTAAGGAATTATCCGTGGGCAACAAGTGTGTTACCCCTGATTGGAAGAAAAAACGGGCGTCAGTAATCAGGGGCAAAGGTATAGCTCTGTTTGCCCTGACTCTTGGTCTGATACATGGCATTATCAGCTTTCTGGATCAAGAGATCGATATTGTCGCCGTGGGTGGGATATATTGCAATGCCGATACTGGCTCCGATCTTTATCTCGTTTCCAACCAGATCAAAGGGGGCTGCCAGTTGTTGGAGAATTTTGTCGACGACATGGACCACCGTAGCATGGTCGTTGACCTCAGTCTGGAGAATCAGAAATTCATCCCCGCCGATACGGGCGACGGTGTCCGCTTCTCTGACTATTTTCAATAAACGCCGAGCCACCATCTTTAAAACCATGTCGCCTGCTACATGGCCATAGACGTCATTGACCTTTTTGAATCCGTCGAGGTCGATGAACATGACCGCGATCTGCCAACCTTTCCGTTTGGACATTGACGAGGTGAGAAAGAAACGTTCCTGAAGCAATCGCTGATTCGGTAGCCCGGTCAGAGGGTCACGGTAGGCCAATTCATGCACTTCATCCAAGGTCCTGGCTAGTTGGGCCTGGGTATTTTTATGCTTTGTAATGTCGAAATAGGTCAGCATTCTGCCGCCGTCGGGAAGCGCTACGCATTGGTATTGGTAGATCAATCCGTCCTTTCGATGAAATTCCTCTGATACGCCTGCCATATTTTTGACAACCGCCTCACGTTCTTCTATGAAACGGTCGAAACGCTCTTCCGGGACGTCGTAGGTACCGTTATAACGATTAAAATTGATAAGATCGCGGAGCGTCGGCTGGCTGGCGAAGAGCTCGTCCGTTATCCCCCACATGTCACGAAAAGCCCGGTTGGCGATGCGAGCCCTCAGGTCTGCATCCATGAACAGAATTCCGTATTCAATCGATTCCATAATCGCATTGAATTCATGGGCTGTTTTTACCAGCTTTTCTTCGGTGAGCTTGTGCGGGGTGATATCCTGCAGGATGGCGATAATGAAAAACTCGTCCTTTTCGGTAATACGCAGAAGTTTGAGGATTACCTGATGGGTGCCTACCACTAAAGGGTTGTTATAACTGGAGCAGAATTGAGGCGATCCTCCCCTGGATATCTGAGCAAACCATGGTTCGACCAAATTGAAATCCGGCCCGGTAAGATGGTCTGTCAATCGGCTGGCGAGCAGTGTTGTCAGGTCGCGGTTCAATAGTTCCTGTGCGGCCCTGTTGGCTCTAACGATCTGGCCTGCATCGTCCATCTCGATGACTGCTTCGGCGAGATTTTCCATGATCGCATGGTAGTGTCGTCGGGACAGAAGAAGCTCTTTGGTGATGACCCGCTGATGCAACTCCTCCTTTCCATGAAGAATGTCCTCTCGTCGTTTGCCGCTTCGGAATTGGTCAAGGACATGGTGGATGTGATTTTTGATGGTATTGTTTGGTCCTTTGGCAATATAGAGATCAGCCCCCAGCTCAAAAATCTGCTGTTCATCTTCATAGGCGATTGCCGAATAGACAACGATAAAAATGTCTTTGAGCTTGGGTGTCTGGCGGAAAATTCGACACAATTCATCCCCGCTGATTTTCGGCATGATGATATCAGTGAAGAGGATATCGGGCATGAAGGAGTTCAGCATACTCAACGCCTGCAGGCCATCATTGGCGATGCGAATATCACAACCTTCAGCCTGGAAAAAATGGGTGAGGAGCTGAATGATGACCGGGTTGTTTTCTACGATGAGTACCTTGTGCATGCATTTACCGCTGTAACCTTGCCAGGAAGGTCACATTTGAAGGAAAAGTTGGAACTGTTCACATGGGATAGTCTTTAGGTGCTCAACCGGTCAGCAAGAGTGCCTTCCATCAACTGCCGGGTACTGTTTTTTGCCGTGTCTTTCGCGAAAATTATTCTGTCCCTGTTGCCTCGCCATACCTGGGCTGCGGATCTAGCACTAACGCTTTCGTGAAGCCAGGTCAGCATCTGGCTGGGTTTACCGTCAACAAGGCACGCGGCATAGTCGCTTCCGAACTTTATATTCCAGTCCTAAGAAGAATACCATATTCATCGAGTCGAAATCCAAACATTACTGGCGCAATCAAGCGCGAGGCCGAAGGAATTCTTCAGTGACAGCCAAAACGTTTTGCGCGAACACCTTGCCAAGGTAGGCTGGAAATTAATTATTTAATCCCGGCATTTGATATCGGTTGGCGGAAACGATATACTTTTATTGGTAGTAAAGTGGTCCCAAGGCTAACCGCAGATTCTGCTGAGGAGTCGGAATTAAGCAAGGTCGCGTGTGGAGAGGCCACGATTTCAATGGAGTTGATGGAATTTCTCAAAGACTGGTTGGCTGGCCATGTCAAAGGCACGGACAAAAATAGGTACATCTTCTCAAGCAGCATGGAGAGGAATAATCAAAATGAACAGGGAGGGGTTTACCGCATTGGGCGTCGGGCACAGGCCAGTTGACTGTTCGCATCGTTTCTGGCCCTATCTTTTCTGTTCCTGCTTTATCGTCTTGAAAGGGATGATTATTTCGAAGAAAACACTCAATATCATTGCCACCAACCATGCGGAGATAATTTTCCCCGATATGCGGGGCGGTCGAAGGGGATTTATGCAGGGTTTTTATATGAATGCCAAGATTTCTTTATCACTCCGGCTATTCAGCATAGCGCTTATTTTTTTGGCGTTCGCTGCACCAACCCTGCTGCAGGCGACGATCAATGATACCTCATCGATCAACATCGGGGTGCTGTCGGTCGGCAGCAAGGACCAATGTTTTGATCAATGGCGGCCTACAGCGGCGTATGTGAGCAGTTCATTTCCAGGATACTCCGTGCATATCGTCTGTCTTGATTACGATGAGGTTGAAAAAGCTGTTTACGAGGGGCGAGTCGATTTTACCATCACCAACCCCGCCGTGTACATCAATCTCGAGTACATCTTCGGCGCGACCCGGATAGCCACTCTCAAAGGCCAAGGAAGCGGAGAACAGGCCACGCAGTATGGCGGTGTTCTTTTTAAAAAAGCTGAACGTAAGGATATTGAGACCGTAGCCGATCTGAAAGGGAAACGGTTTGGAGCCGTTGATTCGATGTCGTTCGGTGGTTGGTTGGTAGGTTGGCGCCATCTCAAGCAGCGTGGAATAGCTCCCTTCAAGGATTTTGAAACGCTCAGTTTTTTAGGGCGGCACGATAAAGTGGTTTTTGCCGTGCAGAATGGCACGATCGATGCCGGATGCGTTCGAACCGGGGTTCTCGAACAAATGGCCCGAGCGGCAGAAATCAAACTTGAAGAGTTTGAAGTCATCGACCAGCAGGACGATGGGGATATTTATGGCATCATGAGCGCCCAGCAGGAAAACACCATATTCCCTTATATGCATTCCACCCAATTGTATCCGAATTGGACGTTGGCCAAGGTGCAGCATGTTGATATAAAACTGGCGGAGCAGGTGATGTTTGCCTTCCTGCAGATTGCCCCGGCAAGCAAGGCGGCACTCGCCTCCCATTCCAACGGGTGGACCATTCCCCTTGATTATTTCCCGGTGCTGGAGTGTCTGAAGGAACTGAAAGTCGGGCCCTATAAATATCTAGACCACCCGATTACCCTCCATCAACTCTATCAACGATATCGTTTTTGGGTCCATGGTTTTGCCGGGTTGCTCGTGGTTATTCTCGGTGGGGTTTTTCATGTTTTAATACTGAACAGGAAGCTGTCGTTTACCATGGCTCGGCTGGCCAAGGAGCAGCAGGCGCGAGAAAAAACCGTTGTTGATCTTGTTGAATTTAAAACGACACTCGACAGGACCAGTGATTGCGTTTTTATTTTTGATCCCGAGACCCTTTTGTTTCTTTATGTTAACCAGGGAGGGTTGGAGCATACCGGCTATTTAATTGAAGAAATGCTCCGGATGAATCCAGTGGATATCAGGACGGACATTACCGAACAGGAATTTCGAACCCTTATCGACCCATTGTTGAACCATTCCATTGATTTGATTGAGTATACAACCAACCATAAAAACAAAAAAGGCGAGCTCGTTCCCGTAGAAGTCATGTTGCAACATGTTACGCTTCCCGGAGGAAAAGGACGTTGTGTTGCTATCGTCCGCAATATTACCCGCCGCCTGGAGGAAAGAAAGGAGCGCGATCAGTTGCAGGCAAAACTTTTAAGCGAGCAAAAATTGGCCTCAGTCGGCCAACTCGCCGCAGGCATTGCTCATGAAATCAATACGCCAACCCAGTACTTGGGCAGCAATATTTCGTTCATCAGTGAGGCTTTCAAGGATATCGATACCTTGATAACCGGCTATGACCAGTTGTTAGCTGCAGAGGAAAAAGTTTCGGTTTTTAGCGATGGGCTGCTCGAACGAATTGAAGAGCTTAAAGACCACGTTGACTGGGAGTATCTCCAAAGTGAAATCCCTAAAGCGCTCGATCAATCGCAAGAAGGGATTGCCAAAATCAGTTCCATCGTTCTTGCCATGAAAGAGTTCAGTCATCCCGGGTGCAAAGAAAAACAACTGACGGATATCAACCGACTGATCGAAACCACGGTAACTGTCACCAGTAACGAATGGAAATACGTCGCTGAAATTGATAAGCAACTTGATGCGCAATTGCCTCAGATACTCTGCCTTCCCAATGAAATCGGGCAGGTTTTTCTCAACATTCTGGTCAATGCCGCCCATGCCATCACCGAGCACGTCGGCAATGGCATGGAAGGAGAAAAAGGGCGCATTACCATCACGACCCAAGCGCTTGCCAACCAGATCGAAATTACTTTTTCCGATACCGGTTGCGGGATTCCTGAAGATATCGGCAATAAAATTTTTGACCCGTTCTTCACCACCAAAGAGGTCGGGCGGGGAACCGGCCAAGGGTTGACCATCTCGTACGATGCCGTTGTCAATAAACATGGTGGAACGCTGGATTTCAACTCAACCAAAGGAAAGGGGACCACCTTTATTATTCGGCTGCCACGAAGCTCAACGTGAAGTATGCGTACAGCGGTCTAGAGTCGGCGGGCGCGAGGGCAACCCCAGTGAAGCACCGCGGGTCGCTACGAATTACCCCGACAACATAGATCTGCTTATTACGGATGTAAGCATGCTCGAAATGAACATTCCCGAACCATTAATGATATTGATAATGCTGAGGCAGAATGAACAATCCCATTAATTCCATACTTATTGTTGACGACGAACCGCACATTCGCAGACTGTTGACCATCATATTGGAAAAAGCTGGTTATACCTGTAGAACCGCTGAGGATGTAACGGATGCCAGGCGGACCCTGGCGGAAACGCCTTTTGACCTGATCCTCACCGATATGGATATGCCGGGTGGGGAATCGGGAATAGATTTGGTTCGCTATGCCAAGGAACGTTATCCGCAGACAGCGGCAGTTATGGTCACCATTATTGACGATCCTGAAAAAGCGAAGGAGGTTCTTGAGCTTGGGATCTATGGCTATATCATCAAGCCCTTCACCCGGAATATGGTCGTCATCACCGTTGAAAATGCTTTGCGGCACCATCGGCTTGAACTGCAGGATAAACTGCATACTAAATTGTTGGAACGAGAAGTGGCGGATCGGACCAGACTGCTTAACGAGCAGCTTACTTTTCTGCAGACACTGATTGATGCTATCCCTGTCCCCATTTATTACAAAGACCAATCTTTAGTATATATCGGCTGCAACCGTGCTTATGAGCAGGTTGTTAATCAACGCCGGGAATCGATCATCGGTAAAACGGCTGCTGCTCTTCACGCCCCCGACTTGGCCAGGGCATTAGAGGAAAAAGATCGAGAACTGCTGCAAACCGGCGGCGTGCAAATATATGAAAAAGAGATTGTTTATCCCGATGGCACGGTGCATACAGGGATTATCCATAAAGCTTCCTTCACCGATAGCAAAGGTGCGCTTGCGGGTCTGGTCGGGGTCCGGCTCGACATAACAGAACTTAAAAAGACGGAGCAGTCGCTGCGAATCTCCGAGGAAAAACTGCGTTCTATCATGGATAATCTTCATATCGGGGTAGCGATGATCAGTCCGAAAATGGAGTTGCTCCAGGTCAACCGGCAAATGCGGCGATGGTTTCCCCAGGCTGCAACCGAAATAGGGACGTGCTGTTATCAAGTCTTTGTCGATCAAGACAAACTAACATCGTGCGAGGACTGCCCTACCAAAATGGTGTTTGACCTCGGAGAATCACGCGAAGCCATTGTTAAACTAAAAACTCCGGAAGGTGAGCGAATTTTTCGAGCCTTCGCTTCGCCTATTTTTGATGGAACCGGCAACCTTACCGCCGTTATCGAGATTCTTGAGGATGTGACCGAGAAACTGGCCGTGGAGCGCGAACTCCGTCAGGCGCAGAAATTAGAATCCATTGGCCAGCTGGCCGCCGGCATTGCCCATGAAATCAATACGCCGGTGCAGTATGTCGGCGACAATATTCGTTTTTTGGGAGATGCCTTCCGGGATCTGCTGGAAATAAACGAAAAATACACCCGTCTCCTCAAAGCCTTGAAGAATGAGCAATCGGTCACCACTCTTATTCAAGCTGTGGAAGAGGCTGTCGATGTGGCCGACATCCCTTTTCTTGTTGGTGAAATTCCAAAAACAGTCCAGCAGAGCATGGATGGGATCAATCGGGTCGGCACGATTGTCCGGGCCATGCGAGAATTTTCCCATCCCGGTTCAGAAGAAAAAAATCTCACCGATATCAATCAATCTCTTAAAAGCACTATCACGGTGAGCCGCAACGAGTGGAAATACGTGGCTGACGTTGAGACCGATCTAGCTCCGGACCTCCCCCTTATTTCCTGCCTGCCAGGGGAGATGAACCAAGTTTTTCTCAATCTTATTATTAATGCCGCCCATGCCATCGGCGATGTCACCGATAACGGCAGCCACGGGAAAGGGCTGATCAAACTCTCCACCTGCATACAGGATCAATGGATGGAAATCCGTATTTCTGATACCGGTGGTGGCATTCCCGAAAAAGTGCAGCATCGAATTTTTGACCCTTTCTTCACCACTAAAAAAATCGGCAAGGGTACTGGGCAAGGGTTGGCTATTGCCCGGAGTGTCGTTGTCGATAAGCATCAAGGAACCATACGTTTTGAAACGGAGGCGGGGAAGGGGACAACCTTTTTTATTAGGTTGCCGCTCCATTAACTCCGGCAGCGTCCTCATCGCGCTTAAACCATTTTAGTTTGTAACATTTTAAAATATATGGAAAAAAATTCTATTCTTTTTGTCGACGACGAACCCAATATTCTTTCGGGTTTGCAAAGGATGCTCCGTTTCTTGCGGCATGAAATGGATTTTCATTTCGTGGAGAGCGGCAAGGAAGCGCTTGCCTTTATGGAAGCGCATCATGTCGATGTCATCGTTTCCGATATGCGGATGCCAGGCATGGACGGTGCCGAGTTGCTCGCCACGGTCCAGGAAAAATTTCCCCATGTCATCCGGATTATGTTGACCGGGCAGGCCGACGAAGAATCAATCCTGCGCACCGTGGGCGTGGCCCATCAGTTTCTGGCCAAACCCTCTTCACCGGAAATACTCAAGGAAGTACTGGGCCGCTCCTGTGCGCTTCGTGATTTGTTGCAAAATGAGCCCTTGAAGGCGTTGATTGCCAGCCTGGGCAGTTTGCCAAGTTTACCCGCTACCTATGCGGCCTTGCAGCGTAAACTCAAAGACCCCGAATGTGGCTTAAACGATGTTGCGGCGATCATAGAACAAGACCTGGCCATGAGTGCCAAGGTGCTGCAACTGGTAAACTCTGCTTTTTTTGGATTTTTTAAAAATATTGATAGCCCGGCGCGGGCCGTCCATCTATTGGGGCTGGATACGGTCAAGGCCCTGGCGCTGGGGGTGGGTGTTTTTAACGAGTTTAAACCCATAGCCGATAAAACTTTTTCGGTTCAATCCCTCTGGAATCACAGCATGGGGGTTGCCGCTTATGCCAAAATAATTGCGCAGGCGGAAACCGGCACCAAAGAGAGTATAGACCATGCTTTTATCGCCGGACTTATTCACGATATCGGCAAATTATTATTTTATTCCAGCATTCATCAACGATATGTCGAGGTGGTTGAACTGTCGAAAGCACAACAGTTGGAGATTTACCTGGCCGAACGGCACATCTTGAACGCGGATCATGCGGATGCCGGCGCCTATTTGATTGGACTTTGGGGGCTTCCCGGATCGGTGGTTGAAGCGGTGGCCTTTCATCATCGGCTTGATCATTACCCTAACCCCGCATTTTGCCCTGCGGTTGCGGTTCATGCCGCCGATGTTATTTATCACATCCTCCATCCTGATCCGCATTTGGTCGCTCCGGCCCTGAATAGCGCCTATCTGGAACAGGCCGGTGTCGGCGATCGATTTGACCACTGGCTGGAACTCTGTCGGGAATTGGGAATATAAGGATATTGTATGACTGAAAAAATTCTTTTTGTCGATGACGAACCCAATGTGCTGCAGTCCATACAACGGCAACTGCACAAACGTTTCCCCCTGCAAATAGCCGAGGGAGGAGAGGATGCCCTGCGGATCCTCAGGGAAGAGGGGCCTTTTGCGGTGATCGTTTCCGATATGCGGATGCCGCGCATGACCGGCGTAGAACTTTTGGCGCAAACCAAAGACCTCTATCCGGATATGGTGCGGCTCATGTTGACCGGTAATGCCGATCAAGAGACGGCTATGGAAGCGGTCAACACCGGCCAGATTTTCCGTTTTTTGACCAAGCCTTGCCCCCCTGCCGTATTTATTACCTCCCTGGCCTTGGCCGTGCGACAACATCGCCTGATCACTGCCGAAAAAGAACTGCTGCAAAAGACGCTCAGGGGCAGCATTAATGTCCTTTCCGAACTCCTGGCGGTGGCCAATCCTCTGGCGTTTAGTTCGGGATTACGCATTAGGGATTATGTGGTTAAACTTGCCTCGATTATGGAGCTTCCTAATCTTTGGCAATACGAAATAGCCGCAGTGATGTCACAGATCGGCTGCATAACCTTGCCCGGTGACGTTTTAAACAAAATCTATGCGGGGCAGGAACTGAACCAGGATGAAACCCACATGTATGAGAGCCATCCCATGGTCGGAAAATCCCTGCTGGAAAAGATTCCACGGTTGGAAAACATCACCAAAATGATTGAATTGCAGCAGAAGCGGTTCGATGCCTACACCAAGGAGTTGGCCGGCTCGGAGTTTGAGGAAATTCTGACAGGCGCTCAGATTCTTAAGGTGGCGATTGATTTTGACCGGCAGTTATTCCAAGGCAAAGGGAGTAGTGAAATCCAGGAGTGGATGCGTAAACAGCATAACTGCTACAACCCCCAGGTGCTGGACGCCTTGGAGATTATCAAGGTTAATGAACGGGAACAACTCTTACATCTCAATGTCGAGAAAATCGGGGTAGGCATGGTTGCTGCCGACGATATCCTGGCGAAAAACGGGGTGCTCGTTATCCCCAAAGGGCAAGTTATTACCTGGCCGCTCCTCCAGGGATTGAAAAATTTTTCGATGCAGGTTGGGATAGTTGAACCGATTAGAGTGCAGGTCGGCCAGTCTTCTGAAGGCTCTTGAACTGAGAGTTGTTGACCGCTTCGCCATTATTAATGTTTTTGAGGATTATCTAAGATTTCTCGTAACTTGAGGAGTAAAGAATTTTTCACGAGAGGTTTATGTAAGAGTCCCCGGAATCCTTGCGCTTCCGCTAATTCTTCATTCAGATGCTGGCTAAAGCCGGTCATCAGTACCACCGGCAATTCCGGCCGGATTGCCATCATTTGCAGCCCCATTTTATCGCCGGTCAACCGGGGCATGGTCACATCACTCAGTACCAGGTCAAAATCATGAGGGGTTTCCCTGAACCCATCGAGTGCTTTCTGGGAATTATTGAACGTTGTCACCCGATATCCCGCCTGCTCCATAAATTTCTGATAGAGAGTGCTCAAAACCGGTTCATCTTCCACCAACAGAATACGCTCCGATCCTCCCTGGCTGTCTGTTTCCGGATTCAAATCAAAAACGTCTTTGGCTGTTACCGGGAGCAGGATCGTAAACGTCGAACCGTGTCCAGGCGTGGAATCCACCAGGATTTCCCCACCATATTCTTTGATGATACCATGCACCACGGCAAGCCCGAGCCCGGTACCCTCACCGAGGTCTTTAGTGGTGAAATACGGGTCAAAAATCGAGGCGATGATATCCGGGGACATACCACAACCGGTATCGCTGACTCGGAGTCGGAGGAAACTTCCTGGAGTGAGATCGAGGTGCTGTTCAAAGAATCGCGGTTCCGGTGTTATCTGCTCAATGGTGATGGTCAAGACGCCGCCATCGGGTTCCATGGCATGGCTGGCGTTGGTGCAGAGATTCATGATGATTTGATGGATCTGGGTAGGATCCGCCAAGACGGGATCAACCTCTCTTGCGATCTGGGTTTTCAATTCCACCGTGGTCGGCAGGGTAGACCGGAGTAATTTCAAGGCTTCTTTGACCACCAGCGGTACCTGGAGCGGTTGCAATTCGGTATTCCTGCGCCGGCTGAAGGTCAGAATCTGACGGACCAGTTCCGTTGCTCTCAATCCGGCCGAGAAGACTTCATCGAGGTACTCTTTAAGGGTGCGATCCTCTGCTCTTCCTTTGGCCAGTTCGGTATAACCCAGGACACCTGAAAGGATATTGTTGAAATCGTGGGCGATGCCACCGGCCAAGGTGCCCAGTGATTCCATCTTTTGTGCCTGACGCAGCTGCCCTTCCAGGGCCATCCTGTCGGTAATGTCATCAGCTACTTCGACCACGTTGGCAATTTCACCCAGATCATTGCGGATGGGAATGGCATAGGTCACCCATGTCCTCCCGTGTGATGTTTTGGCAACCTGTTCACTCAAGCGGCCCTGGTTGATAGCTTGTACCGCCGGGCAATGCTGACAGGGTTCGTTTTGATGGTGAAAGATGTCATAACAAGGCAATCCGATAAATTGGTCGTTGCCTTTCTTGGCGTACTCAGTGGCGGTCCGATTCGCCCAGATGATCCGCAGTTCCCGATCCATCAGAATTACCCTGCTGGTAAGGGTATCGAGAATGATCCGCAGCAACAGTTGAGAACTCCGTAGTTTTTCTCTTGCCTCTCGCTGCAGGGTGATGTCGACCGCAATGGTCAGTTCACAATCAGGAAAATCAGCAAAAGCAATGGGTGCTCTGAAGGTGCGGAACCATTGGGTGGTGCCGTCATGTTGCAAGAAGGCCTCTTCGTTTGTGGGCTGGATTCGGTTGTTGTCGGTTGCAAGGTTAAGGTCTTGCCAAGACTTGGTAGTATCACGGCCCCAACTGCCGGCGCCTATCTGGTCATCGGTTTTCCCGATCATTTCCTCGCTGGTGGTGTTGAATAACCGTGCGGTGGCTTTATTTACCATGACATAGCGGCCCGCCTTATCCTTGATGAACAGGCAGTTCGGTGAAGTATCAAAAACAAGGCGTATACGGTTTTCACTTGAAATGAGGGCGTTATCCGCCTGTTTGCGAGCGGTGATATTTTCGTGGGCGACGACGACTTGTCGTTTTGAAGTCCCTGGAAAAGGGGTCACCCCCAGGTGAAACCAGCGTTGCTCCGCTGGGCTATGGCAGGGATATTCAATTTGAAAGGCATTAAGGTCTCCGCTGATCACCGCCCGGATACCCGCAGTCACAGCGGCCGCCGTTACAACATCTTCTCCGTTTGCAGCTTCGCAAACATCAAAATAATTAACACCTGCACCGATGGATTCGAGGTCGGCATTGTTTTGTTTGGCAAAATCAACCCAAGCCTTGTTGACGCTCAGAATCCGGCCGGTATGGTCAAGAATAGCGATATGGGCGGCAAGGGCATCGAGCGTCGCCCGGAGAAATTGCTCGGATTCTTTCACTCGTTGACGATTTCGGTGTCGTTCCAGGGAATAACGGATGACACGTTCAAAAACGTCTACCGCTATCTTGCCTTTGACCAGATAGTCCTGGGCACCGACCTTGACGGCTGCAAGCGCCATTTGTCGGTCGTCATGGCCGGTCAAGACAATGATCGGGACGCTTTCCGCAACCTCGAACATTTTTTTGACCGTCTCCAGGCCGTTGGAGTCGGGAAGGCCGAGGTCGAGCAGAATAAGATCCACCTGGGTGTTTTCCAGAATTTGGAAGGCTGCTTCTAATCGGTCTGCCAGAGTAAATAGAATCCTCATTGAAATAGAATCGGCGAGAATTTCCTGGATCAAATCCGCATCCCCGGGATTATCCTCAACCAAGAGAATGTGCAGTTTGGAGTGCATCAACAGGCTCCTTTCATGGCCAAATGATATTCCTCAAAAAAAAAGATAGTCGCTGGAAACTGCCGCCATACTGTCATTATCGCATACCAGTAGTCGGAGTCAAAACAAAAAAATGCATAGCCAAAATCAATCAAAGCATCTCAGAGCATTGCCCCCTGTTGTATCGACCGCGACCGTTGTGCAGATAACCGCTTAAAAGCCTGCTGACTAAATCCAACTTGACCTAAAACAATTCGATAAGGCATACTTAAAGAGAAGGCCTCCGGTCACCACGAAAATGGAATTTTTAAATAGATGGCCGCTCTGTGTGCAATCCCGATCCAGCCCAATATTCATCGAATTCAACCGATGCGGGTACCTTGACTATTTCAGCATTGAGGGGATTGTGAAAGATACCTGCATGGTGATTCATTGCAGGTAACCTCCGAACAAGGCATCGGCGCCACCTTTTTATCAGAAGGCCCTGTATGTAGCGAAATACAGCGCGATGCTAATCTTCGTATACATTTGAGGTTGTACCGAAAAATCTGCAAGGAGCTGGGATGAAGAATCAAATTGCAATATTTATGTTCCTCGCCATGTCCCTTGTCCTCGCGTCCTGCTCTCCTCCGCCACCACCTGAAAAGCCGAAAGAGGTGGTCACCCTGCAGCTCAAGTGGCACCATCAAGTCCAGTTTGCCGGATTTTATATGGCCAAGGAACGGGGCTATTATGCCGCGGAAAATATTGAGGTCAACTTCCTTGAAGGGAGCAAGGATGTCGACATGTTTGAGCGTTTGCGGGCGGGTAAGGCTGATTTTGCCATTGTTTCGGGAGAGTCGGTTATTTCAAGGCAGGCGGAGGACGGACCCGTCAAGGCAGTCGCTGTCATCTATCAACGGAGCCCTGTTGTTTTTGTGGCCAGAACCGATGCAAATATTACCCGACCGCAGGATTTTGCAGGCAAAACCATAGCAGTGGGTGGGGTGAGAGGAGGCGGGATGGGGGAAGCCCTGATTTTATTCAACACCCTGATGAACAAGACAGGCTTGCAACCAAGTGATTATCAAACAGTTCCCTACGATCCGTTTTATGAAAAATTTTTATCCGGCCAGGCCGATATCACCCCCGTGTATATCGGCAATGGCGTGGTCCAACTGCGTGACAAGGGCCTTAACCTCAATATTATTTGGCCCGGTGATTACGGCATCCCCTTCTATTCGGATACTCTGGCCGCCACCGCGCAGTATTTGCAAGACCACCCGGATCTTGCCCTGCGTTTTTTTCGTGCATCCCTCAAAGGTTGGAAGGATGTCGTTGAGGATGCCGATGCCGCCGTTAAGGTGACCATGCCGTACGTGGCTGAAAAGGACGCGGTGTTTCAGCGAAAAATGGCCGATGCCCAGATGCCTTTGGTGCATACCGGTGAACACCCGATCGGCTGGATGGAGCCGACAATTTGGCAATCAATGCACCGCACGCTTGTTGCACAAGGCATTGTCGATAAACCGGTGCCGGATGTTGCCGCTTTGTATTCCCTTGAACTCCTCAACGCTTACTACAGCCATCCGGAAAAGCAGTGAAACTTAGAAACAAAATTCTACTCATTTTTCTCTTAATTGCCCAACTGCCGGTGCTCTTGACCGGCTTTTTGTCGTATCACATCAGCAGGAAGTCCCTGGAGCAGGAAACCATCTCTTTTATGATTGCGACCAATCTCCTGAAGAGTACCCGAATCAACCAGTGGATAAACGACGCTACCGAGGACATCGTCTATACAGGTAACCTGCCCTTTCTGAGAGCGCAACTCACAGAGGCGTTAGGCAAAAGTACCACCTCGGGAATAACACAAAAACAGTATGTTGAAGATTTACACTACGACTATCTCCTACCGATGGTAACGAAAGGGAGATTTGTTGAGTTGTTTATCCTGAGCCCGTCAGAGGGGCAGGTCGTATTCTCGACCGACAAGCAACAGGAAGGCAAAATTCAGAACAACCTTCAATATTTTCTGCAAGGCAGGGAAAAAACCTTTGTCGATACGATCCGTTATTCAATGACCCTGCAGCAACCGACCCTGGTGATCAGTGCCCCCATCAAGGACAAGAGGGGAGAACTTGTTGCCGTGCTTGCAGGACGTCTCAACCTGAAAGAGCTGTCCGCTATCATGGAAGAGCGCAGCGGCCTTCGGGCGACCGAGGATACCTACCTTGTTAATGCGCAAAATTACTTTATTACGGAACCGCGGTACGGCAAGGACTTCGCCTTAAGGAAAACCGTTTATACCGTGGGGGTGCAAACCGTTTTGCAGGGCCAGAGCGGAACATCTGTTTATACGGATTACCGGGGCGTGCCGGTCATCGGTGCGTATCAGTATTTGCCGGAGCGGAACATCGCCATCCTTACCGAAATCGATCAGGATGAATATCTGGCGCCGATCAAATACCTCCGGAGAATCATTTATGCGATTAGCGGTATGGCAGCGATCGTTTCCCTGTTGATTGGCTGGATGAGTGCCGACGCCCTTTTGAATCCCCTCAAGCGGTTGGTCGAGGCGGTAAAAAAGATGGGCGCCGACCATCTCGTGTTCACCGAAGTGATTCCGGGGAAGGGTGAAATTGCCCAGTTGGCCAAGGCCTTTGCCTCCCTGGCCCATCGATTGCAGCAAACGCTTGTTTCCCGTGATGCCTTGCAGGAAGAGATCGAGATACGGAAGGAGACGGAGCAGCAACTGGAAAACACCTTAATACAGCTCAATCGATCCAATAAGGAGTTAGAGCAATTCGCCTATGTGGCTTCCCATGATCTCCAGGAGCCACTACGTATGGTCTCCAGTTATGTCCAACTGCTCGAAGAACGGTACCAGGATCAACTCGATGAAAAAGCTCAAAAATTCATTCATTACGCCGTGGACGGCGCGGTACGGATGCAGCGGTTGATTCAGGATCTTCTCGATTTTTCGCGGGTAAGCACCAAGGGGCGTCCCTTTGAGGAAGTGGATTGCAATAGCCTTTTGGCTCAGGCTCTCGACAACCTGCAGTCCACCATTCTGGCAACGGGAGCGGTGATTACCTCAGATCGGTTACCGGTAGTTATTGGGGACGGGGTGCAGATCGTGCAGGTGTTCCAGAATCTGATAGCCAATTCGATTAAATTTTGTATCAACATCCCTCCGACTATTCATGTAGGCACCGGGGAAACGGACGTACATTGGCTGATTTCCATACGAGACAATGGCATCGGCATCGATCAAAAATATGCCGAAAAAATCTTTATCATCTTTCAGCGGCTCCATACCCGTGAGGAATATCATGGGACCGGCATCGGCCTGGCGGTCTGTAAACGCATCATCGAGCGGCACGGTGGCGCCATATGGTTTGAGTCGGTGGTGGGTCAAGGCACCACATTTTATTGCACCTTCCCGAAGAGTAATGGTGGAAATTTGCAAATCAAGCAAGAACTGTCTTAAACGACAGGAGAGGGCGATGATGGTAACAAAGGGTATGCACATGGTTGAAATTCTATTGGTCGAAGACAATCCCGGCGATGTTGATCTTGCCAGGGAAACCTTGACGACCAGCAAAATTAAAAACAATCTCCATGTGGTCAGCGATGGCGAGAAAGCCATGGCTTTCCTCAGGAAACAGGGGGAATACGCTGCAGCCCCACGGCCGGATATAATCCTTCTCGATCTCAACTTACCCCGAAAGGACGGGCGTGAGGTGTTGGCTGAAATTAAACAGGATGACAAGTTGAAACGGATCCCAGTGGTGATTCTCACCAGTTCCAGCGCCGAGGAAGATATCCTCAAAAGCTACAATCTTCACGCCAATTGCTATATCACCAAGCCGCTCGATTTCGCCCAGTTCACCAAAGTAGTTCACTCAATTGAAGACTTTTGGTTGAGTATCGTCAAATTACCCCATGGTACATCCTGATTCGTGCTTGTGGACAACGTCGAGCAATCTTCGTGAGCCCTTGCGCATGGTGAGCAGGCAGGTCGATCTCCTGGCTGAACGAAAAAAGGGGCGATCGGATGCCAAAGCCGACAATTCTCCTGCTCAAGGAAAAGGTAGATCGGCGGTCGACCGGTCGTTTCATGGACATGGAGGTCACTTTTTTATCGCAGCCACCAGCGGGCCTGCGCCCGGAGATCCTCCATATCCAGGAACTCCCGGCCGCCGAGAAGGTTCCCTTCTACATAGATGGTCAGTAGCACCCGTATAAGGATTACTGAGTTTCGAGGATTACTGAGTTTCGTTCATGGCCAATTATCTTTGTAAAAAAAATGCCCGACAGAATCTTAAGAGTCTGTCGGGCTTTAAAAGTTGCCCGGCTTAATTAGCGGTTATTTGGTAGCGTTCCTTCTGGCCAGTTTAGGTCAGTTACCAGTTTAGTTGAAGCCAAATACGAAAGGCTCCCCGTGTATCTCCTCTCTGCGATAAAGACCTTAGGGCTTGATAATTTCGCAATCGCACTCCGCATCTTTAATGTTCAGCAGTAAAAATTTTACATCAAAGCCGTGCTTGACCAGTTCGCTATAAGCCATATCGGCTCGGGCACCGGTGGAGCAGTGGACGTAGATCTTCTTATCCTTGGGTAATTCATTCATCCGTGAAGGAATTTCATCCAAAGGAATATTGATCGTATTCTTAAAAATGCCCAACTCGGCCACTTCTTCTTTAGTACGGGCGTCGACGACCACGGTATTCTTTTCTTCTCCCGCCACAGCCTTGCGGAAGTCGGCCACGGAAACCTCGCCTTTACCGAGTTTACGGACCCATTTAATTTCCGTATTGAAGATTGGCCCTTTCTCGATCTCACCGCCGGACTTCACCCAGCCCTGATACCCCCCTTCAACCAGGGAGACAAAGTTGAATTCCTGGTCGCGTACGGCCACAACGGCATCCATGACCTCTTTGTCGCCATAGAGGACGAGAGGGGCGTTGCGGGGCACATCATCAAGGGTATTTTCCAGGGTGTCGTAGGGAACGCTGTAGGCCCCCTTGATCCTTCCGGCAATAGCCTTTTTGCTCGGCCGAATGTCAATCAGGACGACATTGCCATTTTTGATGAATTCATTGGTGGAATAGGTGGGCAGATTGGCTTTGGACCAAGCAGGTTCACCATCAAGATAGACGCGAATGTTGGTATAACCGATTTTCTTCGCCAGACCGGCGGAGGCAGTTGACATGCCTCAGGTAGGCCCTCCACAATAGAATACCAAGGGGAGATCTTTGTTCTTGGGCAGTACCGCCGCTTGTTTTTCTTCCAGCAACGGCACGGGGATGGCATGGGCGCCGGGCAGATGCGACTGGTTATAGCGGGCCAACGGCCTGGAATCCACCAGGAAGAGCGGGGCCTTCTCACTGGTCAGTTTTTGCAGCTCTGTGGTTTTGATCTCGGTGACCCCGGCCGGCAGTTTGGCGAGTTTCAACTGGATGTCGGTGGCATAGGCTTCAGTGCCGCGCATCTCATAGATGATTTTGGCGGCGATCCCCTTTTTGGCCTGGTTGACCCCTTTAGTCTTGTCATCGAACTTGACAAGCATCGACTTGGCTTGATCCCCCTTGCCGACGGCAATGGAAATCGATTTTGCCCGTTCCGAAACGCCGGTTATCTCACCTTCGTAAACGGTTGGTTCCTGTTGCACAGCTTCCTTGGCTGCTGGCGTACCACCGACCTCGGCTTGCTTGGTCTCCGCACAGCCACCGGCTAACAGGGCCAGCATCAGGCAAAGCGGGATCAATTGCAGAATTTTTTTGTTCACGGCAGTCCTCCTGGGTTAATGATTACGGACGGCTGAAAGCCCCCCTTTCGTAAGCACGTTCGGCAGTAGTTTTATAATTTAAAACTATACTTGAAAGGGCGCTGGGAAAGCAAATAAGAATAGGGATTATCCTTAAAAAAGTATCACTCGACAGATTCCATCTGCGCAAGGAGCAAGGCCTTGCTTTTTCCTTGGTCGGCAGAGGATTGTCTTCGTTGTAAGTACGGGGGGGGCTATGCGGCGGCAGGCTTGATTCCCTGGAGCGACAATCTGCGTCGCCCCTATTTCGCTGGAGGCGCTGTCCTGCGAAATAGGGGGAAGAACCCTGCGGGAGGCCTGCCGTCGCAATTACAATGGATGCCTGCACTTTTTTAATAAATTGAAAGCCTCGGCCCTTGTCTTACAGTAAAGGCCTCGGAGGTGCTGCGGCAGCGGATTGTTCCGGCAAAAAAGCTGCGGCATTGCTATCAGGACAGATCAGCGGTACCCGACCGAACAGCAGAGAGATTTCCCGCAACCAGGCGGCAAGATCGTTATTGATGAAACGCAGGGCACACCGCCATTGCCAGTTGTTGAGGGTGGTGCCGGGCACATTTATGCGGCAGTCGTTACCGAAGCCCAGGACATCCTGCATGGGCAGTATCGCCAGATTTGCAACCGAGGACAGGGCTAGATAGATCAGATCCTGATGGAAGGATCCGGCATCATCATCTTGCCGGTTGGCAAACCGTTTGGCCTGTTGTTTGCTCGCCGAATCGACCGCTGGACTGAGATACCAGCCGACCGCCGTATCGTTATCATGGGTGCCAGTGTAGACAACGCAGTTTTTTCCCAGATTATAGGGAAGATAACTGTTGTCCACCATGCCGTCGAAGGCAAACAGCAGAATTTTCATGCCAGGGTATCCCAGTTCCATGCGCAGCGCTTCGACTTCTGGGGTGAGGTGGCCCAAATCCTCCGCGATGATACTCATGCCGTCGAGTCGTCTGTCCATTTCCTTGAAAAACGGAAGCCCGGGGCCCTTTTGCCATTGTCCGTTCACTGCTGTCTTCTCTGCGGCCGGAATTGCCCAGTACGATTCGAAACCGCGGAAATGATCGATTCGCAGGGTGTCGACCAAAGTGAAATTTAGTCGCAGTCGTTGTTCCCACCAATCCCACAATTGGCCTTTCACTTTGGGATGGTCCGTGTTCCAGCAGTAAAGGGGATTCCCCCAACGCTGACCGTCGGCACTGAAATAATCAGGAGGCACGCCAGCCACCAGGGCAGGCTCGCAACGCTTTGCGTCCAGTTGAAAAATTTGTTGATTCGCCCAGACATCAACACTGTCGAGGGCGACATAAATGGGCAGGTCACCGATGAGCTGGATTCCCAACCCGTTGGCATAGCAACGCAACTGTTGCCACTGGCTGAAAAAAAGGTACTGCTCAAAAATATAATAATCAATCTGGTCGCTGAGTTCCGCAGTCGCCAGGCTTAAAGCCTCGGGCTGCCGCTGCCGCAACGGTAACGGCCATTGATACCAGGGCTTCTGGGAGTATTTGCCTTTGAGGGCTAGAAAAAGTCCGTAATCGACAACCCAAGGCTGGGCTAGGGTGAACGCTTTGAGGGTGCCTGACGAAGAAGAACCGGCCTGGAATCGTTTCCAGGCCAATTTAAGGATGCCTTTTTTGTAGGTATCAACCTTTTGATACTCGACGCTGTATTCCGAAAAGAGAGGCGGGGCCAACTCCTCTATCTGCAGCAACCCCTGCTCGATGAGCAGGTCAAGGCTGATCAACAGAGGGCTGCCGGCAAAGGTGGAATAGCTCATGTAAGGAGAGTCGCCGAATATCCTGCTGGTGGGACCAAGGGGGAGAATCTGCCAATATCTCTGGCCGCTCTTCTTCAAGAAGTCAATGAAGAGCCTGGCCGGTTCACCGAGGTCGCCAATCCCGAAAGGACCCGGCAGGGAAAAAACCGGAAGCAGAATTCCGCTTGACCTTTGTTGGAGAATGTTTACCACTCTATCATTGTCCATATTTTGATCCTCCTGAGGTACGATTATCTAACTCGCTTATATTTGTACTATTTCAAATAAATTTTATTATTGTATATGCTTTTTTGGCGTGAAAAACACTCTTTGATTGCATTTTTTTAATAAAAGATTAAACTATAATATTCTTTTTGCGTCTAAAACCACTTATGTGTGATCATACAGTTTTAAAGGAGAAGGCAAGTGCTAGCTGGTATAAAAAATGACCTTCTTGAGGCCGGTAAGGATGAGGGCTGTATAACCTTTCAGCATCTTAATGAATTACTCCCCGAACACGTGAAAGATCCGGGGGCTATAGAGGAACTTTTTGATTTTCTCGGTGAAAACAATATAGAGATTGTCACCCAGGAGGAAACGGGAAAGCGCAAGACCCTTTCCGGCGAAGAATGGACCGGCAGAAAGTGCGGAGAGGATGACAACTCCGCCGACACCTTGCCCGACAGCGAAGAGCACGAGTCGGAAGAAACCACCACCACCTATCTCAGGGAAATGGGGCAATTCGACCTCCTCACCCCCGAAGAAGAAGCCAAATATTCGAAAACCATCCGCGAAGGATTTGATTCCATCATTGAGGCTATCCGACTGGACACCTCGACAGTGGTAGAAATCAAAATGCTGGTTGATCGCATCGATCTCTGGCAGCGCCGGGACCCGACCCTCAAGCCCAAAAAACAGCAGCTCAACTACATGAAGCATTGCGTCAGCATTGCTTACCGTAACTATCCAGAGAAACGGGAACTATTCGAGCTCAACACCAAGATTGAGGCCTATAACCGGTCGATCGAGTTTGCCAAGGATTCGATGATCCGGGCCAATCTCCGCCTCGTGGTTTCCATCGCCAAGCGCTACATGCACCAGGGATTAACCCTTGCCGACCTGATCCAGGAAGGGAATCTGGGACTGATGCGGGCGGTATTCCGGTTTGATTATAAAAAAGGCAACAAATTTTCCACGTATGCATCTTGGTGGATCAGGCAGGCGATCACCCGGGCTATTCTTGACAAGACCCGGACTATTCGGTTGCCGGTCCATTTTCTTGAGCTTCGCAGCCAGTTTTTCAAGGCCTTTTATTCCCTGCTCAAGGAGTTGGGACGCGAACCGACTCCGGTGGAAATCTCCAAGATGACCGATCTGCCGATGGATAAAATCCTGGCGATCCTGGAGGCGTCCCGCGAGCCAATCTCGCTGGAAACTCCGGTGGGCGATGACGATTCCACTCTGGGTGATTTCCTTGAGAACCAAGAATCGGAATCCCCCTACGATGCGGTCCAGAATCGGGAACTGGCCCATCGGGTCACCGAGGTGCTGTCAACCCTGACCGATCGCGAAGAAAAAATAATCCGGTTGCGCTTCGGGATCGGTGAAAAAGCGGAATATACCCTGGAAGAAATCGGCAAGCGTTTCAATGTCTCACGTGAACGTATCCGTCAGATCGAGAAAAAGGCTCTGAACCGGTTGCGACACTCCAGTCGCAGAGAAAAACTTCGTTTTTTCCTTGATTAAACGCCATTCTCAGTTCAACAGACATAAAGCCCCTTGTTTCAAGGGGCTTCTTTTTTTTAACCATGGAGAATTATAAAAGATCATCATGGACACATATATCGAGCAAGCCGGGCTGGGAAAAATCCTAGCAAAAGTACGCGGCGGGGACCGGCTCAGCCTGGAAGATGGCCGACAACTCTATGCCCAAAGCAACATACTGGCACTTGGCTACCTTGCCAATATCGTTAGGGAACGGAAGAACGGCAACCAAGCCTTCTTCATCTACAACCAGCATGTTAATTATTCCAATGTCTGCACCAATCTCTGCAAATTTTGCGCGTTTGGCAAGGAAAAAGGGCATGCGCTTGCCTATGAGATGAGTGTCGAAGAGGTTAAGACTAAGGTCAGGGAACGACTTGACGAGCCGATCAGTGAAATTCACATGGTCGGTGGTATTCATCCCGACCTGCCGTTCTCCTATTATCTTGATCTCCTGCGAGGTATCAAAGAAGTGCGGCCCGAGGTCCATATCCAAGCCTTCACCTGTGTCGAGATTCACCATCTCGCCCAGTTGGCCGGCAAACCGGTAGACCAGACCCTGCAGACCCTGATCGAGGCTGGACTGGGATCGATTCCCGGCGGGGGAGCGGAAGTCTTCAGTCCGCGTATCCGGCAACTGACCTGCAAAGAGAAACTCTCCGGCGAAGGATGGCTGGAGGTTTCCCGGATCGCCCACCTTCAGGGTTTGCGGACCAATGCCACCATGCTTTATGGGCATATCGAAACCATGGATGAGCGCCTGGAGCATCTGGATGCCCTGCGTCGCACCCAGGATGAGACCGGAGGCTTCCTGGCCTTCATCCCGCTGGCTTTTCATCCTAAAAACACCGAAATGTCCGAACACTCCAATACCACCGGCATCGACGATCTTAAAAATATCGCGGTCAGCCGGTTGATGCTCGACAACTTCCCTCACATCAAGGCCTACTGGGTTATGATCGGCCCCAAATTGGCCCAGGTGGCGCTGGCCTTCGGTGCCGACGACATGGACGGCACTGTCAAGGAGGAGGTCATCACCCACATGGCCGGCGCGGAAACGGAACAAGCCATGGGCCACAAGACCTTGATCCGACTGATCCAGGAGGCCGGGCGGCAACCGGTGCAGCGCGATACCCTCTACAACGTTCTTGCAACTTTCTGATTGCCATGCAACGGATTTTCAACAAAATAGAGCAGGGGGAGCGGATCGACGGGCAGGAATTTCTCCGGTTGGAGCGGGAGGCCAGCCTGCACCAGTTGGGCTTTCTCGCCGGCGCGGTGCGGACGCGACTGCATCCTGAACCGGTGGTGACCTATGTTATCGATCGCAATATCAATTATACCGATATCTGCAGTTCCGCCTGTAAATTCTGTGCCTTTTTTAAGGCACCTGAAGATCCCGGCGGCCAAGTGCTTTCCAAGGCTGAACTCGCTGAAAAAATCAAAGAAACCCAAACACTCGGCGGTACCCAGATTCTGTTGCAGGGTGGGCTCCATCCCGACAAGCCCCTCGAGTACTACGAGGACATGCTGCAGTTCATCAAGGCCACCGGAATCCATATTCACGGTTTTTCTCCGCCTGAGATTCATCATTTTGCCCAATTGTCCGGCCTGTCGATCACTGCGGTCCTGCAGCGGTTGATTGCCAGCGGCCTCGATTCCATTCCCGGAGGGGGGGCCGAAATCCTCAATAACCGGGTCCGCAAGGAATTGGCCCCCAATAAATGCAGCGCCGATGAATGGATCGGAGTGATGGAAGCCGCCCACCACCTGGGGTTGCGGACCACAGCCACCATGATGTTTGGCCATATCGAGACCATCGAAGAGCGGTTGGAGCATCTGCAGCGGCTACGCGACCTTCAGGATCGGACCGGTGGTTTCACCGCCTTTATTCCCTGGCCGTTCCAGCCCGATCACACCCCTCTGGCGGCGGTGCGGAAAATCGAAAAAACCACGGCCTTCAGCTATCTGCGGATATTGGCGCTCAGTCGCCTTTTTCTTGATAATTTTCAGAATATTCAGGCCTCCTGGGTCACCCAGGGACCAAAAATCGCCCAGCTTTCCCTGTTTTTCGGGGCCAATGATTTTGGCTCCACCATGATCGAGGAGAACGTGGTCGCTGCTGCCGGGGTTCATTTCCGTCTCTCCGAGCAAGAAATTCGACGGCTGGTGCGTGATGCCGGTTTTCAACCGCAACAGCGCCTGATGGATTACACCCCGGTCTGATGACGCTCGACCCGCTTCGCATCCATGCCGCCTCCTGGGTTGTACCGGTCTGCGGCCCGATCATTGCCGATGGTGGGGTGGCCGTCAGCGGCGGCAAGATTGTCGCAGTCGATGCGCTATCGCTACTGCAGCAGCGCTATCCACTGGCCGAAGTGATCACTCATCCGGCCGCGGCCCTGACTCCGGCACTGGTCAATGCCCATGTCCACCTGGAATTATCTCATCTGGCGGAACTTGCAGCTACTCCGTTCCTTGGCAGCTTTACCTGTTGGATCACCCAATTGCTGCTACTTCGCGACACCTTGGGTGCTGACGGCGATCGGGCCGAACAGGCGGCGCTCCAGGTTGCCGAACAGTTGTACGCCAGCGGGGTCAGTGTCCTTGCCGATATCGGCAACACCCTGATCGGCCGCAACCTGGCGAGCTCCTTTGCAGGCATTCTTCTTCCATTCACGGAATATCTGGGGCTGGCGGAACGCACCCTGGCCAGAAATTTCTTGCGCCTGCAGTCGGAACCTGACCAGGCCCTCTGTTCAGGTCACGCGCCGTATTCCACCCATGCCCGGTTATTGCAGCAGCTCAAGGCGCGGTCCGCATCGCTGGGACAGCTTTTCCCGATCCATACCGCTGAGCCTGCGGCGGAAAACGAGATGATTCGGCACGGCCGCGGCGAACTGGTTGAATTTGTGCGCGCGCGTGGCTTCTGGGACGATTCCTTTGAGCCCTTGGCAAATAAAAACGGCGGTTCCATCCACTATCTCCACCGATTGGGCTTGCTCGATGCCCGGACCCTCTGTATCCACGCCATTCATGTTGCCCCTGAGGAAATCAGGATATTGGCAGGGCAGGGCGCCAAGGTCTGCCTCTGCCCCGGTTCCAATCGGTTTCTCGGCACCGGCAGCGCACCGGTAGCGCAATATCTGGAACACGGCATTCTGCCGGCCCTGGGCACCGACAGCCTGGCCAGCAACCCCGAACTCTCCATCTGGCGGGAGATGCAGCTGCTCGCCACCGAACATACCGAGGTTGACCCCGCCCTTATTTTTGCGATGGCAACCCGGGGCGGCGCTGAGGCCTTGGGCTTAGGCGACCGACTTGGCACCCTGGCACCGGGAAAAGATGCGGACCTGTTACGGGTCCCGGTTCCCGTGCACAAGACGACCGCAACCCAGGTCTATAACCATCTGGCAACCACCGGCAGTGCGCTGGTTCCGTTACGCATACGAGTTTGAACAGGAGTATTATGGCGCGCATCGGCATGGTCAACTATATCAATGTTGCCCCGATCTACGAGATCTGGAAGGAGCAATCTCTGCCGGCTGACTGGCTGATCATTGAGGGGCAGCCGAGTCAATTGAACAAATTGCTGGCAGAAAATCAGATCGACATGGGGTTTGTCAGTTCCTATGCCTACGCCGCCCATCCGGAAAGGTATCAGATTTTAGCGGATCTCTCCATCAGCGCCACCGGGCCGGTAGGCAGTGTTTTTCTTTTTTCCGAACTGCCTCCCGCAGCGCTTGAGGGGCAATCGGTACTCCTGACCGGGCAGTCGGACACCTCGGTCCGTCTGGTCAAGATTATTTTGGAAGAATTTTTCCAGATCCACCCTCATTATACCATTGGCGATGTCTCCGGGGAACAGGCCAAAACCTCCGAAGTCCGCGCCGTGCTGGCGATCGGTGACGATGCCCTGCGACTGAAAAGCGCCAATCGATATCCGGTACAACTCGATCTCGGCGAAATATGGCATCAAAAAACCGGCCTGCCCTTTGTATTTTCCGTATGTGCCGTCCGTGAGGAGTTCCTGGCCGAACAACCCGAAATCGCCAGAGCTATCCGGCGGACCCTGGTCGATTGTCGGGAGCAGGGCGCGCGACGAATGGCCGAGATTTGCGACCGGGTTGCGCGGCGTATCCCCATGGATTGCGAGGCTTGCTCCCGGTATCTGCTGGGCATCGAGCATGACCTCTCGCCCGTCAAGATGCAAGCCTTGGAACGTTTTTTTCAGTATCTGGTCGACAGGGGAGAAGCCCCGGCCGAGGCGCTCCCATTGAAAATTTTTCTATAATCGCCCCCTCATACATCTTATCAACTCTTTAAAAATATAGAAATTGATGGAAACTGCGCATCTCCCTGACGAGAAAAAAAAATTTGTGAAGGAGAAATTTTCTTCGATCAGCGGCCGGTATGATCTCCTTAACTCCTTGCTTTCCTTAAAGATCGACCGCTATTGGCGCTGGCGGACCATTCGTCTGCTCCGCGAATTTCCCGGAGGATGGGTCATGGATCTCTGTGCCGGAACCTTGCCGTTGTCGCTTGAGTTAGCTCGTCAGGCCCCGAAACGTAAGGTGCTATCCATTGATTTCTGCGAAGATATGCTCCGGGCCGGAGCCAAGACCTTGCCCAAAGACGGGCGCGCGGAACGTATTTTCCCCGTTTGCGGCGACGGCGAAATCATCCCGGCGCCGACCGGTTCGTTCTGGGGTTGTACCGTGGCCTTCGGGGTACGCAATCTCTCGCGGACCCTGCAGGGTTTGCAGGAGATGCACCGCATCCTCCGTCCATCCGGCAAATTGCTGATCCTGGAATTTTCCCGGCCGACCAACCCGATCATCAAGCCGCTGTACAGTTTTTATCTCAATCGGGTCCTGCCCTTGATAGCCGGATTAATCTCAGGCGACAAGGAGGCCTATCAATATCTGGCCTCATCGATCGCCGCCTTTTATGAGCCGGAGGAACTGCTGGCCATGATGCGCGAGGCGGGGTTCACGACGGTGTCCAGAATACCGATGACCTTTGGCATCGTCTCCATCTATGTTGGGGTAAAAGCATAATATGGCCGCCTGTCAGCGCCTTCTTTTGGGGATAACCGGAGCCACTGGCATGCTCTATGTGCCGGCCTTGCTGGAATTGCTTGCCGCAGAGCAGGTTGAGGTCCACGGCATCCTGTCCGAGGCGGGCCGCAAAGTGCTGCAGATCGAACTGGGGATGACGCCGGAACAATTGCCGCAGGTGTCGCGGTGGTTTGCCTCCGATGACTTCACCGCCCCGCCGGCCTCAGGATCCGCCCGCTACGACGCCATGGTGGTCCTGCCTTGCACCGTGGGCAGCCTGGCGGCAATAGCAAACGGGTATTGCGGCAATCTGCTCCACCGCTGTGCCGACGTCACCCTCAAAGAGCGGCGACCGTTGCTCTTGGCCGTGCGCGAAACCCCTTTGAATCGAACCCATCTCAAGAACATGCTGGCTGTCCATGAGGCCGGCGCGATTATCTGTCCGCCGATGCCTTCCTTTTACACTAGGCCCAAGGGGCTGGATGACATCGCCCGGAACTTTGCCGCCCGCATTTGCGATCTGTTGGGGATTGCAGTGACCTCCGTGCAGATCAAACGCTGGCAGGGCCTCTGATCATGTGGAAAAAAATCTCCATCCTGCTGGAAATGATCAAATTTAAGCACACTGTCTTTGCCCTGCCCTTTGCTTTGACGGGTGCCTTCCTTGCCGGCCGGGGCGTACCCCCTATTTCCGTTTTTTTGTGGGTTATCCTGGCCATGGTGGGCGCACGAACCAGCGCCATGGGATTCAACCGGATTGTCGATCGACGCTTCGACGCCGCCAACCCGCGCACGGCAGATCGGGCCTTGCCTGCGGGCGCAGTCACCCTGGTCGAATCCTGGGCAATGGTGGTGCTGGCCGCTGGCCTGTTCTTTTTTGCCTGTTACATGCTCAACCCCATGGCCATGTTGATTGCGCCGGTGGCCCTGGCGCTGACCCTCGGCTATTCGCTGACCAAACGTTTCACCTGGCTCTGCCATGTTGTCCTCGGAGTGGCCCTGGCTTTTTCACCGCTCGGCGGTTGGGTGGCGGTGGCCGCGAATCTTGAAGGCTACCCATGGGTGCTTTCACTGGGCGTGCTGTTTTGGGTGGCGGGCTTTGACTGCATCTATGCCTGTCTGGATGCTGACTTTGACCGCAATGCCGGACTCTACTCAATGCCGGCAATCTTTGGTCGACGCACCGGTTTCCGAATCGCCGTGGGGTTTCATGTCCTGGCTTTTGGCCTTTTCACCCTGACCGGGATGCAGACTGGACTCAATTTCTGGTATTATCTCGGCGTCCTGCTCACCGGCTTAGCCCTCTTTTACCAGCATCTCATCGTCAATCCCAAAGACCTGTCACGCATCCGTCAGTCCTTTTTTTTGATGAACGGCCTGATTGCCCTGACTCTTTTCTTGGCCACCTGGCTTGCCTTGGCAACCTCACCCTGATATGCGTTTTTTTCCCAGATTCCTCAGCACGCTTATTTCCCTGCTGTTCACCCTGTTGTGGCTCCACCATGCCGTGGCGGAAACGGCGATGAACACGGTCCTGGAAACCCAGCCCACCCAGGTGGACCCGGCGGTGCTCGCTACAGTTTTTTCAGGGACGGAGTCGCTGCACTATGCAGTTTCCTGGAGCGGCGGTGTCAAAATAGGCGACATCTACATGGAAATCACCCCAGAGAAGGCCAAGTCGGAGGCGTATACCATTTCGGCCAAGGTGAAAGATTATGGCCCACTCAAACTCATCTATCCGGTGGATGACACCTTCCGTTGTTCGGTCAGCGGCCCTATGAAACTGCCTTACCGTTATGAGGTGCGGCAGAACGAAGGCTATGGCCGAAAAATCCACCGTCTGACCCTGTATGACCAACTCGCCCACACTGTCCGCTATCAAAAAAACAAGGAACCACAGGAGCAATTCGATATCGAAGGCACGGTCTACAACGAATTTGCCTCGTTCATCATCACCAGGGCATTATTGTTCAAAGAGGGAGAAGAAATAGTGGTTCCTACCTTTGCCGATAAGAAACGCAACGAGGTCCGGGTCGCTCTTTTGCAGCGGGAGCAACGGGAAACGATCTTTGGTAAGAAGGCAACGCTCAAGGTCCAGCCGAAAATGGAGTTTAAAGGGTTGTACGAAAAGAGCGGCAACACCATCCTCTGGCTCACCGATGACCGGTGCCGGGTACCAGTGGAGATTCATTCCAAAATTGTGGTTGGGTCATTGGTCGCGGAACTGGTGGCCTACTCTAACCCCGCCTGCACCGAACTAGTGCAACGGCCGGCACGATAAAGAAAAATATCGACCGTTGTCACCTGGATTTCAGCAACGGCGAAGCGGCAACTGCTCAGCCCATTTTAACTTCAATCTTTTTCGGCTGCGCCGGGCCGGTTTTGGGGAGCCGCACCCGCAAGACCCCATCGTTCAACGAAGCTTCGATCTTCTCCTGATCAATAGTTTCAGCAACCGTAAAACGTCGCAGGTAATGGCCGCTTTCATACTCCTCAAGTAAAATCCGTCCCGGTTGTTTCTGTAAAACTCGATTTCCTTGAATGGTGAGGATGTTATCTTCCAAGGAAAGATCGACCCCCTCGGTGGTCACACCCGGCATATCGGCAATTACGGTCACGTCCTTATCGGTCTCGAAAATATCCACATGCGGGGCAAAACAGGCTTCGTTCTTGGTGGTTTCGTCGCCCGGATTGGCTGTTTTCTTCTCTTGGATCTTCAATTCCTGTTCAGTCATCGGATGGCCCTCCTATTCGGCGCTGACTTTGATCTGACGGGGAGTAACGGCCGAAGCCTTCATCAGGGTGATAGTGAGAATGCCGTTGCTGAGTTTGGCACCGATCTGTTCCGCATCGACCTTGACCGGCAGGGTGAGCGCCCGACTGAAACTGCCGGATTCAATCTCGCGGCGATGATAGGAAATGCCGGGTTCACTCTGTTTGTTGTCCCGTTTCCCCTGGAGGTTGAGCGTTTCTCCTTCAATGGATAGTTCCAGGTTCTGGGCCTTGACACCGGGCAACTCAGCGGTGACGATCAATCGATCGGTTTCCTCGTAAATATTAAGGGCTGGATAGACATTGGCTCGACTTTGTGTTTTCCCTTGGTCAACATAGGTTCGGGAGAGTTCATCGAGCCCTTGGCGAATCCGTTCAAATTCAGCCCAGGGATTACGGAAAGCCGGTCGATCTGCAAATCGTATAAATGCCATGCTGCACCTCTCCTTGTAAGGGTTATGGTTTTAAATGATAAAAAATAGTAAGATGTCGGAACAAGTTGTCAAGGATGCAGGCAGTCGGTAAAGTTGGTTGTTTTTTTAGCCTGGATAGCAACTGCAGCGATGCAGACCAGTTTTGTTTAATCAATAGTATCAGGGAGTGAAGAGATGAGTGATGCTGTGATCACCACCGAGTGTCCGGATTTGAAATTATTACATCGGGGCAAGGTCAGGGATATGTACGAGATTCCCGGCCATGACGATAAACTGCTGATGGTGGCCACCGACCGGATTTCCGCCTACGATGTGGTCATGGCCGACCCTATCCCCGGCAAGGGCAAGGTTTTGACTGAAATTTCCCTATTCTGGTTCGGATTGCTGAGTGATATTATCCCCAACCACCTGATCAGCGCTGATGTCGATCAGTTCCCCGCCATCTGTCGTCCGTACCGCAGGCAACTGGAAGGGCGATCGATGCTGGTCAAGCGGACCGAGGTGGTGCCAATCGAGTGTATTGTTCGCGGGTATCTTTCCGGTTCGTTCTGGAGCGCGTATCAAAAAAACCCCACGGTCTGCGGCTTTAGACTGCCCAAGGGGATGCGCGAATCCGAAAAGTTTCCCGAGCCGTTGTTCACCCCCTCCACCAAGGCGGAGCAGGGGTTGCATGATGAAAACATTTCGATTGAGCGGATGCGGGAACTGGTAGGCCGGGAACTGACCGACCAAATGGCCGAAGTCAGCGTCAAACTCTATCAACGAGCCGCCGATTATGCCCGTACCAAGGGAATTATCATTGCCGACACCAAATTTGAGTTAGGGATGATCGGCGATACTCTGCTGCTGATTGATGAGGTCTTGACCCCGGATTCCTCCCGTTTCTGGCCAGAGGACCAATACACCCTCGGGCAAGGTCAGCCGAGCTTTGACAAACAATTCCTGCGCGATTATCTCAGCTCTATCGACTGGAACAAGCAGCCACCGCCCCCGACTGTACCGGCAGAGATTCTGGAAAAGACCAAAAGCCGTTACCTCGAGGCGCAACAAAAACTCACCCGCTAGGCCGTAATCTTCACCACAGAACCTCCTGTTTCGTTTGTAAAATCAGTGCGAAACAGGAGGTTGTTCTTTTTCAACCCGAATTTCGACCCCAGCAAAGCAGACCACATCGCCTGCATAGAGCTTCCGTCGTTTCCTCATTTCCTGAACACCGTTGACCGCCACCAGCCCCTGACTGATCTGATATCTGGCCTCACCGCCGCTGGCCGCGAGGTCTTCGCGTTTGAGCAACTTGTCCATTTCAATATATTCGGTGTTGATGGTGGCAATTTTTTGGCCTTCGGTTAGTGGGGTGGGCATATCCAATATACTCGCGTGAGTTAAGATGATACGGGGAGGCAGAGGAACGATTAAAGCGCCCTGAGGTGTTCCGGTTTCAATGCCATCTTTCCGGCTATGGCCTGGTCGAGCAAGGCGAGGGTCTCGGCTTTTTCTACAGGGAGTTTGGCCCGGATCGGCAGATAGTTGGAAGCATGGTTGGCATGAAACAGCCCTTGGCTGAGTTCGGTGTTCGCTATCATGGTCCGCAGTTCCTGCAGGATCGCCAAGGGTTCCGGCATGGCGAACCGGCCAGCCTGGTACTCGCTGTACAGATTAGTTCCCGGTTCCAGCATTAGGCTCAATGCCCCAACATACTCGGGGTCAAGGGCACTCAAGACCCGACCGGTTGCTGCGGCATGGAGACTTGAGCGCTCAGGCCCGGCGATGCCGAGCAGGACGGTGACGGATAATTGCAGCCCGGCGCGCCGGGCCTTGGTACCGGTTTCAATCATCTCGGCGACGGTGGCGCCTTTGTGCATCGCTGCAAGGGTCGGATCATCTCCGCTTTCCAGCCCCATGTAGACAATGCCGAGCCCATGTCGGTGCAATTCCTGCAGTTCCATTATCGATTTTGACCGCAAACTTTTGGCGTTGGCATAAATACCCACCCTGGTGATCAGGGGCAAACGGGTTTCGATCCGCTCAAGAATGGTCAGCAGTCGTTCCTGGGGCAGAATCAGGGCGTCGCCATCACAAAGAAAAAGACGGCGCGCCTGGGGATAATGAGCGGCGGCAAAATCAATGTCCGCAAGGATCTGATCCTCGGGTTTGATTGTGAAGCGCTGCCCTTTGTACATCCCGCAAAAGCTGCATTTGTTATGGGAACAGCCGGTAGTGACCTGCAGCAAGATACTGCCGGCCTCGCTGGGGGGCCGATAAATAGTTCCCTGATAGTGCATGGGGTGCAAATCCAGAATGATTGTTAATGAGGACCGCGTTTTCGTGGGGCGCGGATTCAGAAATTTTTTCGTGTGGCGGCCGAGTTGGCCCGGGTAAACTCAGGCGAGCGGCTTGAGTCTGCGCACCAGGTCTACCATATTGCGGCGAACCTGCAGGTAGCGCTCCTTGCTGAGTCCGGCGCCCAAACCCACTTTTTCGGCCATCTCGGCAGTCAGGAAATCACCGGGAGTATGCGCGTCAGCGTTGATAGCCAGGAGAGCGCCGGTTTTCTCCGCCATTTTTGCCACATGTCCATTGGTCAAGCAATGTCCTTTCCGGCCGGAAAGTTCCAGCAGAATATTTTTTCTGGCGGCCAGAGCGGCCTCTTCTTCGGTAATGAAACCAGGGTGGGCGAGAAGGTCAATGTCGGCCTCCAGAGCGGCCCGATTAGTTCCCGGCAACACTGGTTCCACGGGGGTTTCGCCGTGAACCACAATGATTTGGGCGCCGAGGGCCCGCGCTTCCGCGGCCAGAGGGGCGATGAGGGCAGGGGGGACATGGGTCAACTCGACTCCGACAATCAACCGGGTGGTGTTGACCGAGTTGAGATCACGGGCGACTTTGATAAGATTAGGGATCAGCAGGTGCAGGTTGGAGGAATCGGCATGGTCGGTGATGGCAATCGCCTCGTACCCGAGGATTTCAACCCGCCGAACATGCTCGGATGGCACCAGGGCTCCATCGCTAAAAAAAGTGTGCGTGTGCAGATCAATCATTTACGTCGCTCTTGCAGTAGTTTAATGAAGTAAATTAATGTTTTAAATGAATATCGCCCTTGAGCGAGTGTTTGCCGGCCTGATTAATTTTAACGGTCACCAGGTCTCCCGGGGCAAGTGGTAACCCCTGCCTGTTAAAATGGACCATCTGGTGGGCAGGCGTGCGCCCTTTGCAATCATCTCCGGCACAAACTTCAAGCATAACCTCAACTTCCTTGTCGATGCATTCAGCATTACGTTCCAAGCCAATGGCATCCTGCAGGGTTTGGAATGCCAGCAATCGTCTACTTTTGACCTCTTCGGGAATCTTGTCAAGAAAATTAACAGAATGAGTGTGGGGTCGATCCGAGTATTTAAAGGAAAACGAACCGTGAAAACGGACCAAGGATAACAATTCCAGGGTTGCCTGAAAATCCTCTTCGGTTTCCCCGGGAAACCCGACAATGATGTCGGTTGCCAGAGCGATTTCAGGACAAAAACGACGGAGTCCTGCCACTTTCTCCAAATAGGTTTCAATGGTATATTTTCGATTCATCCGTTTCAGGACGGCATTGGACCCCGATTGCACCGGGAGATGAAAATGGGGACAAAGGATGTCGATCTCGGCAAAACAACGCATGAGGTCTTCCGAAAGGTCCTTGGGGTGGGAGGTGGTGAAGCGGAGTCGCTGCAACCCATTGATGGACGCCACCCGGCGGAGCAGTTCAGGAAAAGAGACCGTTAAGTCAGCGACCGGGTTAGTTAGGCCGTAGGAGTTGACATTTTGCCCGAGCAGGGTGATTTCCTTGACCCCCTGACTAGCCAGAATCTCCACCTCTTCGATTATGTCAGCCATGGGCCGACTGATCTCGCGACCTCGTGTGCCGGGAACCACGCAATAACTGCAATAGTTATTGCACCCCTGCATGATAGTGACAAATCGTTTAAACCCAGAGGAGGCAGGGAAGGGCGAGGCGTTAACGAGGAGCTTTTGGAAGGGCGGAATATGAAAAGAAGCCTCAAGGTTAATGGCGATCTCCCTGGAGGTAACCCGTTGCTCGAGGCGAGCGAGCATTTCCGGCAAGCGGTAGATTTGCTGAGTACCGACAATCAGGTCCACATGCGGCATCCGGTCCCGGATACGCTCACCCTCCTGTTGAGCGACACATCCGATAACTCCCAGCAGCAGCGATGGATTGCGTGCTTTTTCGTCCCGCAACTGTCCGAGCAGGCTAAAAACCTTTTGCTCGGCTTTTTCCCTGATACTGCAGGTGTTGATCAAGACCACATCGGCACCTTCGGCGCGATCAGCCGGGACATATCCCTCTTGAGCCAGGAGTTGCTCGATGATCTCGGAGTCGCGTTCGTTCATCTGGCAGCCAAAGGTTTTGATATAGAGGCTTTTACTCATGACATTATTACGAAAGGATAGGTTCCCTTATTAAGGTTGCAGGTGAGGTTAAAACTGGGTCAAGTCGCCCGCCAAGGCGTCGACCAGGTGCATGGTTTCGTCAAAACGAGGAGCAAGAGTCTGGAGACGCACCAGGCCGGATGCTGCGGAAATCGTGGTCAGAATAGCGAGTCCGTCATAGCCTTCGAGTATAAACCGCAACCAACTGATTTTTTCGGGACGAATGAGCAGGTAACACTCAACGATGGCAGGCGAGATGTTCATAGTTTACGCAACACATGAAGTTGTAAAATCAAACGCTTAAAGAAGCGTCAATATCACCGGAAAAATGTTTGTACTTGTCAAGCACCGGAGCAACGACCTCCTCGAGGAATTCAGTAGTCTGCATGGCGGCACGACCGGTGAACTGCTGGTAATTACCCAGTAGCCCGTCGAGTTCCTGATAGTCAAAGGGAATGCGATCGTCAGCGGCCAGCCTCTCGATGAGATTGTTATGAATGCCCTGATTCTTGACATCGAGACCGGCTGCCACGGAATGCTCGCGGATAACTTCGTGGATATCCTGTCGGCTTTTTCCTCGCGCAACGCAGGCCATCAAGATTTTTTCGGTGGCCATAAAGGGGAGCTCTTCTCTAAGGTGACGTTCTATTTGTTTCGGATACACAACCATATCGTTGGTTATGTTTATATACAACTTTAAAATTGCGTCGGTCAACAGAAAGGCTTGAGCCAAGTCCATGCGCCGGATGGCCGAATCGTCCAAAGTGCGCTCGAACCATTGATTCGCGGCGGTTGCCGCGAAGTTGGCCGGTAGCCCCATTAGTTTTCTCGCTAGTCCGGTCATGCGTTCCGAGCGCATCGGGTTGCGTTTATATGCCATGGCCGAACTACCGACCTGTTTATTTTCAAAAGGCTCTTCCTGTACTTTTAAATTAGAAAGCAGGCGAAGGTCGACTGCGAATTTATGAGCAGAGGCGCCGATCCCGGACAAGGTTTCCGAGGTTTTCATGTCCAGCTTTCTTGGGTAAGTCTGGCCAGTTACAGCAAAAAATGTGTCGAAGCCTATTTTTTCAGAGACCCTCCGGTCGAGCTCTCTAACTTTTTGGTGATCGCCGTTGAAGAGTTCGATGAAGGTCGCCTGGGTGCCCACAGTTCCCTTGGCGCCCCTGGCTTTTATCTGTTCTTCAAGATGTTCAATATACTCAAGGTCCATCAATAAATCTTGAATATACAGGGTGTTGCGTTTACCGACCGTGGTCGGCTGGGCTGGTTGGTAGTGGGTAAAGCCAAGCGTAGCCAGGTCTTTATATTGCGCGCAAAAGGTGGCAAGGTTAGCGATAACCCTGACGAGCGATTGTTTGATAAGCTGCAGTCCCCGTTTCTGGATAAGCAGGTCGGTGTTGCAGACTACGAATTGTGAAGTCGCTCCGAGGTGAATGATAGGCTCGGCGAGCGGGCACTGTTGGCCGTAGGCAAAGACATGCGCCATGACATCGTGACGGATTTCACGTTCTTTGGCCGCAGCCACGTCGTAATTAACATCCTCTACGTGCGCTTTCAGTTCAGCGACCATCTCGGCGGTCACGGAGGCAAGGCCGAGTTCATGCTGCGCTTCAGCCAAGGCCACCCAGCATTTGCGCCAGTGGGTAAACTTAAAACGGTCGGAAAAAAGTTCCTGCATGGCTCGACTGGTGTAACGGGAAACCAGGGGTTCCTGGTAAATGTCGCGATTCATAGGATGTGCTCTTAGTGGAATGAGATTTGGTAGTGTGGGGCCTTTAGCTTGTTTCTATGATTAGTTCAACAATTTGCTGCCGCAAAGGATCTTTTCAGTGTATCGACATTGCGAGCAATGTCGACGCAGGACCAGCTTTAAAACCATCATTTTCAAATGTCGCATAATATATATTATGTTAAATTTTATATCTGCCATAATATCAAATGGCTACGAGACGGAGGGCTTGGACCTGATCGCGCCCTACCCCTTTAAACCAGGACCGTTTTAATTGGAATACCAGATCGACAGGCTCATTGAAGTTCCGGTTCGGATCGGCCAGGTGAAAGCCGATCCCAGGAAAAACCTGCCGGTCTGTGCGAATCTGGAAAGCAAGATGACCTTTGACCGCTCTGGGATTAAGAAGTTGTTCTCGGGATAATAAAAAAACAGGTTCCGGATTCCCTTCCCCAAACGGTTGCATCAGTTGTAGCGATTGGACAAAATCCTGCCCCAGCATCTTTTTATTTTGAAAATGAAAATCAATCGGCATGCTGACTCCTTGCATGAAAACAGTGGTTGGGGGCGCCGTCTGCAGATTGAACTCAAGTGCAAAATGTTCCAGTTGCATTTTTTTAATAGTCAGGCCAACAGCCATGGCATGGCCGCCAAACTGCCCTATCCAGGCAGAACACCGCTCCAGGGCTTGAAAGAGATTTATACCCGGCACGGATCTTCCTGAGCCTTTCAATCCCCCCTCCTCTCTGTTGTAATCATCAGTGAATATGATCGTAGGTCGGCAGAATCGATCAGAAATTCTGGACGCGATAATTCCCAAAACCCCTGGATGGCATTTTTCCTTATAAACAACCAACCCGTACGCTCCGGCGTCAACCTGCTGCCGGCACTGTTCTTCAATAACCTCCAGAACTTCAAGCTCCAGTTGTTTCCTTTCACCGTTCATCTGTTCAAGTTTACTGGCCAGTTGCCGGGCTTGCTCGATGTCGTCCGCCACCAGCAAGCGGACTGCTATTTGTGGCTGCCCCAATCGTCCGGCAGCATTGATCCGTGGAGCCAGTTTGAATGCTATGTCCTCTGCAAGGACCTGATGGTCAGCTATCCCACAGTTTTCACAGAGAGAAAGAATGCCATAACGGTTTTTTGCAGATAAAACTTCAAGTCCTGCGCGAACTAAAATTCGATTAACCCCAGCAAGGGGAACCACATCCGCGACCGTGCCGAGCGCAACCAGGTCCAGGTATTTTTTTAAATTGGGCAACGTGCTCAATGTTAAAAGGCCGCTCTCCACCAGGGCCTTGCGCAGGGCGATGGTCAGGAAAAAAGCGACCCCCACTCCAGCGAGCTGCCTGAAGGGAAAAGTGCACCCTTGTTGTTTCGGATTAAGTATGGCCTCCGCTTGAGGAAGCACTTCCTGCGGTTC